>CAMBVX010000026.1 GCA_945871085.1 Opitutus sp. GAS368 | reverse complement strand
GGCGGCGGCGGATTTATTCTTCTGCGCGGTGATGATGACGACCGCGGCGATGATGATGGCCGACGCGACGAGGGTGCGCGGGCCGATGGGTTCGTCGAGGAGGAGCCAACCGAGGAAGACGGCGACGAGGGGGTTCACGTAAGCATACGTGGATACGCGGGCGGGTGTGCTGTGTTTCATCAACCACACGAAGGTGGAGAAGCCGACGAGCGAGCCCATGCCGATGAGATAGGCGAAGGCGCCCCAGGCGCGGGGGGTGATGGCGGACAGATGGAGCGCGCCGAAATCCCCGTGGAGCAAGGCGGCGACGAAAAGGGCGGTGCCGCCGCCGAGCATCTGGAGGGAGGACGCGAGGAGGGGATCGGCGCCGTGTTTGGCGTGGCGCGAGTAGATCGAGCCGATGCCCCACGAGACGCAGCCGAGGAGAATCGCGGCGACGCCGCCGAGGTGGAGTCCACCGTGGGCGGGGTTTTCCCACGGGGCGGCGAGCCACGTGACGCCCAAGAAACCGAGGAACAGGGCGGCCATCGTGTGGGCACCGGGTCGCGTGCCGCCGGACCAGGCCCACTCGGTGAGGACGATGAAGAGCGGGCCCACGCCGATGAGCAGCGCGGTGAGGCCGGAGGGGACGTATTGCTCGGCCCAGACGACGGCACCGTTGCCGCCGAGGAGGAGGAACGTGCCGATGACGGCGTTGACGCGCCACTGGTAGGCGGTGGGCCAGGCGGCGCCGCGGAGTTTGAGGAAGGTGAAAAGGATCGCGCCCGCGATGAGGAAGCGCGCGGCGGCCATCAAGAATGGCGGCATAGATTCGACGGCGACGCGGATGCCGAGGTAGGTGCTGCCCCAAATGAGGTAGATCGCGGTGAAAGCGAGGACGAGAGCGGCGCGGGAGGGAGCGGTGGGCACGGATTTTTTAACCACGGATGGACACGGATGAACACGGATGAGAAATGCGGCGGAGATACGGAGGAGAAACCATGAAATACACGAAGAGTCGGAAAGTGGGGCCCACGGAACACTCGGAATACACGGAAGAAAAGGAGCCGAAGTAAGACGACGTTAGAGGGTGAGTTCCGTGTAGTAGAGGACCGTGTCGATGAACGTGCCGTCGGGGTCGGTGGCGTAGCGAGGGATCACGCCGGCGTGGGTGTAACCGCAACGGTCGTAGAGATTGAGCGCGTTGCCGCTGGCGCTGGTGTCGAGGACAATGAGGGTGCGGTGAGCGGCGCGGGCGGCGTGTTCGGCGGCTTGCATGAGGGTGAAGCCGAGTCGGCGGCCGCGGTGCGAGCGGAGGACGAGGAGTTTTTGGAGTTCGCAGCGGTGGCGGGAATTGGAGCGCTGCGCGAGTTCGAGTTGCACGCTGCCGACGATGCGGTGGGTATCGTCGCGGGTGACGAGGAGGACGCGCGGGCCGTCGGCGACGGCGGACAAGACTTCGGCCCAGTAGGCGGAAATTTCGGGGTCGGTGAGCGGGAGCGTGAAGCCGATGGAGGCGCCGCTCTCGACGGCGTCGCGGAGTAGAGCGTGGAGCGCGGCGAGGTCGCAGGAGGAGGGAGGAACCGAGAGGGATTCGGGGGTGAAAGGCATCGGGGAAAAAGGGAGGGTGGAGGCCGTGTCGATTGACGGCGGCTGAAAAGCCGCCGGTCCGTTGGGCGTCAGAGTTGTTTCTTGGCGAGGTCGCCGAGGGTTTGGAGGGCGGTGGCGATGGCGTCGGTCCAGGGGAGTCCGCAGTTCATGCGGAGGCAGTTTTTGTAGCGATCCTTCACGGAGAAGAGCGCGCCGGGGGCGGTGGTGATGTGCTGTTTGAGGGCGTCGCGGTAGAGGCGGAGGGTGTCGACGCCGGGCGGGAGTTCGATCCAGAGCACGAAGCTGCCTTCGGGACGGCTGAGCCGCGTGCCTTCGGGAAAATACCGGAGGATCGCCTGCGAGAAGAGGTGTAGCTGGTTATGATACGCGCGGCGAATGGAGCGCAGGTGGTGATCGTAGCCGCCGTTGCGGAGAAAATCGGAAACAGTTTTTTGGAGGACAACGGGCGTGCCGAGGGTATTGGTAAATTTGAGACGGCGGACGCGTTCGAGGTAACGGCCGGGCGCGCACCAGCCGACGCGCAGGGCGGGGGCGAGGGTTTTGCCAAAGCCGCTGCAGAGGAGGACGCGACCGTCGGTGTCCCAGGCTTTGAGGGGCTTGGGGCGGCGCTCGCCAAAATGGAGGTCGCCGTAGACATCATCTTCGATGGCGGGGACGTCGAACTCGGCGAGGATGCGGTAGAGTTTCTCCTTGTGCTCATCCGGCATGCAGGAGCCGAGGGGATTGGAGAAACTGGGCATGACCATCAGGGCCTTCACATCGTGGTGGGCGAGGGCTTCGCGCGTGGCGTCGAGGCAGATGCCGGTGCGGGAGCCGGTGGGAATTTCGACGACGCGGAGGTTGAGGCTCTGGAGGGTTTCGAGAAAACCGAAGTAGGTGGGCGTCTCGACGGCGACGGTGTCACCGGGTTTGGTGACGGCGCGGAGGGAGAGGTTGAGGGCTTCGGTGCAGCCGATGGTGACGACGAGTTCGTCATGGGCGAGTGGGCAACCGGCCTGGAGATAGCGGCGGGCGATCTCGCGGCTGAGCGGATCGTAGGCGGAGTTCATGGCGTAGCGCCCGAGGAGGGACGGGTCGTTGCGGCCGACGGCGGCGAGAAGGCGCGCGAGTTTTTTGGTGGGGAACAACGAGTGGTGCGGGCACGCGGCGCCGAAGGGGACGTAGTGGGGATCGCTGGCGAGGGTGAGGACTTCGGCGGTGAGATCGTTGACGCCGACGTAGCTGGCTTTCGCCATGGGCTTGGCCATGCGCGGCTCGAGCGCGGCTCCGGACAAACGGGGGCGGACGTAGTAACCGGATTGGGGGCGGGCTTCGACGCGGCTGCGGTTTTCGAGGAGCGTGTAGGCTTGGAGGACGGTGGAGATGCTGACGTCGCGTTGGAGCGACATGCGGCGGACGGACGGGAGTCGGTGGCCGGGTCGCAGGGTGCCTTGGTCGATGAGTTGCTCAATCGAACGCGCGAGCTCGACATAGAGCGGCGCGGGCGCGGGGGCGGTGAGAGTTTGGATCATGGGCGGAGGACGGAGGACGGAGGGCGGAGAACGGAGGGCGGAGAACGGAGGGCGGAAATCTTGAAATCGGGCATCGGGCAGCTGGAATCGGGAGTTGAGGAGTGTAGGGGAAAGCGGGGAGTGGGGCAGGAGTAGTCGCGGGATTTTGAGACCAGCACAGTTGGAGATATTAGTGAGGTGTGACCATGACAATTCTTGGACGGGGCGCGGGCGTTGACAGGGGCGAGGGATTGGGGCGTCGTGCGGGGCGATGAACGATGACGCGGCGGCAAGGGATTTTCCTGGGTTGGTGACGGCGGTGTTGGGGCGATTTTTCGAGCAGAATGGGCGCGCAGCGCTGGCGGCGACCGAGGCTGCGGCGGTGAGCGGGCGACTGTGGGCGCTCGTGCGGGAGCGCGGGTTGCCGCGGGCGTTGCGGGAAGGTGAGTGCGGTGTGCCGGGCGGGATGAGCGAGGCGGAGTGCGCGCCGCTCGTGGCGCGGGTGCTGGTGGGAGCGAACGATGATTTGCTGGCGAAGACGGTGACGCAGCTCGTGAAGGCGTGCGTGTATCCAGAGTTTACGGTGTGCCGGGACTCATTTCGGGAAGTGGCCAAGGGCGGGGGCTGTCGGCGACAGGAACTGGAGCGAGTGCGGGGGCGCGTGAGTGGGACTCACTGTGTGGATTGTCCGCATTGGGTGGCGCACACCGCAGCAGGCCACGGAGAATTATTGCAGCGGGAATGGCGCGGTGGGTCGGACGTGTTGGCAGAAAATCGCGAGGTTTTTTTGCCGGAGGATTTTCGTGCGCTGCGGTGTTGGCTGCATGCGCGGGCGCGCGCGTGAAGCGGGAAACGTGGGGCGAGGGACCGACGCGAAAGGCAGCACACTGCTGCGAGGGACGGGTGGCCGGCGGCGGCTACGCGACGGAGAGCAGGCGCGCGTTGAGGGGAGCGAGCAGGGGAGCGAGGCGCTGAGTGTGGGCCGCGGACGGGGTCGCCGCGTAGGGGTGGAGGCCGGCGAAATTTTCTCGGGTGAGGAGTTTTTCGGCTGCGAGCCAACCGGCGAAGGCGAGGAGTTCCTCGTGCGGAAAGGCGGCGACGTCCCAAGCAATGGCGAAGCGGTCAGCGACGGCGAGTGCGGCGCCGAGGGCGCGGGCTTCGCCGAGTGGGACGAGCAGGGTGATCGCGCGGAGGCGTTCGTCGGGACGCAGGAGGCAGGTCAGGGCGGAGCGCACGGCGAGCATCGAGACGGGCGCGCCGGCGGCGAGGAGGATGGGCGCGGGCAGCGCGTCGGTGGGGTGGGCGAGCGTGCCGACGTCGATCCCGCCGAGGAGGCCGGCGACGCCGGGGTAATTGGAAGGAGTCTCAAGGTTGAGCACGTAGCCCAACGCGGGGTGCGGGGCGCATTCGACGAGGAGGTCGCCGGCGAGGGCCCGACCGGCGGGGGTGGCCAAAAACGATGGCAGCGACGGGTCGGTGAAGAAAAGGCAGGTGATTTTCGGCGAAGCGAGGGACATGACTGGCGGGCTCAGGCTTTGAGTCGCGCGATAATCGCGGCGGCAGGCTCACGGCCGAGGAAGGGGGCGATGGCGTCGAGGCGTTCGCTCGCGGTGATGACGAAGGTGCACTGAGGGGCGCCGCGGCGGACGCAGGCGATTTCGAGACAACCGAGTGGTTCGCCGCTGATGTGCTCGAAGAAACCTTGAAGAGTGCCGGCGGGCAGAGGGTCGACGAAATCGTCCACATGGGACAGGACTTCCGCGAAATAGCTGTGGGTGAGCTGGGCGGTGACGAGGCCGTGTTCGGGGGCGTCAGCGAGGTCGACCCGCAATACGCCCCAGCCGTGGGCAACGAAGATACGCTCGAGAAAGACCAGACACGTCTCCAGCGGGAGGGCCCCGAGGGCGGGCAGGCCGAGGCGGGCGGACTCCCGGTCGAGACCCTCGGCGATTTCGCGGCCGCACACGCGTCCGCTGCGGGCGAGGGTGTCACGCCATGCGCCCGACTTTTCCTTCATGAGGATGTGATGGAGGGCGCGGGAGAATTCACGCGAGACGTAGGCGACGCGGGTGCCGATGGGGTCGGAGACGCGGCCGGTGGCGGCATCGGCCAGAAACGCGCGAGGGTCGAAGAGACGGTCGAGGTCGGCTGGGGAAGTGGTATCGTCAGAGGGAGGCATCGCGGCGGGTGGTCACTTTTTCCACGGGATTTTCTTGAAGAGGTTGGCAGCGGGTTGGGCACCGGCCGGGGCGGGTGCAGCGGGTGGAACGGGCGCAGAGGATGTCGCGGGAGACGGCGGAGGAGGGGAGGCGATCAGCGGTGAAACGACCGGTGCAGGTGCCGTGGCCGGGTTGGCGGCGGTCGCGGGTGCGGCGGCGGAGAGTGCCTGGGACAGGAGGCGGGTGAACTCCTGAGCGCGGGCGTAGTGGGTTTCATTCCAAGCATTCATGGCGGTTGGAGTTAGGTGAGCCGACGGCGGATTTCGTCGGGAGCGACCTTTTGCTGGCGCCACGATTCCACTTCGTCGACTTGTGGGCCAGGACCGACGACGAACCGGCAGGAGGGAGCCCCGAGGGAGGCGCACTGAAATTCCACGGAGTGAGATTCGATGCGGTCAAAAAAGCTGAGTGCGCCGGCGAAGAGGCCGGCGTAAAGGTGGCAGGAAGGCTGGGTCGCGCCGGGGGAGTGGGCGGCGACGAGGCTATGGTGGAGTTCCACGAAGGCGAAACGGCGGGTGCGCGAGGACAGGTCGAGGGTCCAAGCACCCCAGCCGGCGGCGTTGAGGGGCGCCCACCAACGGTCGAGGACAAATTTTACGTCCATTTGCCAGAGGTCGAGGTTGGCACCGGCGCCGAATTCGGCGGCGAGTTGGCGGCTCAGGCGCACCATATCTTGCAGGGCCCATTCGTAGCCGAGTTTGTAGACGGCGTGGCGCACGTGGTCGCCGGACGGTTGGTCGAGTCCGACGGAAAGTTGCGGAAAAAAAGCGCCCGGGAGCACGGCGATACGTTGGCCATCGGCGAGGCGAAGAGCCCCTTCGGCGAGCATGGGGCGAATGAGTTCAGAGGGAGTCGGTCGAAGGCCGTCGCTGTTCGAGCGGAAAGACATGGATGATGGACGAGGAACGAAAGAATTAGGCGAGGACGAGTGGCGAGGCGAGGCTGGCAGTGAGACCAGACAAGAATGGCCGAGCGAGGAATTCCCGAGCGTGCGTGGTCGGGCGCGCGACTCAAGGGGATTGCGCGGGCGGGTGGCCGCAGGCAGGCGGGCTCACGAGGCGGGGGCGACTTCGGCGACCGCCAGAGACTCGGCTAGGCGTTTACTGAAATCATAGGCGCTCGAAGCCGGGCGAAACACGCTGCGCGCCGTGAGCCCGGAAGGCGGGCGGGCGGGCGATGGTTTCGGGGCGGCCGGTGTCGGCGGTGGAACGTCGGCGGTGTGCTGGCTGGTGGCCGCAGTGACCGCCGGGATCGAAGCGGTCGCCGGGGCGGGAACGGGGGGGGGGGGCGGGACTGCGACACCGGTCGCGGGCGCGGCGCGCATGAAAAACGGCGGAAGGGTTTCCTCGATGGCGGCGGGAACGCGGGCGCGGGGCGGAACTGCGGCAGGTAGCGGAGCGGCGTGGGTTTTACCGACCTCCACGAGCGCTCGTTCGAGGGCTGTTTCGAGGGCGGGGACATCAAGCTCGGGGCCTGTCGAGGTCGCGAGGGCAAGTTGGAGGGTGCGGGAGAGTTCGGTGTAGTTTCCGACCCACTCCTGCCCTTCCAGCCAGACGGCGGCGTCGGTCGTGAGGGCGGGGGATCTCGCGGATTTGTTCGCGGCGCTATGCTGATCGAGCAGTTGGCGGGCGTGCAGGAGGATGTCGTCGCGGAGCTCGTCGAGGGATGGAACCTCCACGGAGAGGGAGCTGATCTTGTAGTAGAGAGTTTCGCCGAAATGACCGGAGTCGGCGAGATCGGAGAGTAGTCCGGCGGAAGCGAGCACGAGGCGAAAGCGGCGGGCGAACGGGAGGAACACGTCGCGGCTGGTCATCAGGGTCTCGAGGACTTTCTGCTGGGCGACGGTGAGGGACTCGACGCCGGTGATGATCAACGTGCCGGCGTCCCGTGCGAGGAGAGTGGGCGCGAGGACCTCGATGAGGTGGCTGGTTTCGAACTGAGCGGCATCGCATGCCATGATCGGACCGTCGCGGAAAATGGAAATAGCAGCGAGGTCGCGGGCGATGAGCTCGAAAGCCGAGCCATCCTCACCCTGCAAGAGGAGCACCGCGCGAAAATCGCGGACTTTCCAGAGACGATGGGTGAATTCGCGGAAGGCTTCGCAATGGCCGGGAAAATAGCGCGGCGCGTAGGCGAGATCGCCGGCCGACGGCTCGGACGGGGCGGCGGGGGCAGCGGGGAAAGGGGCGCTGGAGCTGCCGCGGCGGGCGGCTGGGAGCGGCGAGCTGGAGCTGCCGCCGGGCACAGCGGCGTCGCGCGAACCGGTGCGGGTGAGCGTCTCGTTAATTTTTTCGAGGAGCGTCTTCGGGTTGGCGGGCTTGTTAAAAATGCCGGCGACGCCCTCGCGACTGAGCTGGATGGCCAGTTGGAGGGTAAGTGAACCGGAGACGAAGATGATCGCGATATCGGGAAGAATCTTGCGCAGTTCATGCATGAACTGGTGGCCGTTCATTTCCGGGAGTTCGTAGTCGATGATCACGAGATCGAACTTGCGCTCGCGTGCCGCCGCGAGGGCGGTTTGGGGGTGTTCGTGGCCCGAAACCTCATAGCCGGCCTGACGCAAAAGGAGGCCCTGCATTTCCCGGAAGACGGATGAATCTTCCACGACCATCACGTGCGCACGAGGGGGGGCTTTGGCGGCCTCGCTCATGGCTGACCTTGCGCTGGATGCGTGGGTGCCGTCATCGGGGAGGACGTCGTTGCAACTGTGAGCTTGAACTTAGTTTCGGTCATGGAGAGTGTGCCTTGTCCCAATTTACCAAACGTTGATCGGAAGCGCCATTCGTAGAAGTGCGTGACCGGTCGTGTAACACTGCTTAGCCCTACCGCCCTCGAATCGCATGCGCAGCCAAATCAAAGTTGTTCTCATCGAAGACGAGACGATGTTTCGCCAGTTAATTTTGCTCACGTTGGGCAAGGTGAAGGGGATTCAAGTGGTTGGCGAGTTTGGTCTCGGCAAGCCGGGACTCGAGTATTGTCTCCGTGAGAAACCGGACATGCTGGTGGTTGATCTGATGCTGCCGGACATCAATGGGCTGGAGATCGCGCGCGAGATTCGGCGCTTGGTGCCGGACATGAAAATTTTGGTGATTACGGCGCACCCGAGTGAGCGCTTGCCGGCGGATTTGATGGCCATCGGCGTCAATGGCTACGTCGACAAGACGGAACCGATTGAGTATGTGCTGAGCGCGGTCGAGACGGTGCGCGCGGGCGGCATGTTTTTTGCGAGCCGGGTGCGGGCCCGTAGTGGTGGGGCTTTGCCGGGCGCGAAACGTCCGCTGGACGTGCCGCTCACCGCCCGGGAGCAGGAGATCGCGCGTTTGGTGGCCGCAGGCCAGATGTCGAAGGAGATCGCCTCCAAACTTGGCCTGAGTGTGCGGACGGTGGAGAAACACCGGGCCAACATCATGGAAAAAGTCGGCGTGCGCGAGGTGGCGAGCCTAACGCGGTGGTGTATCCAAGTTGGCTTGGTCGACAATTGAACCGCGCTTGATCGCGGGTGTTGGCGCAGCGGTGACGACTGGGGCGCGCGGATCGGTACGTCCCACTGGGGCGGCCGTCTAGCCGACGAATGCGCGGAGCGGGCCGGCGATCGCTTCGTAATCGCGCGAGATGAGGGTGAGATCGTCGGCGGTGAAGTCTGGTCCGGTCGGCTGCTCCAAGCGGGTCTCGAGGGCGGCCATGCGGTCGGAGAGATGGTGCGCCCCCATCAGGCGGGTGTTGCTCTTCATGCTATGGGCGATGCGGTGGCGGTTCTTGCGATCACCGGGGCCGGAGAGTTCGGCGAGTGAGACGGGGAAGTCGCGAAGAAAGGTGCGGACGAGAGTGCGGACGTTATCTTCACCGAGCACAGAGGCGAGTTCGGCAAGCTCATTGGTCGGTGGTGGCACGCTGGACATAGCACGGATAGCCCGTCGACTTTGCCGTTGGGAGCAAAACAATAATCTGCGGAAAACGCTGAGGGGGTGGGTCAGGCGCGGGAAAACGGCGGACGGCGGCGCGGGCAGGTGGGCTGCCGTTGAGCTGCGAATCCAGCGGTGGGCTGCACGCAGTGCGGCTGAGTTTGGTGCGGGGCGACGGAGTGATTTGAAGCGGCAGCTTGCGGTGTGATACGAGCCCCCGGTGGAACATGAGCTGGGTTGCGCTGGCGCTGACACGTGGCAGGGTCTGCTCATGAACGGACGGACGATGCGAATGATATGGTTGGTGCTGGCGCTGGCGTTGGGCCTGGTGCGTGGGGCCGAAAGTGGCCTGCGGGCAAGCAAACCCGAGGTCCGTAAGGAAGTGGTGCAGGCAATCGAAGGGCAGCTCGCGGCGTTTCGGGTGGGCGAGAGGCAGAAGGCTTATGCGTTTGCGGCGGCGAACCTGCGGGCGCAGCGCCCGATGCGACAGTTTTTGCTAATTGTGGAAAATAATTACCCGGAGATTTGGGCGAACACGCGGGCGGAATTTGGGCTCGTGCGTGATGATGGCGCGCGCGCGGCGGTGCGCGTGCAGGTTTTTTCCAATGAGGGTCGGGCGGACTACGATTATGGGCTCGTGAAAGAGCGGGACGGGGTCTGGCGGATCGACAGTGTGTTGCGGCATGCGCCGAAAAAATCGGACCGAGTTTGAGGGGCGGATGAAGCGACGGGTGCGGGACGAAGCTTGCGGCCGGGTGGCTGGTCGCGCGTAACATCGCGCATGGTGCCACTCGCGGATACGGCGAAACAGAAACGACCGGCGGTCGTGACGGGGCTGCTCATCGCGGCGAATCTCGGCGTGTTTGCGTGGGAACTATGGCTCGGCCTCGGACACAGCGACAAGGTGCTCGCGGGTTTTGTGACGGAGCATGCGCTCGTGGCGAAGCGGCTGATCGGAAATGCGGGTGACGGGCAGCAATGGCTCACGGTGCTCACGCACATGTTTATGCACGGTGGCGTCGCGCACGTGTTGGGGAATCTGTGGTTCCTGTGGATTTTTGGGCGACCAGTGGAGGATCGGCTGGGGTCGGTGAAGTATCTGCTCGGCTACGTCCTGGCCGGGGGAGCTGCGGCGACGGCGCAGGTGAGCGTCGATCCGGGTTCGACGGTGCCGATGCTGGGCGCGAGCGGTGCGATTTCCGGCGTGCTGGGGGCTTATGTGATGCTATTTCCGACGGCGTGGGTGTTCGCGCTCGTGCCGTGGATTGTGCCGGTGTTGCCGGTGCCGGCGGTGATTTTTCTCGGGCTGTGGTTCGCGTTGCAGCTGTGGAGTGGACTCGGCTCGCTCGCGGCGGGGCTTGAAGGCGGCGTGGCGTGGTGGGGACACGCGGGTGGTTTTGCGGCGGGGGCGGCGATGACCGGGTGGGCGAAGGGCGCGGGGTGGGTGAGGAAGAAGTAGGCGAGCGCCGGTCGTGCCGGCGGTTCGACTGACGAAAAGTAAGAATAAGAACGAAAGAAAAAGCGTTTCGATCAGTGTCCGCCTTCGAGGTCGCCGGGTTGGAGGAGCGGGGCGAAGGTGCCTTTGTTGGCGGCTTTCATGTAGGCTTCTTTGGGCTCGATGGTTCCGTCTTTCACGCGGTTCATGAGGCTGTTGTCCATGGTGATCATGCCGTCCATGCCACCGCTCTCGATGATGGATTTGATATTCGCAATCTGGCCGCTGCGGATCGTGTTGGGCAGCGCTTCATGCTGTAAGAGAATTTCGTGGACGGCGCAGCGACCCTTCGGAATGCGTTTGCAGAGGAGCTGGGCGACGACACCGGCGAGGCAGCTGCCGAGCATGATGCGGACCTGATTTTGTTCCTCGGCGGGAAAGGTGTTGATAATGCGGTCGACGGTCTTCGGGGCGTTGTTGGTGTGCAGCGTGCCGAAAACGAGCATGCCCATCGAGGCGCAGCCGAGGGCGAGTTTGATCGTCTCCATCTCGCGCATTTCACCGAGGAGGAGGATGTCGGGGTCGTGGCGCATCGCGCCTTTCAGGGCATTTGCAAAGGAGGCGGTATGTTCGCCGACCTCGCGGTGCACGATGACACATTTTTTCACCGGGTGGACGAACTCGATGGGATCCTCGATGGTGATGATGTGGCGGGAGAGGTTGGTGTTAATGTAATCGATCATTGCGGCGAGCGTGGTCGATTTGCCGGAGCCGGTCGGTCCGGTGACGACGACCAGGCCTTGATCGAGGTGGCAGAGTTTTTTCAGCGACTCGGGGAGCTTGAGTTCATCGAAGGAAAGGATTTTGGCCGGGATTTGGCGGAAGACGGCGGCTTGGCCCCAGTGATTGTAGAGGTAATTGCCGCGGAAACGGGCGAGGCCGGGGATCTCGTGGGCAAGGTCGAGGTCCTTGCGGTCGAGAAATTCGGCCCAACGTTTGGCGGGGCAAATTTCTTTGAGCAGGGACTCCATCGTCGGGGCATCGATGACCGTGCCCGCGAGGGGGATGAGGGCGCCCGAGGCGCGGGTTTTGGGCGGGAGGCCGACGGTGAGGTGGAGGTCGGACCCGCCCTTTTCAAGCATGGTGCGGAGGAGGGTGTCGATGGCGGCCATGAGGGATCGGGGGACAGGTGACGGGGGACAGGTGACAGGGGACAGGTGTCAGGGGGCAGAAAATGAAGAACAGGGAGACTGAAGAGCGGTCCTCAAGACGCAGACGCCGCGGCGTTTTGCGAATTGGTTTGGTGGGCGGCGTAGGCGAGGGCCTGTTCAATGTCCTCCAGTTCCAGATACGGGTAGAGTTCGAGGAGACGCGCTTTCGAGCAGTTCGCACCGATCATGCCCGTGATCAAGCCGACGGTTACTCTCATGCCGCGGATGCAGGGTTTGCCTCCCATGACAGCGGGGTTGTGCGTGATGCGGTCGAACGGGCTCATGTGCTAAGGCTAGGTTATCCGGGATTAGGGCAAGCGTCCGGTGCGGGAGGGAGGCCGACTGTGAGGTGGACGTCGGAGCCACCTTTTTCGAGTATGGTGCGAAGGATTGGGTCAATCGTGGCCATGGAGTTCTATGTTTAGCTGAAGTAGCTTCTGGGTCACGGAATGCAGACCCTCGCTTGGCTGCGGATTCAGTCCCATTGCGGTGACCTCAACGATTGAAAGGAAACGGATCCAATCATGCTCCGAGCGTGATCCAGCGAGAATCCGATAAACTCCTCCTATATACGTATCGTATTCGTCCCTTCGCGCGTCTTCACGCACGCCGATGGGGTCCCAATCCTCGAACAAGATGTTGCGGATAGAATCTTGGATTTCAGCGGCGCGAGCGGTTATGCTAGGATTTTTCATCACGTGATCTTCGCCTTCAGCACGCGGTTGGTGATGTTCATCTGGGCGGTTTCGGCGGTGATTTTTTTGTCCTTCCAGAGAGCGAGGACGACGTTGTCCATGAGACACATTCCTTCTTTCACGCCCGTCTCCATCGTGTTTTTCAGGCCCGTGGTCTTGCCTTCTTTGATGAGGTTTTGAATCGCCGTGTTGCTGACGAGAATTTCGCACGCGAGGACGACGGTGCCGTCGAGGGCCGGCAGAAGGCGTTGGCACACGACGCCGCGGAGGCTCTCGGCAACGCTGGAACGAATCTGCGTTTGCTGCGCCGGAGGGAAAACGTCGAGGAGGCGGTTGAGAGTCGTGGCGGCGTCGCTGGTGTGCATCGTCCCGATGACGAGGTGGCCCGTCTCGGAGGCACTGATCGCCATCTCGATGGTCTCGAGGTCGCGGAGTTCGCCGATGACGATGACGTCGGGGTCTTCGCGGAGGGCGCCTTTGAGGGCGGTGGCGAAGGAGCGGGTGTGTGGGCCGACTTCGCGCTGGGTGACGTTGCAGCCCTTGGAGGGTTGGACGACTTCGATGGGGTCTTCGACGGTGATGATGTGGTCGGTGCGGGTCTCGTTGAGGTAGGCGACCATCGAGGCGAGGGTGGTGGTCTTGCCGGAGCCAACGGGGCCGGTGATGAGGATGAGGCCGTTATGGTAGGAGAGGAGTTTGTGCAGCGTGGCGATGTGCTGGGTGTAGCCGAGGGTTTCGAGCGTGCGCGTATCCGCCGGAACCATGCGGTAGGCACCGGCGGCGCCGTTCTTGTGGAACATTAAGTTGACGCGGTAGCGGTCGGCGTCGCTCAGGGCCAAGGCGTAGTCGTAGTCCTTTTTCTCGAGGAAGATTTTTTTCTGGTGGTCGGCGAGCAGGGCGACGTTGAGGCGGAGGGCGTCCTGCGCGGTGAGGGTATAGTCGGAGAGGAAGGAGAGTGCGCGATTTTTCCGGATGAACGGTCGGGCACCGGTGCAGAGATGGAGGTCGCTGGCGCCGTAGTTGGCGGTGGCGCGGAGGAGGGCGCGGAGGGCGGTGGCGAGTGCGGTGTCGCTGAGCGTCTGAATTGTCTCGAAAGCGAATTTGGGCGCGGGACCGAGGCCGGAGGTCTTCGGCGGGGCTTGGGCGTGGTCAGTGCCGAGGTCGGTGGTGAGGCCACGAGCATGGGCGGCAGTGCCGGTTTGAACGAAGGGCGCCTGGGTCGCGTTGTCATCGAAAGGGTCGGCGGCCGGCGGACCTTTTTCTCCTTTGGTGAGGGCGAGGTCGGCGAGTTTTTCAAGCGTGTCGAGATCGGTGACGATGCCGGAGTCGATCAGACCTTGGGCGAAGGCCATGATGTCTCCGTCGGCGCCGGCGGCGTTGCGGACTTGGAGGGCTTGGGGGCGGGTGAAGAGGCCCTGGTCGATGCCGAGTCGGGCTAGCCAGCGGGTGTCATTGTTCATGCGCGGCGGAGGGGTTAGGGGGGGAGGTTGGGTGGAGGAGCAGGGTAAGCCAAGTGTGAAGGCGAGGGAGGCGGAAACTTGGGCCAAGATCAAAACGACGGTGGGGCGAAAAAACGGTGCGCTTCCGTCAAGGGCACCGTCGCGCCGGCGGACCAAGGAAAGTCGGGCGAGGACGTGGACGCCATGAGACCAAGGGGGGAACAGCCATAGTCTTGGGCGCGGACGGGCATCACCGTTTAAGGGAGCAGACCGGACCGAGTTGCAGGTGGATGGTGGCGATGCTCACGCGGGCGAGTGCGGCCTCCATACGGGATTGCGCCTTGAGAAATGTAGCGACGAGGATCGATTGGATTTTCGCGCCGACAGGGCATGCGATATTGGGCGCGATTCGTGTGAAACCATGACGGGGACTCGGGTTGACAGCGCGATAGACGGAGAGCAGGGAGATGTTTCCGGGGGTGAGCGCGAGGGCAAATCCGCCTGCGGCGCCCTTTTGGGCGGTCACCAGACGCGCTTGCGTGAGGGCAGACAACAAGCGACGAATCACCACGGGATTGGTGACGACGCTGGCGGCGATCTCGGCGGACGGCACCGCCGCGCTGTGCCGGCAGGCCAAGTAAGCGAGCATGTGGAGGCTGACGGCGAAGCGGGAGTTTCCGGTCATCGTTTCTGGGAACAATGCGCGTGGCAGGCGGCCTGGTGTCAAGGGTGGCACGCGGGCGCAGCAGCGGGCGCTGGCGCGATGGAGCTTGCGACGGGAAGATTAGCGGTTGCCGATTGGACTTTCCTCCGTTCGCATCACGCGCGAATTAGAAAAAATATGCTCACGTTTACCCATCGCACTGCCCTTATCACGGGTGCCGGCCGAGGTATCGGCAAAGCCATCGCTGAGACCCTCGCCAAACAAGGCGTGACCGTCATCTGCGTCTCAAAATCAGCCGATTCTTGCGGTGCTACCGCCGCCGCGATTACGGCCGCGGGTGGCAAGGCGAAGGCACTCGCCGTCGATGTGGCCGATGGCGCAGCCATTGCCAAGGCGTCGGAGGAGTTGCTGAAAGAGTTTCCGGCCATCGACATTCTCGTGAACAACGCCGGGATTACGCGTGATGGCTTGTTGTTTCGAATGAGTGAGAGCGATTGGAACGATGTCATTGGAACGAACCTTACTAGCTGTTTCCATTGGACGAAATTGATCGGTCGCCCGATGACGCGCGCCCGCTGGGGGCGGATCGTCAATATCGCATCGGTGAGCGGTATTATGGGAAACGCCGGCCAAGCCAACTATTCGGCGGCCAAAGCCGGGATGATTGGGTTGACCAAGACCTTGGCCCGTGAATTTGCCGGCCGGAATGTAACGGTGAATGCGGTTGCTCCCGGATTCATCAAGACCGACATGACCACGGAGTTTGTGAACAACCCTGAAGTATCGGCGAAAATCCTCGAAGCTGTGCCCCTCAAACGCTTCGGCGAAGCGGCAGATGTGGCGAATATCACGGCCTATCTTTGCTCTGAGGAGGCCGGCTACATTACCGGTCAGGTTTTTTCCATTGACGGCGGCATGGCGATGTGAACCCTCCGCCCATTCGCTTTTCCCTCTAAAATTTCCGAAAATGGCTGACCAAAAAACCATCGAACAACGCGTCAAAGAGATCATTGTGAACCAGCTCAACGTTAACGAAGAGCAGATCACTCCGACCGCCTCTTTCCTTGACGATCTCGGCGCTGACTCACTCGACACCGTCGAGTTGATCATGGCCTTTGAAGAAGAGTTTAAGGATGAAATTAAGGGAGAAATTCCTGAGTCCGATGCCGAGAAACTGCAGAATGTCGGGCAAGTCATCGATTACATCAAAGCCAAAGCTGGCGCTGCCTAAAACTTAAGGCCTTCAATATTTTTGGCGTTCTGCCCATTTCCGATCCGGAAATATCTGGCAGAACGCCTTTTTGTTTTCTGAACAACCAAATTTTCGTTGCCGAGCATGGAAACGCCTTCGTTCTCCCGCCGCGTCGTCGTTACGGGGTTAGGGGTCGTTACCTCAATCGGCCACACGGTTGACGATTTTTGGAAGAGTTTGGTGGCAGGCCGAGGCGGTATTCACCGGATAACGTTGTTTGACCCGAAGGACTTCGCCAGTCAGATCGGGGCGGAAGTGCGCGACTGGGATCCGGCGGACCACATGGATGCGAAGGAGGCGCGGCGCAACGACCGTTACACCCACTTCGGATTCGTCGCAGCAAAACAGGCCGTAGCGGACTCGGGTCTCGACATGACGAAAGAGAACGGGGACCGCGTGGGTGTCATTGTTGGGTCCGGCATTGGCGGCATGTATACCTACGAGTCGCAACTCAAAGTGCTCGCCGAACGTGGCCCGCGCAAAGTTTCGCCGTTTACGATCCCTTCGTTGATTGGTAACATGTGCTCGGGGTTGATCGCCATCGAGAATGGCGCGCGCGGTCCGAACTTCGGTGTCGTTTCCGCGTGTGCAACTGGGACCCACGCCCTAGGAGAGGCGGCTCACACGATTCGGCGCGGAGATGCGGATGTGATGATCGCCGGGGGCAGCGAGGCAGCCATCACGCCGTTTGCTTACGCGAGTTTCTGTTCGATGAAGGCGATGAGCACACGCAACGATTTCCCGGAAAAGGCGTGTCGGCCCTTCGACCAAGGCCGCGACGGTTTCATTATGGGAGAAGGCGCGGGTGTTTTGGTGCTCGAATCGCTTGAGCACGCCCAAGCTCGCGGGGCCCGGATCTACTGTGAACTCGCGGGTTACGCCGCGACCTGTGACGCTTTCCATATCACCCAACCCGATCCGGAGGGCAAGGGACTTTCGATGGCAATGAAACGCGCGCTCGCGAGCGCGTCGCTCAGGCCTGATCAGATCGATTACATCAATGCCCACGGCACGAGCACCCCTTACAACGATAAATTTGAGACGCTCGCCATTAAGAAAGTTTTCGGCGAACACGCGCGCAACATCCCGATCAGCTCAACGAAGTCGATGACCGGGCACCTCCTCGGTGCCGCAGGTGGAATAGAGTCGGTCATTTGCGTGAAAACCATTCAGTCGCAGCTGATTGCGCCGACGATAAATCTCGAGAATCCCGATCCCGACTGCGATCTCGACTACGTCCCGAATGTCGCGCGTGCCACGAAGGTGCAAACCGTGTTGAGTAATAATCTCGGCTTCGGCGGCCAGAACGCGTCGGTGGTGTTTCGCGCACTCGAAGTAGATTCAGACCCCACCATCCTCCCTTAGCCGAAACGACGAGGATCGTGCTCGTCGGTCGGCAAATCGCACTCGAAGTAGGTGTTCGTCAGATCGTAGAGCAGCACCTCGTAGCGCGCGCCGAAGAGATTGCTCCGGCGTTGGCGGAGGTGGGCGAAGAGTTCCTCTTTGTGCGGCACAGCAGGAGAAGGGAGTGACAGCGGTCGAGGGTTTCATCCTGCGCAGCGCGGGCAGCGACGCCGAGCAATTCGAGCAGCGCTGTCGTTGAAAACCAATGACGGTGCAGCCGCCACTCGCTGCCGAGGGCGAGCAGCCGCTCGATCACGAGGATGCGCAGGACCTTTTCCTAGTCGGTGTCCGTGTGGCTGACGGGCCGCCGGTCGCCGAAAAAATCTTCGAGATGGAGCGTGCGCCAAAGTTGGTCGGCCAGCCAGCAGGCGCCGCCACTGGCGGGGATGTTCGAGGCGGAGTGCGTCAAGCCTCACCTGCACGGTCGGCGTGCCGTTGACGGTCGGCGTGCGGTCGGCCGGAAAAAGCGCGAGTTGATGCGTCTCGCCGCTGGGCTCGTCGAAGACAGCGAGGCTGCGTTCCCAGGCGAGGCGTTGGCTGTCGTTGATCTCGCCGGAGGTTGAGCACGTGGCGCTGGGCGATCTTGCCGCCCGCGTAGCGGTGGCTCTCGACCCCGGACCACGATCGATGAACCTTCCCTTTATTACACCGCTCGCTGGATTGGAGGAACATGTCGGCACTTTAGCGGATCGCGCCCGCGCCGGATAGGGGGCAGGTCGCCACTAAACGCTTCGAAAAAAATGACCGATTGTGTCGGTGAAACAAATTCCCCGTGCGATCCGGAGAAAATAGCGCCGAAAAAAAGTAAAAAACGGGCGAAGTACAGAATTCAGGTTAGAAATAGGCTTTTTTCTCTCGACCCAGG
Organism: Opitutus sp. GAS368; assembly: GCA_945871085.1. Taxonomy (GTDB): domain Bacteria; phylum Verrucomicrobiota; class Verrucomicrobiia; order Opitutales; family Opitutaceae; genus GAS368. The sequence goes on along the minus strand of CAMBVX010000026.1, from coordinate 15,091 downwards.
TAGTGCGAAAAAAAGCCCGCGATCAGAGGACCGCGGGCAATAGAAGGAAGCGTATGACGGCTAGGCTTTTTCGACGAGGCCTGCTTTAATGGCCTTAACCGAGACCCAGACGCGCTTGGTGCCGCCGTTGGCCGTCTTGATGCGGATGCGCTGGAGGTTGGGGCGGAATTTGCGCTTCGTGATGCTCGTCACGTGCGTGCCGATGCCGCCGCTCTTTTTAGACTGACCCTTGCGGTTGATGATCGAGCCCTTGACGGGGCGGCGACCGGTGATTGCACAGATTCTGGCCATGATGGTTTCTAGTTGGTTAAAGGTTCAGAGATAAAAGTCGGGCAGTAGGCGAAGCAAGGGGAATTTTGGGTTATCGTAGAGCATGGAGGACTTGGAATTTGTGTCCAAGGTGGGCCGGATGCAGCAGTTGAAGCAACGCGAGCTTGCGTTGACTCAGTCGCGCGGCCTCGGCGGCAGTCGTCGCAGCGATCAGGTCGGCGGCATAGCGGATGAAGAACGCCTCTTGTGAGACTAGGGTGATAGCGGGGAAGCCGTTGGCCTCTAGGGCGGAGGTGAGCCAATCCCAGCAGACGTGACAGGTGAGGTCTTGTTCGCCGGGGCGGCTAAGGAGGTCGTTGGACTGGGTGTGACGGTAGTAGGTCCGCAACGTTCCAGCCGGACAATTTTCCAACAGATCGAGCAAACTTTTGCCGTAGTCGAATGCCACGAAGAGCCCGGTCCAAGGTTGCCGGGCAATTTTCTCGGCAAGTGAGGTCGCGGCATGTGGTTGGTCGAAACGGTAGCTTTCTGTGCCAGCTGCAGGAGCGTTAGAACGAACCCCGTGCGGGGGTGGAAGCTCAATTTCGATGAGGTTGTCTCGGACTAGGGCGACACCCACTTCCCGCCACTCACCGTTGCGAAAGATGGTCCGCGTGCAGGGTTGGGCGTCGAAGAGCTCGTTGGAGAACACGATGCATTGGCCGGTCAGAGCGAGTGGTTCGCCGACGCGCAGCGTGCGCACGGCACCAAAGGGGTGGGTTATGCCCGCCAAGACACTTTGGCCCGGTTCCGCACCGATCTCGACGAAGGTGTGGGTGCCCGGGTCGCGGCAACCGAGGAGGTGCACGCACGCGGCGGCAACAAGTTCGCCGAACATCTGGCCGCTGGTGCTCGCGGTAAAAAAATCGGTGCCAGCCGCGTAGCCGACCCGCGTTTGGTCTCGGCGGTAATAGCCGACCTCCGGGTGGTAGAGCGCGAGCTCCATGAAACGCGCAAAACTCATCGTACCGGTCGGCCCGGCCTGGGCGCGAAAGCAGCTTATGAACTCGGGCGATGCGGACGACGATGCTGGTGTGACTGACGAACCCATTTACAAACCGAACCGGATGCACACAGTCGTAGTGATGTTCAAACGGATTCTCACGCTGACCGCTGGTGCGGTGTTTGGGGTCGCGCTCACCGTCGCTGGTGCGCGCGTTGCGACTGCGTGGAATCTTTTCCCCAACCGCGATCTGAGTCGCTCGGCGAACTACGTGCGCGAAGTGATGCAGCTCGTGAGCGAAAATTACGTTGAGGCAAAGGCTGCGGCCTACGACCAGCTGGCGAAGTCGGCCTTGCATGGCATGGTCGAGTCGCTCGACCCGCATTCAGAGTTTCTTGAGACGAAGGACAACCAAGAGTTTGAGGAGGACTTGGTGGGTGAGTTTGGTGGGATCGGGATTCAGGTTGAGACGCGTCAGGGTAAAGCCGTCGTCATTGCTCCGCTTGCGGGCACGCCAGGAGAGCGCGCGGGAATCCAACGTGGTGATGTTATTGTCAGCATCGACGGCAAGGCGGTTGAGGTGAGTTCGACGATGGATGGGATTGTGAGCCGGCTGCGCGGAAAACCGAAGACGCGGGTGTTAGTCGGGGTGTTCCGTCCCTCCACGAAGGCGACGATGGATCTAAACCTCGTGCGCGAGATCATTAAGATCGAGAGTGTGCGCGATGTGCACGTCATTGGGGACGGGGTGGGCTACGTGCAATTAACGGAATTTTCCGAGCACACCGGCGAGCAGTTTTCCAAAGCGCTGGACCAATTGCTGAGAGCGGGCGCGACTAGCCTGGTGATTGACCTGCGCAACAACCCCGGCGGCTTGCTGGACGCTGCGGTCGAAGTGGCCGAGCCGTTTTTCAAGAAAGGAGAGTTGATCGTCTATACTCAGGGCCGAAAGCCGACCGACCGAGAGGATTACAAGGCCGAGCGGGAAGGCGCCCCGTTGTCAGTGCCGGTGGCACTGCTGGTCAACGCCGGGAGTGCCAGCGCAGCGGAGGTGGTGACGGGCGCCCTCAAGGATACCGGGCGGGCCGTGGTGGTGGGGGAACGTTCGTTTGGCAAAGGGTCGGTGCAGTCTGTCTTCAAACTCAAGCAAGGCGAGGGCCTGCGGCTTACCACCGCGCGATATTATACGCCCGGAGGGGTGAGCATCCACGAGAAAGGGATCGCGCCGCACGTGGAGGTCGTGATGACGGCAGAAGAAGATGGAATGCTGCGTCGTCAACGCGCGCGGCCTGACATTGCCGATCCAAAGGAGTTCAAGGAGCGCTTTGGATTCGAGCTGATCGAGGACCGGCAGCTGCAGGCTGCACTCGACGTTCTCAGGGGGGTGCGGTTGATCGACATTCGTGCGACGAGGGCCGATGCACTGTGAACACCAAGGCTCGCGGCGCTGCGGGTCGATTTTTCAATGGATCATTTATTGCCTGAAAAACTACGCCGCCTGCCCGGGGCGCGCAGAGCGTGATTCTCGCGCTTGAAAGTTCATGTGACGAAACCGCCGTTGCGATTTTCGATCCGGCGTGCGGTTTGCTTGGGGAGTGGGTCCATAGTCAGATCGCGCTGCACGAGAAGCACGGTGGTGTCGTGCCCGATCTCGCCACGCGAGAACACCTGCGGCATTTTGGGCCGCTGCTCGAACACGCACAGCGTGACGTCGGATTCAGCGGCGTAGACCTGATCGCGGTGACGAACGGCCCCGGCTTGGCGGCCTGTCTGGCGATCGGGGTCGCAGCGGCCAAGTCATTGGCGCTGGCGAGGCGTGCTTCGGTTGTAGGGGTTAATCACCTACGCGGACACGTGTGGTCCCCTTTCATCGCCTTGCATGCGGAGGCTCCGGCTGATTTTGATGCCCGCTTGCAGGCCCTGTTGCCGCATCTCGGACTCATCGTTTCGGGAGGGAACACGATGCTGTTCACGATCGACGCCAAACGGGATGTAAAGGTGCTTTCCTCCACGCGGGACGATGCGGCGGGCGAGGCCCTGGACAAGGGGGCCAAGTTGCTGGGACTCGGCTATCCGGGTGGGCCCCTGATCGAAAAAATTGCTGCCGGCGGGAAAATTGACGCGTTTGATTTCCCGCGGGGGATTGGGCGGCGCGATGAGTTGGATTTTAGTTTTTCCGGGTTAAAGACCAGCCTGCGATATCGGCTCGAGAAAATGCGGCAGGCCGACGTGCAGGAACGATTGCCCGACCTATGTGCGAGCTACCAACAGGCGGTGGTTGATGCACTCGTGCGGAAGACTCGTGCGGCCTTGCGGCTGGACGAAGGCAAGTTTCGGAGTCTCGGGTTGTCGGGCGGCGTGGCGAACAACCGCACGCTCCGCGCGGCGCTGACAGTGGAAGCCGCCAGAGTCGCGATTCCGTGCTTGGCGGCGCAGCCGAAGCACACCGGAGATAACGCCGGCATGATCGCGTTCGCGGCGTGGGTGGACACCGCGGGCACCAATCGCCATGCGAATCTTGCGCTGGGCATCGACCCGAGTGCGGGCTTGGTTTGAGGCGCTACTTGTAATCCCGGCGCAAGTTGCTCGGGAGGAGGCCGAGCTCTTCACGGTATTTAGCTACTGTGCGGCGGGCGATCTTGATGCCTTTTTCCTGCAGTCTCGCCACGATTTCTTGATCGCTGAGCGGGGTCCCTTTGTCTTCACCGGCGACGAGATCGGCGAGCATTTCCTTGACGCTGGTATTCGAGACCGAGGCGCCGCTGTCCGCTTGGTAGCCGGGCGTGAAGAAATATTTGAAATCGAAAATCCCATGGGGGGTTTTGATATATTTATTGGCGATGGCGCGACTGACCGTGGTTTCGTGGACGCCGACAACATCCGCGATTTGAGTCATCGTGAGCGGCTTGAGCTGTGAGACTCCGGTCTCAAAGAAAGGGGTCTGCGCCTTGATGATTTCACGCGTGATGCGTTCGATGGTGCGCTGGCGCTGCTCGATCGAATCAATGAGAAACTTTCCGGAGCGCATTTTCTCACGCAGATAGTCGCGCTCTTCTTTCGAGAGCGTGCCCTTGGCGATCAGGTCGCGATAGGTGCTGGAGAGGCGGAGGCGTGGGATGTAGTCGCTGTTGAGGTTGATCTTCCACTCGTCGCCGTCTTTCTCCACGGTTACATCGGCAATGACGACGCGATTGTTGTCTTCGGCAAAGCGTCGGCCGGGGGCTGGGTCGAGTTTGCCAATTTCCTCGATGGCGGATTGCACATCGTCGGTATCGGCGGAAAGCTTTCGCGCGAGCTCCGGGATGCGCCGGCGGGTGAGGAGTTCGAAGTAGTCTCGGATCATGCGCAGCGCCAGCGAATCGCTGCGGCCTTTGGCGGCGAGTTGTAGGAGGAGGCACTCGGCGAGATTCTTGGCCCCAATGCCGGGAGGATCAAAGCTTTTGAGGGTCTTCAGTGCCGCTTGCACGGCCTCCAGTCCGAGGCCCGTTTGGAGTGCGACATCGGCGGGCGTTTGGGTCAAAAAACCACGGTCGTCGAGACCGCCGACAAGATGCTGCATCGCTTGCAGGGCTGCCGGCGAGAGATCCGTCATTTCCGCTTGCTGCATGAGATGCTCCTGCAACGAGGTCTCGCTGACGAGGGAGTCAAAAAAGTGTTGCCGCTTCTCGGCATCCTCCGAGGTGTAGGGTTGAGCGCCGCCGGCGCTGGCCATGTGGTCGCGCCAGTCTTCGTCGAGCTTGCCCAGGATCTCGAATTCCTTGTCTTTGGAGAAATCCATTTCATCGCGCTTTACTTCTGAAGTGTCGGAGGGAGCGGTGGCGTCAGTCGTGTCGGTGCCGACTTTTCCACTGGAGTCGGAATCCCGGTCGGTAGCGTTGTCCTCGGGTGCGGTATGGTCGAGGCTGACTCCCTCCATGGGGAGTTCTTCGAGCGTCGGATTGCTTTGCAGTTCTTCTTGGATGACCGAGCGCAGATCGAGCGCGGCCACCTGAAGGATTTTCAGGGAGTGCCTAAGTTGCGGAGCGAGGACCAGCGATTGGGTCTGACGCTGGCGCAGTTCGTGACTAAATCCGTGCCCGCTCATGTGCTGGATGAAAAATAGCGGGGTTCATCTCAGGTTGGGGGGCGGGAAAGCGGAGGGATAACGGGGTCTTTGATCCCGAAGAGCTCTTTGATGTAAACGCCGAGTTTTTCGTTGGTGGGTCCGTAACCGTCACTATACAAATACAATTCGAGGGCCGTGAGCATTTCGTAGCCTGATTGGTAACGTTTCTCCCGGTCGCGCTCCAAGGCCCGCTGAATAATCGCCTCAAGTTTGGGATCGATATCCGGGCGCAACGTCGCGAACTGCGGAATCGGCATCGTCAATATGTTGCGCCGAGACTGCGAACGGTCGTGGGAGCGAAAGATATTCTTACCTAGGAGTAGCTCTGTGAGGACGATGCCGAGAGGGAAGAGGTCGGCGCGTGCGTCGGTGATGGCGTAGGTGGCCTGTTCCGGGGAAAGATACTCGTCCTTGCCCGCAATCACTTTGCCTTCCTCATTATACATTAGGTCGAGCGCCTTCGCGATGCCGAAGTCAGTGAGCTTGACGTCGCCCTCTTGGGCGACGAGCACGTTCTTGGGCCCGATGTCGCGGTGGACAATGTTGAGGTGACGGCCGTCGCGATCACATTTCGTGTGTGCGTAGGTGAGGCCGCGGGCGATCCGTGAGACGATGAAGGCGGCGAGATCGGTGGGGATTTGTTTGCCCAGCTGGCGATGACGCTCGAGAAATTGCTCAAGATTCACGCCTTTGACGAATTCCATTACCATGAAATATTGGCCGCCGACCTGACCGAGGTGGTAGGTCTGGACAATGTTGGTATGGATCAGGTCGGCAACGAGTCGCGCCTCGCCGATAAAATTGTTCTGAAATTCTTCGATGGCAGAATATTCTTCCCGAATAACTTTTACCGCGACAACCTTCCTGAAATTACCCGCTCCGAGCTGCACGGCTTCATAGACGAGGCCCATGCCGCCTTCCGCGATCTTGCGGGTCATCTCGTAGTGGAGCTCGTTGAAAATGTGCTTAAGTGCGGCCACAGAATTGGAGAAAGGCGGGCGTCAGGGTCACTGGCAAGAGCGCATATCGTGGTAGGCGCGGAATTTGCTGTGAGCTGATTTGACAGGGTGATGCGCGATCTTACGCTGAAATTGTGATTTCTCTCACTCCAAGGGCCGCGCGCCAAGTTCGTGCCATGCACGCCGAACTCAATACGCCGACGAAACGTCTCCGCGTATTTGTCGAATCAGGTGGTTGCTCTGGCTTCCAATATGGAATGTCGTTCGATGAGAAAAAGGAAGCCGACGCGGAATTGGAAAGTGAGGGCGTGCCCATCTTGATGGATCCGGCGAGTCTGGCGTATCTTGAGGGTTCGTTGGTCGACTTCGATGACGGCCTGCACGGGAAGGGTTTTGAAATCAAGAATCCCAACGCCCAAAGCACGTGCGGCTGCGGAAAGTCGTTTAGCTGAGGCTTGAAAAAAGGTCAGCTGGTATGGTTTCAATTGCTCCACGTGGGGGATTATTTTTTGGTGCACTCGTGGATCGCGACCGTGCCGAAGGTCATGGTGGTAGCCGACACGGACGTAAAGCCGGCGGCTTGAATCTCGTCGGCGAGCGCAGCTGCGGCGGGAAACTGTTCGATGGTTTCGTTCAGATAAACATAGGCTGCGCGATCGCCCGTCACGAAGCCGGCGACCAGCGGGATAATTTTCCTCAAATAGAAGAAGTAAAACGGGCGAAACCACGCCGAGGGCTGCGAAAACTCTAGGACGAAGAGACGTCCGCCCGCGCGCAACACGCGGTGGATTTCACGCAGCCCGCCATGGCGGTCGGCGAGATTTCGCAGGCCAAACGAAATCGTAACCGCGTCGCAGAACGCGTCGGGCAAGGGGAGTGCGAGGCCGTCACCTTGGCGGAAAGAGACGTTGGCGTAGGTGCCGGCACCGTCGGCATTTTTCTTGATTTCGGCCGCGTCAAGCATGGGTTGGCAGAAATCAATTCCGGTGATTGTCGTGGCTGACGGGAGTCGCCGAGCGAGCGCAAACGCCACGTCTCCGCTTCCGGTTGCGAGGTCTAGGATGGCGCGGGGTGCTCCACGGCAGACCGCGGCGACGAGTTGGCGCCGCCACCACACGTCCAGTCCGCCGCTCAAGAGCCGGTTGGCGACGTCGTAACGGGCTGCGATGCGCGCGAACATGGAGTTGACTGCAACGGGATCGGGCATGGTCAGTGGAGGCGGGAAACGTGCCGTAAAATCATCTGCGGTGAAGTTGTCATAATCATTGACCCAATTCAACAAGTGTAAATAGTTTAGCACGCTTCAGTTCAACAAGACTTCAGTGAAAGGATACCCACCATGTCTAACCTGACCAAACGAGAAATTGTCCTAGAGATTTACCGGAAGTCTGGATTTCCGCAAAAACAGATCGTCGATACGGTGCAACAGACGCTCGATATCGTGCAAAAGGCGCTCGCTAAAGGGCGTAACGTGGAGTTGCGCAACTTTGGTGTGCTCGAGGTGCAGGTGCGCAAGCAGCGAATTGGTCGCAATCCCAACAAGCCGGAGGCCGAGGTTATCATCCCTCAGAGAGCTGTCGTGAAATTCAAATCCGGCAAGATCCTCAAGCAGCAGTTGAAGAAGATCGACCTCGTGAAGTTGCAGGCAGCCGACTGAGCGGGTCTCCGGTCATCGGGGCTGCGCGGTTGATACGCCGCTGTTCCGCAATTACGCCGGGGCGGGAGCTAGCGCGCGCGGCACCCACTTTTTATTCGCCCTAGGTTGACGCGGTTCGTACAGTCTCTGGCCCATGGCCACATTCCAGTCCCTGCCCGGATTCCGTGAGTTCTATCCCGAGGATTTTGCGCGTCGGAACCATATCTTTCGCCTGTGGCGGCAGACGGCGACCACCTTTGGCTTCGCCGAATACGACGCGCCGGTGCTCGAGCCCCTCGAGCTTTACAAGGCGAAGTCAGGCGATGAAATCGAAGCGCAGTTGTTCAGTTTTACGGACAAAGGCGGGCGGGAAGTCGCCTTGCGTCCGGAGATGACGCCGACGGTGTGTCGACTCGTTGGCGCCAAGGCCAGCGCCCTTAAGCGCCCGATCAAGTGGTTTAGTATCGCGGAGTTTTATCGTTATGAGCGGATGCAAAAAGGGCGCGGACGTTGCTTCTCCCAGTTCAACGCGGATATTTTTGGAGAACCGGGTCCAGAGGCGGAAACGGAACTGATCGCGATGCTCGTGCAGTGTCTCGCGGCGTTTGGCCTGACGGAACAGGATTTCTATGTGAGGCTGAGTGATCGGAATCTCTGGTTCTACTATTTGGAAGCACTCGGACTGGATGAGCTACGGATTCGCGGAGTATTGGGAGCCGTCGATCGATTTGAAAAATACGGAGACGAAGCCTTTAAGGGCTATTCGGAGAAGTTTGGTCCGCTCGACGAGGGCGTGAAGGCCAAGGTGCTCGCCTTCCTGCAGATCAAATCGCTCGAAGCGCTCGAGCACACCCTCGGCACCATCGGCGGTGAGAAACTCACGGCCCGCCTGGCTGACTGGAAAAAACTGTTGGGCAACCTCGGCGCGATGGGGTTGGCGCGGTTCATCGAAGTCGACCTCGGGGTTGTCCGCGGCCTCGCTTATTACACGGGATTCGTGTTTGAGGCCTTCGACCGCAAGGGAGAGTTGCGCGCACTCGCGGGTGGTGGGCGTTATGACGATCTGGTGCAGAAGCTCGGCGGACCGGCGCTGCCGGCAGTGGGCTTCGCGATCGGCGACATGACGTTTGCGCTGCTCCTTGAACAACGCGGCCTGATGCCGACGTTAGTGCAGGTGCCGGACGTATACTGTGTGATTGGCGGTGCGGCGGAGAGGCTTGCTGCGTTCGGGGATATTCACGCGTTACGTGCGGCCGGTTATCGGGTCGATTATCCGATGAAAGAGGTCGCGTTCGGCAAACAGTTCAAGGTGGCGGCGGAGTCCGGGGCCAAGATTGCCCTCCTCTATGGCGGCGATGAAATTGCGAAAGGGGTGGTGAAACTCCGCGACCTCACCGACCGCAGTGAGCGAGAGGTGCTGCGAGCTGATATCGTCGCTACGGTGCGGGACTTCTTTACGGGTGGGTGATGAAATCTGGGCGGAGTTTTTGGGGGCGGGCGGTGCGGCTGGTCGTCGTCCTAGGCGTCATGCTGTATGCCGGACTTGCGCTGCTCGGGGGCTTGGCGGCCAACGGTCTGATCTTCCAGCCGCGACTGGCATCGTATGGCGGAGACCTTGCCGGCTTACACCGGTTGTCTGCTGCGGACGGAACGCAACTCGCGGCGCTGCACTTGCCGAATCCGTCAGCCCGATACACCCTGTTCTATTTTCACGGCAATGCCGAGGATCTCGGCGACAGCTTGCCACTGGTGCGGCAATTTCATGCCGCCGGATTTGCGGTGCTGACCTTCGACTACCGAGGGTATGGTCTAAGTGCAGGGCGCGCTGAGGAGAATAATGTTTATGCGGACACGCAGACGATGCTGGTGTTTGCGCAGCAGCAACTGGGGATAAAGACAGAGGCGATGATCGTGGTCGGCCGCTCGGTGGGCGGCGGGCCAGCGGTGGAATTGGCGGCGAATGCCCGAGTGGCGGGTTTGATCCTCATCAGTCCGTTTACCAGCGCGTTTCGGGTCATGACGAGGGTGAAGCTCCTGCCGTTCGATCAGTTCGATAACCTCGCCAAAATCGGTCGCGTGCATTGCCCGAAGTTGATTTTCCATGGTGTGGCCGATGAGGTCATCCCGTTTGCGCATGGCCAGAAATTGTTTGCAGCTATGGCCGAACCGAAACGCCACGTTTGGATTCCAGAGGTCGGGCACAACGATATCTTCGCCGTGGCGGGTGACCAAATTCGGCGCGAGATTCTCAGTTTCGAAAAACGCCTGACCGGCGCGCCAGCTCGTCAGGACTAGCGAAATAATTATCTGATCAAAAGACTGCATAGTCCCCCGGAGGCCGATTTACGGTTTGAGATTCAAACCGCCGCGATTATTGAACAGATTCGGCAGAAATATCGCGCGCGGGGAGATGATGGACGAGCGGATACGCCGGCGACGGAAGCCGCGGTGCCGGGCTGGGGCGGCGTGACGGCAGTTGCCGCTGCGGCCGGTTTCGCGCGCCATACGGTTTTGGCGGGCCTGCGAGAGGTGCGCGCCGTGTCGTTCGCGTAGGCGGTACCGGTCGTCGTGGGGTGAGGCGTCGAGGCGCGTGTGCAAGCCGGTCTCGATGCCCGAGTGCTGAATTGTGGCGTCGAGCCACGAGGCCTGCGGCAAGGCGGTCCGTGGGCGGCTGGTGATCAGCTCGACGGTTTTGGGTTGTTGGCCGACGCGTTCGCGCCGCAGGCGCGCGCCTTGCGCGACCAACGGAAAGCCGGCGGTCTCGGTGTCGAGGCCGCGCACCACGATCGTGCGAGTCACCGGGTGCCCTTTTTCGAGGTCTGTCCAGCGCAGGGCCGCGGGATCTTTCAGGTGATCAAAAAAGGGCGCCCGGATCGGGCGCGCGCGTTTGCACCGCCGTTTGGACACTCGGCTGGTTGCCTTTGACCGACATGAAGAAGTCGCCGCCATGTTCCATAGTGATCGCGCGGGCGGTCGTGGCCTGCGTGTGTATCGCGTCGAGGCTGACGAGCCGGCCGGTCAAATCGGGCCGCTCGAGCAAAGCGCGGGCGGCCGGGCTCCTGCGTCCAGGCAAACCAGCCGCATCTCAAGCACAGTCGGGAATCACCGCACGCCGCCCATGAGTTTTTTGACCCAGGGGACGAGGGCGAGGAGGGCGAGGGTGGCGACTCCACCCCAGATGGCTTGCTTCAGGAAGAAGTTGGCGAGGTCGTCGGCATTTGTGGACTCGAAGTGGCCGGCGAGCACTCCAGCGAGTTTGTTGCCGAGGGCGGCGGCGAGGAACCAGATGCCCATCACGAGGCCGAGGAGGCGTTGGGGGGCGAGCTTCGTCATCGTCGAGAGACCGACGGGACTGAGGAGCATTTCGCCGATGGTTTGGAGGAAAAAAAGGCCGACGAGCCACATGGGGCCGACCTTGCCGTCGGCGGTGAGTTTCGAGGCGGGGACCATCAGCACGAAGGAGAGGCTCACGAAGAGGAGGCCGAGCATGAACTTCATCGGGCTCGAGGGTTGTTTGTGGCCGAGGATAATCCAGAGGTAGGCGAAAACGGGGGCGAGGAGAATGACCCAGATGGAGTTTACCGATTGCCACCACGAAGACGGGAAGGCTTGGCCGAAGGCGACGTTGTGGGTGAGTTTGTCGGCGAAGAGGGAGATGGAGGAGCCGGTTTGCTCGAAGATGGCCCAGAAGATTTCGGCGGCGAAAAAGAAAACCAAAATGGCGGCCATGCGTTTGCTGTCTTCGTCGGGCCGGAAAGCGAAGAAGAGAATGGCGGCGATCTGGAGCGCGAAGAGGACGTAAACGATGACGGGGTAGGTGTCGGAGGCTTTCATCGCGGCGATGAGAGCGAGGGATCCGAGGGCGACGAGACCGAGTTTGCCCCAAGGGCGACTGCCGTCGGGTTCGGGCGCGGGGGCGGCCCCGACGTGAGCGAGGCGTTCGCGTTGGAGTAGATAAACGACGAGGCCGAGGGTCATGCCGACGCCGGCGGCGCCGAAGCCCCAGTGCCAGCTGTTGGCGGGGTTGAGGCCCCAGGCGGAGAGTTGGGCGCGCCAGCCTTCGCTTTGCGCGAGGTAGCCGGTGACGAGCGGGGCGAGGAAGGCACCGATGTTAATGCCCATGTAGAAAATCGAGAAGCCGGCGTCGCGGCGTTCGTCGGTGGGGCGGTAGAGGCTGCCGACCATCGTGGAGATGTTGGGCTTGAGAAGACCGGTGCCGACGGCGATGAGGACAAGGCCGGCGTAGAAAGTGGTGATGCTGCCGAAGGCCATCGTGAAGTGGCCGGTGGCGATGATGATGCCACCGACGAGGACGGCGCGGCGGGCACCGATGAAGTTATCGGCGATGAAGCCGCCGAGGATCGTGAGCAGATAGACGCTCATCGTGTAGGTGCCGTAGATGGCCGCGGCTTTTTTGGTATCGAAGGCGAGGCCGCCCTCGGCGGCGGTTTTCACCATAAAGAGCATGAGCAGGGCGCGCATGCCGTAGTAAGAAAAGCGCTCCCACATTTCGGTGAAGAAGAGCGTGGTGAGGCCGCGGGGGTGGCCACCGAGGCCGCCGGTTTCGTGGGCGGCGAGCGGGGAATGGTCAGGCGTGAACGAGGAGGACGAGACGGGGTGGGAACTCATATTGGCGCGGGAGCGTGGGGAGGCGGGGCGAGAGGGCAAAGTGAATTGTGACGCGCTCTGCGCGAGGGGATGGGGTTTGGAGCGGACTTCTGGGCGGGAAGTCTCGGTGGAGATAAGGCGGAAGAAATGGCCGTCGTAAAGCCAGCCCCACACTGGAGGAGTGCACTCGCTGGCGCTCGCGGCTACGGGGCCGGGTGGAACTTCGCCCACTTGGTGTAGTGGTCGAGAGTGCGCTTCGGGCTGTCGCTGAACCAACCGTAGCCGTTGCGGCGCTCGGCGGAGATTTCATTGACGTCGTTGTGGATGGTGAGGTCGCGGTCGCCAAAGAGCGGTCGGTCGGTGCCGAGCTCGGAGTAGCGGGGCCAGAGCGGGCCGGCGCCGGGGGACGGGAGGAGTTTGCGGCCGGTGCCGTCGGGGGCGGGTTTGAAGACCACGTCGCGGAGGGGAGTTTTTTGGAACCACGCGGCCGCGGCGTGGACGGCGGTGACGACGGCCGGGCTGGGGTCGGGGAGGGCCATCAAGAAAAGCACGATGCCGGCGCTTTCACCGGCAGATTGGGAGGGCATCTCGTAGTTGCGGGCGCCGACGGGGGCGAGCGTGAGGATGTCGACCTGTTGGCACCAAGCGGTGCGGCGGCCGGCGACTGTGATCTGGCTCGCGAGCAGGCAGTCGAGGCCGCGGCTGGCGCTGGCGGCGGCGCGGGTGCGGAGCTCGGCGGGGACGAAGGCGAATTCGTCCCGGCCGGCGGCGACGGCGCGGAGGAGGGTGAGGACGTTGACGAAGGCGCCGTCGTTAAAAGTGACGGCGTCGTGGTAACGGCCTTCGAGGGGGAAGACTTGGGGCCAACCGCCGTTGGGGTATTGGGCCGTGAGGAGATAGTCGATACCGCGCGTGAAGGCGGCGCGCCATGCGGTAGCACGGGCGGAAGCCTGGCCGGCGGCGGTGAGGGCTTGGGCGAGAAAGCGGAGCTGGGTGATGGTGGCGTCGTTGTCGATGGTGCCGACGTAACCGGCTTCGTAGCCGTGACGTTCGCCCACGCGGCGCGGGGCAGTGGTTTGATTCGTGTTTTTATTCCAACCGCCGGCGGGCGTTTGAAACGAAACCAGGCAGTCGGCGATGCGGGCGGCTGCGGGGCCGGACCAGAAGGCGGCGGGTTGGTTGAGTGGAACGGCACGGCCTTGGGCGGGGATAAGCGGGGCCGAGAGGCCGGCGGCTTTGAGTTCGTCGGCCAACGTGGCGTGGTCGATGGCGGATTTCGCGCGCGATTGGGCGAGGTAGCGGTGCCACGCGGGTTGGTCGGCGTCGGGCAGGGTGTGGATGCGATCGGCGGTGAGGGGAAGTGCGGGGATGTTGGTGCCGATGACGGCGGCCGATCCGAGGGTGGAATAGGCGACGAGGGCGGCGACCAAGAGGGCACGAAAAGGAGCAAACATAGTGGGGAGGCAGGTTGCGGCGCGAGACGTGTGGCGGTCGGGGGCGTTGCGAGCAAAGGCCGGGCGGTATCCGCCGGGAGAAAAACGGCGCAAAAAAAGTGTCACGTAATACGTGACGCTGTCGGGCGGACGTGGGGTGGATGACGGGAGGCGTGGGCTAGCTCGAGCGGGCGGTTTGCTCGGGGGTGCGGGTGGGCTCGGTCCACTCTTTGGCGGCGGGGCTGCGGAGGACGAGAAGTTGCCACAGGCCGAAAAGGACGCCGAAGGAAATGGTCACCGCGAGGAAGGCCACGCGGTCGCGGCCGAGGGAATTATTATTTTGGTCCACGGTCCAAAAGATTGTCGCACCGCCGACACCGAGCGTGGCGATAATGCAGAAGATACTCCACACGATGCCGGCTTTGCGGGCGCAGTCGCTGCGAAACACGATGCCGAGACCGATGCCGACCATGGCCAAATCCCAGACGAGCGGGAAGAGAAGGCCGAAGGGGTCCGGGCGGGGAGTCAGCCGGACCAACGCGATGGTGCCGATGGTGACGAAGAGGGCACCGGCGGAGAGCGTGCAGAGGGGTAGTTTTTTCATCGGGACCGACGAGCTGAAGGGGAGTGACCGTGGCGAGAATCGCGGGTGGGTGTCGAGGGGACGGTGAAAGTTTAATTTTGAACGAAAATCCCGGAGGCGTCAGGGGCTACCGTTACGGTAGCGCGAGGGTGGCGGTGGCTCGGCGAGGACCTCGGCCACAAGACGGGTGAGTTCCTCGGGAGTGAACGGTTTGGGGATCACCCGGCGGGCGCCGAGGCCGCGGGCGAACTCGAGGTGTTGCGGGGAGTTGGTCGGGCCGCCGGACATGGCAATGATCGCGAGTGGGTGGTGCAGCCGATGGAGCCGCGGGATGGTCTCCATCCCTGCCTGCGCGGGCATGATGATGTCGGTGAGAACTAGGGCGGTGGGCGAGGAGGCGAACAGTTCGCAGCCCGGCCGGCCGGCGGCGGCTTGGAGCACGGTGTCACCGGCGAGGGTGGCGGTGGCGAAATTACCTCCCGCAATAAATCTTCCTCATCAATGACCAAAATGGT
>CAMBVX010000025.1 GCA_945871085.1 Opitutus sp. GAS368 | reverse complement strand
TCAAAACTTTGGCGTCATGGGGCCGGCTCCACCAATGTTGCCTGCTCCGGCTTGATCGGGCCTACGCACCGCCGCCTGACTGCTCACCCCCACGCTTTTTCCCGACGCTCAGCCGCATCGGGCTATCTTCTAACTGCCGTTTTTAGGTTTAGAATTTCCTCGGGCTTCAAACACGTGACATCGGTAAATTTCCGGAAATCGCGGTCGTAACTGGCGACGGGCGTCGCGCTGTGGGCGGCGATGGCGGCCGCGTAACAGTCTGGAAAATCGGCGTTGATGCGGGCAAAGCGGTCGAGCGCACCCAAGATCACCTCTTGGTTATCAATTTCGACGCCCTTGTGTAAAATGAGTCCGCGCAATCTCGGGCCAACCTCGTGCCGAGGAAAATTGAAGAAAGAACCAAGCACCCAAACCAGTTCGGCGACGGCGACATGAGTAAGGCGCAAACGGACACGTCCCGATTCAGCGAGCACGAATAGTTCTTTGGCCTTGGGAGATTGGGCAGGGTCGTCCGCCAGCAGGAACCGCAAAACGACGTTGGCATCGAGGATGAACGTTTTCACCGCGAATATTTTACCGCGTAGTGTTTTTGCCGCGCGGCAAGGAGTTCCTCCTTGGTGGGGGGCTTGCGCCCTGACTTGAACACACCGTAAAGCGCTTCGGTAGAAGCGACCGCTGGTTCCAAGAAAATCCGATTCCCTTCAAACTGATAGACCAACTTGTCGCTTGGCCCGATGTGGAGAAACTCCCGGACCTTCGCCGGGATGGTGGTTTGCCCGTTTTGAGAGAGGGTAGAGGTTGTCATGGAGGATAGTATCTTTCTGTAGGGTGATCAGTATTCTTTAGGTCCGGCCATTGTCAATGGTCGCCCGGCGACCATGGACGGGAGGCCAACGGATCATTTAGGGCAGAATACCAAAATACGCCTCGCCGTGCTTCTTTCGCGCAAGTGGGCGACTTGCAGCCGCACTTCATACGGTCCGACAGCTACGCGATCTCGTCGGCACACTGCCGTTGGAGAATATCAACGTTTCGCCTCACGCCGAGGAAGTCCGAAGCCTTGCCGACTCCAATGCCCTATGGGGAAACCTCACGGAAGAGCGCATCACGCACCTCTCTCACGCCATCGCACCACTGCTGCGATTCTCCGTCGCCGGCACCTATCCCGAGCTTCAATTCGAGAACCAGACGGAGCAACTCGCACTCGCGCACCTCAAAGCCGATGCCGGTGAGGTCGAGCAACTCCGAGAGCGCATTACCGACCACCTTGCTTTGCTCCCGGCTAGCAGGCTGTCGGACTTAGGCCGGCGAAGGCATTTGCAGCTCAATATTTAATCTTTTTGAAAGATATTTTCGCGATTATCGCATTGTGGACGCCTTTAATTTCTAAGTCCGACAGGCTGCTAGCATTCCTGAAATTCGCCCGCATCTCGAAGCCCTGGCCACCGCTCAGACCGGCGCCTTTTGGGCCAATCTCACCTGTTCGCGTATCATGCAGCTGCAGGAGACCTTCGCTCCGCTCATGCGGTTTAGGAATCGTCGCCCCGCAGGCACCTTCGTCCGCCTTTCGCTCCCCGATCACATTCAACAGCGGCATTGGATCGTCTTCGGTCCAACCGGCGAAGGTGCGTTTGCTGACACCTACCGCGCTCAAGTCGAGGCGCTGGTCAAAGACCTCGCAGGCGAAAATCCAGCCCTGCAGCGGCTCCAGCGTGGTGAGGACCTCACAGCCGATGACATCGCCGCCATCGGTGCCGCCCTGCAAGGACCCGACCTCTTCGTGACAGAGGAACGCCTGGAGGGAGGCCTACCAGCATCCGAAAGCCAGCCTCGCCGATTTCCTTCGGCACATTCTCAACGTCTCCAAACTACCGTCCCGCGAAGAATCGATTTCGAAAGCATTTGACGAGTGGGTTCGCCGGCAAGGTCCTGCGGCCATCTTGGCAATGAGCGGGCTCTGCAACCAAACGTTGATGGCGAATCGTCATGTGTTCGAACGAACACATTTGAGCCGGGGTGGATTGCACCGTTGGCATTCGATCAACGAGCCTCCCGCTGAATACGGGGAGGCAAGCCCCCTGCCTGGAAATTTCGACTAACTTGGGCAAACTTGGACACCTGCGTTTGTCGGCCCCAAGGGTTGGTGGCCTCAAGTGATTTCAAAAATATCCCCGCATCAGTGTCGCCCAACGCCAAGAATGGATTTTGGGAATTGGCTCCTGTTAGATTGACCCTCTTCGCTTCTTTATTCTTCGAATAAAGAGCGAACTCGCCCGCGAATTTCGCCGCGAAGCACAGCCGATCACGTCGGCTGGTTTGGGGCGGTTTGGCCACGGCAAACAAAGGGGCACACCCTGAAACGCTGGCGGACATGTTGCCAATGGGCGTTGCCACTTTTTAGTGAAAACGCCTAACTTGTTGCTTATCAGAATGGGGCGGCCAACGGGACTCGAACCACCTCAGACCTGACAACGGAAAAGCCTGAAAGACAGGGCTTTTGGGTTGATTGTTAGTGAGTTAAAACGTGCAAGAGAATGACACGGAACGAGCCTAAAGGAAGCCAAAAACACGCTCGCTGGCAAATCTGTGGCAAATCTTGAGTGTGAAAATCTGGCTGTAGTCGGGTTGTGGATTCACGATGCGTGCTCATGGCGCCATCCTTTCCCCGGCTTCCACCGGCTTGCAATTCCGTCCTTCCGCAGGACTGGTGCGACGAATTCCCGAATGGCTTGAACGACCTCATCGAAGTTCGGCGGTGCCCCGGTCAATCCGTTGCGGCGAAGAAAAGCGGTCCATTGAGTTTGCTTCATCGCGTCTTTGGCGAAGCCGTCGGTCAATGGATAGGGGAGTTGATCGCCGATCACGGTCTGGCGGCGCGCGAGGGTGGCGTGAATCGCCTGGTGCAGTGTCGTCCCGTCGAACTCGAAACGTCGGGCGAGAAACCAGACATCAAAAAAATCCTTCATCCGACTGTTCGTGATGCCGAGTTTAACCATCGCCTCAAATTTTTCCGCCACCACGGTGTATATGGGATACGAGCGGATATGCGGTGCCGGAAAGTCGAGCAGGGCCGGGAAGACACTTCTTTCTGCCGCCGGGGTCACGACGTCGCCAACGCCGAGATCAACCTGTAGTGGCACTTCACCCGTGCCGAGCAACGCGACAAATCGCACCCGCACGCCGCCGTAGGCGTCGGCTTCCCTGATATGTTCGGCCCGGATCGAATCGGCCTTGAAAACGAGCCCATCAGCAGGCACGGGCGTTTCCACAATCTCCCGAAACGTATCCTCGATTTGTTTCAACTCGGTCGGCCCAAACGCGAGGAAGTCGACATCCTGCGTCGGTCGGGGAGCCTTCTCGTCCCACAGGGCAAACAGCATGGCGCCCTTGAGGAGAAACCCGTCGGCATGCCGCGACTGGCTGAGACGGTAAAGCAGCCGCTCGACACCGAAACGCACCACAAGGAGATTGAATGACTCGCCGCGGTGTTCGGCCACGGCGAGCAGGCGCGCTTTGACGGATGCCGGCAGATTCTTAGGCGCGGTCATGTGAGCATTTCGAGGTAGGGCTGAATGACGTTGCGCACCCGGCAAATGCGGGCTGCCGCTGCGAGTTCTTCGAGGCTGAATTTTTTTGCCCGCCAGCCTTCCCGGAGCCCCTCCACCGCAACCTCCAGTCCGATCTTGTGGCGATACTTGAAGCAATCCGCGACGGTCTTGGCCGGATCGTAAACTCGCAGCGTCGCGCGACCGGCCTTCACCGTCATAATTCCGTGGGAAAGCGCAGGACCGGAAAAACGAACGATGCGCATCCGCGGATAATCCAACCGCGGGCGCCAAGCCTTCACGTCAATTGCCATCCAGACTTCCGCCGGATTTTGAGTGCCGATGCGGTGGTAAACGAGGGCCGACAGCAGGCAGAGCACACCGTTGGGCAGGCGCAGGCAGGCGAGTTCCCAGTCATGTGTGCCGCTGATTTCCTGATCGGCGGGAGCGTATACGCCTCGCGCGCGTCGCACGAGCCGACCTTGCCGCACGAGCCTACCAAGATAAACGCTTGGCAGTCCTCGCCGCATGAGGTCGCGGGCACGGATGCTTCCCTGCTTTCGGGCGAGGCGTTCGATGGTTTGAGACGTAGTGGGCATGTTCTAAGACCTCGTCAAATGTGATCAACTACCTATGATTAGCAACACCATTGCAGCGCAAACACCACGCGTCTTCCGCCCCGGAGGCGCAGGCCAGGGAGAACGCCGCGGGCGTAGTGTCCTTGCCGGCTGCGGTAGGGCGCACCATGAACAACCAGCGTAAGTGTAGAAGCACGGCCGCACTCCCACTGCCGAAAACAGTCGCAAATCCGACTCGCCGGTCAAGGTGGAGCGCAGGCGCAGCCGGGCAATACCTTGACGGGCGAAGTCACAATCAAGCGGCAGGCAGTGAGAGATCATCAGACGAAAGGGCGATCACTCGCGTCGCTGCCAAAACTCGATTTCGGGGTCGGCTACCGATACGCTCTGGCTTTCGGAACTGCTTCTTAAGGTTTACTTGGTGACTGGCTTAACGAGTCGCGGTAAAAGCATAACCACAAACCATTCTCTAACTGGTGTTGCTGCGGCCACCAGAGATTGGATGGATGAGTCTCCCCTATTTGCGTCGCAAGCACCGTCATCTCCCCAAGGTCGTTGAGGACCTCGTGGAGAGGAGGGAGCCATGTCTGAATGCTGGGTTAGGATGCGTTACAGGATAAGAACGGGATGGTCGCGACGTCGCTTGGGCGGTCGCAGTCGCACCTCGGTTTTGTTCGGGTTGGATGTATGCGGAAAACCACGCCTTAAGTTATTCTCGGGGTTTAAGGGAAAAATGCCACGAGCCGCGCGGCACAGGGATGTTCAGGTGACGTCGGCGAGGTTTGCAGCCGAGAAGCGCGCAGTGACGAATTTTCAGAATTACCGCGCGGTTGACACATGGATCGCGCCTTTTAGTTGGCCCGTTGGTTCTGACCGGCGATCCGGGCCCAGATTGGCGGCCACCGACCGCATATGGCTGGGGTAATATCCGAAGCTATGTCTTATGATTCCTTCACGGCAGCCCGCATTCTCTGTCAGAAATCGTTTCGCCCGCCTCGCCGATCTAACAATCATTACGTGTGTGCTTTTGGGCGTGCATGTGCCTTCCACTATTTGATCTCGAAGAGTCTCCTTGGATGACTCCCTAATCTATGAAATCGAAGTTACCCCTCCTCGCATTCATCCTCGCTTTGCCCAGCGCAATTGGTTCGGCCCAAACCAACAAAGAACCGGCGGATGACTGGAAGCCGATCTCCCACGTGGCTCCCGGCCAGCAATACCCGCAGATCAACTCCGAAAAACGCGCGAAAATCCGCGTCAACGCGCCCAATGCCAAGGAGGTTTCCGCGACGATCGGCAACCCTCCGCTCACCGTCACCAAGGACGCCGATGGTGTCTGGACCATCGTCACCGCCCCGCTGGTGGAAGGCTTCCACTACTATCAAGTCAGCGTCGACGGCGCTCGCTTTGCCGATCCCAACACCAGGACTTTTTTCGGCTCCAGCCGCTGGATGAGCGGCATCGACGTGCCGTCGGACGATCAGGATTTCTTCGCAGCAAAGGATGTCCCGCACGGCACGGTGCGCGAGCAACCCTACTTCTCAAATGTGAGTAAGACGTGGCGTCGGTGCTTCGTTTACACGCCGCCGGATTACGACAAGAACCCGACTGCTCGTTATCCCGTGCTCTATCTCCAGCACGGAGCGGGTGAGGATGAAACCGCGTGGTCCGTCCAGGGCCGGACAAACTTCATCTTGGACAACCTCATCGCCGAGGGGAAATCGAAGCCGATGATCATCGTCATGGACAACGGCGGCGGTAGCGGGTTGTTCGCCGTGCCGCGTGCGGCCGGTGCGCGGGGTGGCGCGTCCGTGAACAATCTGGTGGCGCCGAACGCCACCGCGGTCCCCGCGCCGGCTGCCGGCGTCGCCGCGGCTCCGGCCGCTCCCGCGGCGTCACCCCCGGCCGGCGCTCCTGGCGCGCCGGGGCGCGGTCCCGGCCGCGGTCCCGGCATGAACTTCTCCGAGTTCGAAAACATCCTGCTCAAGGACATTATTCCCATGATCGATTCCGCCTACCGCACGATCGCAGATCGCGAGCACCGCGGCATGGCCGGACTTTCCATGGGCGGTATGCAGACGCGCGGAATCGGCCTCGCGCACCTCGATACGTTTTCGCACATCGGAATCTTCAGCGGCGGCACGCTCGGTGAGCTGACGGCCGCGAACAGTCCGCTCGCCAACCCTGCGGAGTTCAACCGGCTCGTCAAAGTCGCCTTCCTCAGCTACGGTGAAGCCGAAGGCGGCTCCAAATCTCTCCCGACATACGCCGATTCGTTACGCGCAGCCGGCATCAGGAATGTCCATACCTACGTTTCGCCCCGCACCGCGCACGAGTTCCTGACCTGGCGCCGCAGTCTCCGCGAATTCGCTCCGCTGCTGTTCCAAAACTAATGCCCTGCGCCGCTTTCGAAAACGCCGACGTGCCGATTCCACCATGACTACTCGCTTCATCCCCGTGGCCGTCCTGGCCGTCTCGTGTCTTGGGCGTGCCGCAGATGTCTCGGGCACGTGGAAGGCGGAGTTCGACACACAGATCGGTGTGCAGAAATACACCTTCAGCCTGAAGCAGGACGGCGCTACCTTAACCGGAAAGGCAGTCTCGGAAATTAACGGCGAGAAGCGCGAAACCGAGTTAAAGCACGGGAAGTTCGAGGGCTATACGGTCTCATTCGTCGAAATGCTCAACTTCCAGGGCAACGAGCTGCGGATCGCCTACCAAGGCAAACTCGCGGAAAACGAAATCAAGTTCACGCGCGAAGTTGGCGAGTTTGCGAAGGAGGAATTCATTGCGAAACGGGAAGCCCCGCCCGCTCCGCCGGCCGGTGCGAGCGGCCGGGGAGGTCGGGGAGGTCGGGGAGGCCAGCCCATCGTGCTCGGCCCCGACGACAAATCCGTGGTGCCGCCGGCATCGGATGGGTTCAACGAACCGCGCCAAGGAATTCCCCATGGCGTGATTGCAATGGTCGAATACGATTCCAAATCAGTCGGCAACAAGCGCAAGGCGCTCGTCTACACGCCGCCAGGATATTCCACCGCAACGAAATATCCCGTGCTTTATCTGCTCCACGGAATTGGCGGCGACGAGGAAGAATGGCACCGTGGCGCGCGGCCGGAGGCCATCCTCGACAACCTCATCGCCGACAAGAAGGCCGCGCCCATGATCGTGGTCATGCCGAATGGCCGTGCGCAGCCGAACGACCGCGCCGAGGGCAATGTCATGGCGTCGGCTCCCGCGTTTGCGAAGTTCGAGGCTGACCTACTCCACGACCTGATCCCGTTCATCGAATCCAAATACTCGACGAAGACCGACCGCGAATCCCGCGCACTCGCCGGCCTTTCCATGGGCGGCGGGCAGTCGTTGAACTTTGGCCTGGGGCACCTCGACACGTTCGCGTGGATCGGCGGTTTCTCGTCCGCGCCCAACACGCACCCGCCGGAGCAACTGGTGCCCGATCCCTTGAAGGCCGCGCAGATGCTCAAACTGCTCTGGATTTCCTGCGGTGACCGCGACGGCTTAATCTTCATCAGCCAGCGGACGCATGGCTACTTGAAGGAGAAAAACGTGCCTCATATCTGGCACGTGGACTCGGGTGTGCATGATTTTGCCGTGTGGAGGAGCAATCTTTATCACTTTGCGCAGCGAATCTTCCGCTGACGAAAACGTCCGTTTGTCGGATGGCCGCCCACGCGCCGTCGAGAAACACCGCTGCTTGCCGACGCCGCGTTGGAGCAGATGATGAAGTCTAACCCCGCCTCCGCTGTTCCTAAACCCCGATGAACGCCTCACACTTCCTCTGCCTCGCCGCCTTCTCCGCCATCGGCGCTATCGCCGTCGCCCAAACTCCATCCCCGCTGCCAGCGCCACCCGACCGCGCCGCGGTCAAGCGCATGTTTGATCCGTGGCGCCCGGCCACTCCGCCGCGTCACCTAATCGCCAACATCTACTACGTCGGCGCCGTCGGCGTGAGTTCGTTTCTCATCACCACACCCGAGGGGCACTTCCTGCTCGACACCGGCTTCGAGGACACCGTGCCCATCATCCAGCGCGGCGTGGAGCAACTCGGCTTCAATCTCACCGATATCAAATTCATCCTCAGCAGCCACGCCCACATCGATCACGTCGCGGGTCACGCGCTCATGAAAAAATGCACCGGCGCGCGGGTCGTCGCGAGCGCCGGCGATGCCCGCGCCCTCGAGTCCGGCGGCGACGACGACTACATCCAGTGGCCAAAGGACACGGTCCTCTACGCGCCCGTGAAAGTGGATCGGATCGTCGCCGACGGCGAGCGCATCGCGCTCGGCGGCACCACGCTCACCGCGCACCTCACTCCGGGCCACACGCGCGGCGCGACCTCCTGGACGATGGACGTGACCGAAGGCGAGCACGTGCGGCGCGTAGTATTCTTCAGCAGCGCGACGATCAACGCCGGCACCCTCCTGGTGAACAACCCACTTTTCCCTGATTTTGCGGAGCAATTCGAGGGGACGTTCGCAAAACTGAAGGCACTCCCCTGCGACATTTTCTTCGCGCCGCATGGCGATCAGTTCGGCATGACCAGAAAATTTGCCCGGCTCGACCGCGGCGAAAAAGAAAACCCCTTTATCGATCCCGACGGGTGGAGACGGCTCATCACCGCCGCCGAGCGAGCGTATCGCGCCCAACTTTCCCTCGAACGCTCGCTCGCCCCGCGCTGAACCCATCGCCCCATGTTGAAACCTCCCCCAAAAGACGACCTCAAGACTCCACCGAAAGATGGCCTCAAGACTTCTGAATATGTCGGCTACGCCCTCGGCGACACCGCTTCGAATCTGTTTTTCCAGACCTTCGGCATCTTCCTCACGTATTTCTACACCGACGTCTGGGGCATCACGCCCGCGGTGGTCGGCACGATGTTTCTGGTCGTCCGCCTGCTCGATGCGGCAGCGGATCCGCTGATTGGCCTGATGGCGGATCGCACGCAGACCCGCTGGGGAAAATTCCGACCCTACCTGATCTGGTTCGCCCTGCCCTACGGCTTGGGCGGCTATATGCTGTTCGCCAGTCCCGACCTGAGTTCGTCGGGCAAGGTGGTGTATGCCTACGTCAGTTATGCGTTCATGATGTTGGCCTACTCGTTCATCAACGTGCCGTATTCGTCGATGCTCGGCGTCATCAGCCCCTCGCCGCGGATTCGGACGTTGGCGTCGAGCTATCGTTTCGTGGGCGCGTTTGGCGGCGGCCTGCTCGTCTCGCTGAGTGTGCGCCCCCTCGTGAAATGGCTCGGCGGCGGCGCCAACGAAGCCGGCAAAGTCGTCGACGAGCTGAAAGGTTTTCAGCTCACGATGCTGATCTTTGCGGTGATCTCGGTCGTGATGTTCCTGATCTGCTTTGCCTCGACCAAGGAGCGCGTCACCGTCCCGCCCGGGCAGAAAAACAACGCCGTGGGCGAAGTGGGAGAGCTGCTCCGTAACTACCCGTGGATCATGCTGCTGCTCTCCGCGATCTTCTCGCTCACGTTCATCGGCCTGCGTAACGGCAGCGCCCTCTACTACTTCAAATACGTCGCCGGCTACGACAACCAGCCCGTGCTGTTCGGCCTGTTCGACCGCGTCACCGTGTTCATCTCCCTTGGCATGGCGTGCATGATGCTCGGTTCCTACTGCCTGAGCTTCTTCGCCAAAGTCGCAGACAAACGCGTGCTCTCCTACGGGCTCACCTTTGTCACGGCCTCGTGTTGGGCGGCGTTCTACTTCATCCCGGTTCATAACTTTTGGCTGCAACTGGCCGTGCAGGCCGTCGGCACCTTCTGCATGGGCCCCGCCTCCGCGCTCGTGTGGGCGATGTATGCCGACGTCGCCGACTACGGTGAGTGGAAATTCGGCCGGCGCTCGACCGGGCTCGTCTATTCGGCATCGCTCTTTGCTATTAAGACCGGCACCGCCGTTGCCGGGCTGATGCTGCCGTGGATTCTCGCGAAATACGACTACCTGCCCAACGTCCCGCAATCGGCGACCGCCATCCTCGGCATCACGCTCACGTTTTCGCTGTTCCCGGCTGGCGTCGCGGTCCTGAAAGGCATCGCGCTCTACATCTACCCGCTGGGCAAATCCAAGGTGGATGAGATCGAACGAGACCTCACTGCCCGCCGCGCCGCCGCCGCCAGCGCCACCACCACGTAATCCTCCCTCCCCCGCGCAATGATCCGCAACCCCATCCTCCCCGGCTTCAACCCCGATCCCTCCATCGTCCGCGTCGGCGACGACTACTACATCGCGACCTCGACTTTCGAGTGGTTCCCCGGCGTGCAGATCCACCACTCGCGAGATCTCGTCAATTGGCGACTCCTCTCGCGTCCACTCACGCGCCCGAGCCAGCTCAACCTGCTCGGCGATCCCGATTCGTGCGGTGTCTGGGCGCCGTGCCTCACTTACGCCGACGGACTTTTCTGGCTCATCTACACCGACGTGAAGCGCTACGGCCGCACATCGGTCGGCGGCGCCAGCGGCGTCTCGCTGCGCGATTTCCACAACTACCTCGTCACCTGCCCGACCATCGATGGCGAATGGTCCGATCCCGTTTACCTCAACAGCAGCGGCTTCGACCCTTCGCTGTTTCATGATGACGACGGGAAAAAATATCTCCTCAACCAGCTCTGGGATCACCGCCCCGGGAAGAATCGTTTCAACGGCATCGTCCTCCAAGAATACTCGGTGCAGGAGCGTAAACTCATCGGGGAGCGGAAGAATATTTTCGCCGGCACCGACATCTGGTTCACGGAAGGGCCGCACGTTTACAAGCGCGGCGGCTACTATCACCTGCTCGTCGCCGAGGGCGGCACGAGTTGGGGCCACGCTGCGACGATGGCGCGCTCGCGTTCGCTCAACGGACCCTATGAGCTCCACCCCGACACCTATGTGCTCACCGCGCGCCACCGGCCCGATGTCGAGCTCCAGCGCGCCGGCCACGCTGACATCGTCGAGACCCAGAACGGCGAGACTTATATGGTCTTCCTCTGCGGCCGTCCGCTGCGGAACCGCGGCCGCTGCACGCTCGGTCGCGAGACCGCCATCCAGAAAATGTCGTGGGGCGCCGACGGCTGGCTGCGCACCGCCGATGGCACCGGCCTGCCGGCCACCGAAGTCGCTGCACCCGCGCTCCCCGCCCATCCGTTTCCCGGCGCGCCGACGCGCGAGAACTTCGATGCGGCCAAGCTGCCGATTCACTTTCAGTGGCTGCGCACGCCGTATCCCGACGAGATATTTTCGGTCACCGCGCGCCCCGGCCACCTCCGACTCTTCGGCCGTGAAACGCTCGGCAGTCAGTTCAAACAATCGCTCGTCGCGCGCCGCCAGCAGGCGCACTGCTACAGCGCATCCACGGTGATCGAGTTTGAGCCGCAGCACTACCAGCAGTCCGCCGGACTCATTTGCTACTATAACAGCGCGAAGCTGCACTACCTCTACCTTTCGCACGACGAGACCGCCGGTAAACACCTGCGCGTGATGTCCTGCACGCCTGACTCGCCATCGACCGACTCCTTCACCGCGCCCGTCGCGATCCCAACCGGCGCGCGCGTGGAGCTCCGCGCCGAGATTGATCACGAGCGCCTGCGATTCGCATATCGCGTCGAAGGCCGTGACACCGCGTGGCAGTGGTTGGCGCAGCAATTCGACGCGAGCACCCTCTCCGACGAGGCGACCGTGCCCGGCGCACCGAACTTCACCGGCGCCTTTGTCGGCGTCGCCTGCCAGGACATGTCCGGCGCCGCCCTGCACGCGGACTTCGATTGGTTCGAATATCGCGAGCGCGAGTTCGCGGCGAAAATCTCCTAGGGTTTGACCTGAGGCGCTGCGTTATTCGCGGCGTCCGGCGGCGTGTGGCGGATGAGTTTGTTCGCCCACGCGATGAAGTGCTTCATGTTTGAACGATCCTCGTGTCCCCCGTCGTGCTGGCGCCACGCGAGTTCGCCGTCGAGCAGTCCCATGTTTACCGGCGGCTTTATTGCGACGCGGTAGTCGTCCTTGTCACCGAGGTCGCGCACTCCGAGCAGCCGGAAGACCGGGCCGGCGGCGACCGCGGCCATGTAGCTGCCCTGCTGGTCGAGCCAATTGGCATCACCCTTTTCCGGAATGCCGTAGCTGATGAAGGTGGGGCGCGGCGCGCAGAGCGCGATCAACTCGTGCGCATCGACGGGGAGATCGCTGGCGTCCTTGCGTCCGAACTTGGATTCCTCGGTGCCGTATTTCAAAAAATTGCCCGCCATCCAATGATATTGGCCCGAGCCGGTGAGATTTTCGACGGCCTCACCGAAATTCCGACGGTGCAACTTCGCGCCGCCTTCACCGGAAGAGCCGACGAGGGCGAGCGCGAAGCGCGGCTCGAACGCCAGCGTGACAAGCGCGGCCTTGCCATAGCGTGACACGCCTTCGATGCCGACGCGCTTCGCGTCAACCGCCGGGTAGGTCTCGAGAAAGTCGAGTCCTCGCGCCGCTCCCCACGCCCAAGCCCGCAGCGAGCCCCAGTCGTCGGGTTTGCGCGGCTCGCCCTTGTTCGTGAGACCGATGATACCTTTGGTGAGCCCCGCGCCATTGTCCGCCTGGATGCTCGAAGTGCTGATTGAAACGTAGCCCCAGCCCGCAGCGATGAGTTGAGTCGTCGAAGGTGGATCGATCGGTCCCGCGGGTGCGCCGGTGCGGCCCGGGCCGCGGCCGAAGTTTGGGGCGGGATCGTCCGGCATGCCGCCTGAACCGAACATCATCAGCACCGGCACGGGCGCCTTCGCGTCCGCCGGCGTGACGACGGCCATCTTGATGTCGACCGTGATGCCCGGATACGCGGAGTTGTCCACGTGACCGATGACCTGTTTTGCAACGACGGGCCGATCGCCAACTTGGGCTTGAACGGTGCGCGTGACCTCCCACGTGACCTTGGGAACATTTTTCGGCACGCGGCCGATGACTTCGCGCTCAAAGTCCTCGACGAGTTCCGGTCGGCGCTGCTTCCACCACATTTCGGGCGTGGAGACTTTCGTGCCGTTCTTCAACGTGAGCACCTCGGGTAAGTTGGGAAACGGATTCGCCTTGGCGGGATCGTAGTTCGCGGGATTGACCGCATCGGGCGCAGTGCTGCCGCTCGGGCCGGGGCGGAGCTTCGTGATCCCGAGTTGCTCCTGCACGTTCTTGTGGTCGAGCGCGGTGAGTTCCTGCAACCGTTTCCGTTCCTCCGGGCTCGGCATGCCGGGAAATGCAGTGCGTGCCGCGGTGGGCGCCGGAGGTGTTTGGGCGTTGAGGCCGCCAACGGCGCTCGCGAACAAAAGGCCGGCGACAAAAGCTACGGTCAGAGGAATGACGGCAGGTGCGGCGGATTTCATAGGTTTGGGGTCTGGTAGAAATCTGGGGATGAGATGGAATTTGGCGGCGGCGCACTCAACCCTTCAGCTCCGAGAACCGGTGACGGTGGGGTCGCACTGAACGCGCCGTGATGCGGTTGTTCATGGCGACGAGGCGGCGACGGTGGGCACGGGTTGATAGAGCTGGACATCGTCGAGCGTCCAATCGGTGGGCGGCGGACCGCCGCCGAAGCCGCGACCGGCCGGAGCGGGAGGCGGATTCGCACCGGTGGGAACGTTGGCGCCGGGTGCGCTGGCCGCGGCGGCATCCACGGGCGCGGCGTTCGCGCTGGCAGAATTGCCGCCCGCGCGGCCAGGGCCGCCAAACCCGCCTCGGCCGAATTGCGACTGCGTGTGAGTGATGCGAATCCACCGGGCTTTCGTCGCGCTAAACGCCACGTCGATGATCGGACCGAGGCCACGGCCGGTGGCCACGGGCTCGCCCCAATTCTCACCGTCGGTGGATAGCTCGATTTTGTAAGCGCGGGTGAAGTTGCGCGGCGATTTGGCGCTGCTGAGGCGCATCTCGGAAATTGTGACGGCTTCGGGAAGTTCGATTTGCAGCCACGCGCCCGTCACCGGCGCGGTGGCAGTGAAGCTCATCCCAGTCGGACCGGTGGCGGGAGTGTCGCTGGCGCCGAACTTGGCCGGGCGGTTCGTGGTGAATTTCCACGCGCTGCGATTGCCGACCGGCTGCGGCAGGCGGGCGTTGAGGGTCTCGATCGTCCACGCTTCCTTACGGTCGGGGAAGGCGGCGCGGACACGGGCCACATCCTCCGCGGTGACAAGGGGCGATTGGTTGCCGAAGCTGGTGCGCACGTAGGAAGCGACGGCGGCGAGCCAATTGTTGTCGTTGCCACCCATCGGGGCCATGGGGGCTTCGTAGGTTTTTCCTTTGATCGGTCCGCCGATTCCGTGGAGGAGCGATAGGATGATCGCGTCACGGTGGCCGGTGGCGGTGGCGGAGCCCGCGAGAGGCGGGGCGAGCGTGGCGGTCTTGCCATCGATCGGGGTGCCCTTGCCGTCGATGCCGTGGCAGGCGAAACAAAGCTCGAGGTAGGTTCCCTGGCCGCGCTCGAGCAGGGCGCGTTGCGGGCCGGTGAACTGGGTGCCGATGGAGCCGCCGAGCGGATTGAGAAGCTGCACCGCGATTTCCTTCACGCCTGCGACCGGATTCGACTGCGCGGTTTTCGTGATGATGGCCGTTGCGTCAGGGAGCTTCAGGAGATTCGCGGTGAGCATCCCCTGGATCGCGATGTCAGGGTTGGTATCTCTGCACTGCGCGATGACGTCGGCGCGGAGCGTGGCGTCACCGGCCTTTAGCAGGGTTTCGCTCGCGCGGATCGCGGCGACGCGCACGTGGGGATCGGAGTCCTTGAATTTTTCCCGGACAAGGCCGGCGTCGAGGCCCCCGAGGCCTTCGAGCGTCCAGAGCGCATGGATGCGGGCGAGCGGCTTGGCGGAAGTGCGCGCAAGATTCCGGAGCGCGGGGACGACGGACTGGTCCTGGCTGAGAATGATGAGCTTCTGGGCGGTGTCGCGCCACCAGCCGTTCGGGTGGCTGAGGTGGGCGACGAGTTGCGCGGGTTGCTCGTCGAGCATGCGCGGCTGCGGGCCGGGCTTCAGGCTGTCGTGGACCAGGCGCCAGATGCGGCCGCCGTTGATCTTGTCGGCCAGGCCATGGCGGTCGATCACCCCGCGGAGGTAGGAGCCTTTGCGCGTCCAGTTGCCCTCCTGGATGATGCCGCGATACATGTCGGTGATGTAGATCGTGCCGTCGGGCGCGTTGACGAGATTGACGGGACGGAAAAAGGGATCGGAGGAGCGGAGGAACTCGGATTTTTCGTGGGCGTTGCGGAGCTTCGTGACACCGTCCTTCACCTCGATCTTTGCACGGCGGATCAAACGACCGACCGGCTCACCGAACAACATGTCGCCGACGAGGTCGGAGGGCAGGCGGTCGCCACGATAAATTTCCACGCCCGCGGCGGAGGTCGTGTGGTTGAGGGTTTTATCGACCGGGCGAAAACGCAGCGTGCCGCCCTGCACATCGGCGAGGCCGACGAGCGGGAATACTTCTTTGAAGCCGGCCGACATTTCTTCACGCATCTTGAACGCGCCGTAAACGATGGGCTGTTGAAAGTTGCTCGGGCCATTCTCGTTGCCGGCATTGACGACAAAGGTCTTGCCGTAGTTGTCCTGCGCGAGGCCCCACTGGCCGCCGTTGGGAGCGGTCGGCTCCTTCATCGGGCCGTGTGGGGTCCAGCGAATGCGGGTGGCGTTGTAGGTCGTGTAGATCCAGTTGTCCGCCGCCCAAATTAGTCCGCTGGGCTGGTGTTCGAGGTTCTGACCGCGGCGGGGCTCGAAACTGAAAAATAGTTTTTTCTCGTCGGACACGCCGTCGCCATCGGTGTCGCGGTATTCGTAAACGTCGCCGGTATCGGTTTCCTGGATGAGCACGCTGTCCTTCAGCGGAAGAATCATCCGGGGAAGCAGCAGGTCGTCGACGAAGACGGAATGCCGGTCGAAATGGCCGTCGCCCTTCGACGACCAATGGAGGGAGACTCGGCTGGTGCGCGCCTTCTCGTTGGTGGCGTCGGCGTCCTGCATGTAGGTGCGCATCTCGGCGACGTAGAGGCGGCCGTTGCCGTCGAAGACGCTCACGACCGGCTCGCGGATATCGGGCTCGCTCAACACGAGTTCGAGGCGGTAGCCGGGCGGGAGCTGCACGAGTTTCACACTTTCCGCGGGCGACAGGTAAACGGGTGGCGGCGGGTTCGGCGGCCCCTCGGCGGCGGCGGTGATCGTCGTGACGCTTGCGGTGGCGGGGGTGGGCGTCGCCTGACGTTCGGCCGCGCGGGTGGGGTCGGCCCAAATCAGTCCGCTGGCGAGAGCCAGCGCGGACCGGAGCGTTTGGGGTGCCTTTCTCATGGGGAATCTCCGGTGAAGCCGCGCTTGGCGGGAACTCAGTCCTTGGGTTCGTAGCCCTGCCAGAGCCAGCGCATCACGTCCGGAAAAATGGCGGCGCCGTGGTTGGCGGTGTGGCCGCCGTCGCCCCACGCGTGGTTCACGCGATAGCGCGGGCCGGGAGATTTGCGCTGATCGGCGTTGGCGTTGGCCCATACGAGCGCGGCGAGCATCTGCTGGTTGGCCAGCCACCAACTGCCGAACTGGTTGTTGAGATCGTTGGAGCCGTCCTGGAGGAAAACGGTGAGCGGCTTGATCGGGTTTCGGCGGATGAGCGTTGGATAGAGGTCGCCACCGGGCTGCATCGGGCGGTCGCCTTGTGCGGGGCGGTAGCCGATCGAGGTGAAGCTGCCGAAGAAGCTCACGACTTTGCGAAACGCGTCCGGCCGCTCCCACGCGACCGTGAACGCGCAGATCGCGCCCGATGAAAAGCCGGCGATCGCGCGCCCGTCGGGATCTTTCGTGAGCCGGTAGGTCTTGCCGACCTCGGGAAGCACCTCGTCGATCACGAAGCGCGCGTAGCGGTCGGAGAGGGTGTCGTATTCGTTGGCGCGCTGCTGCTGCGAACTCGGATCGATGAAGATGCCGATCGTGATCGGCATTTCTTTTTTGTGGATCAGGTTGTCGAACACCACGGGCACGTGCCACGCGCCCGGCTGCTTAGTCTGCTCGTTAATCGCGCGCACGAAGTTGTTGCCATCCTGGCCGACAAAGACGGCGGCCGGTTTCGAGCCATCATATTTCGCGGGCACGTAGACCTGATAGTTGAACGTGCGGCCATCATAGACTTTGCTGATGATCGTGGCCTTGGTGACGGTGCCCTTCGCCACGCCTTCCTGCGGCTTGGAGTCGGGACCGAGGAAGTATTGATCAGTGGCGGGCTTGGCCGGCTCCGCAGCGACAACGAGTGAGACGGACAACAACGCCGCGAAGGCGAGAGGGAGGAGGCGCATGATGGGATAGGAGCGGTGCTCAGGGCGAGGGCTTCGCGGTCGTAGGATGGTTCAATCGACGGTGTTTACGAGCGTGCCGACCGGCTCGATCGTGATGCGGATTTCATCCCCGTGCCGGAGCGTGAAGCTGTCGGGGGGCACCACGCCGACGCCGGTCATGAGGTAGCAGCCGTGGGGGAAACTGTTTTCGCGAAACAGCCAGTCAGCGAGCGAGGGGAGCGGGCGTTTGATTTGGCCGACGGTTGTCTCGCCGGAAAACACGGCGACGCCTGCGCGCCGGATTTCGATGGCGATGACTGTTTCGGGGGCGGGCAGTGTGTCGGTGATGACGAGGCACGGGCCGATGGCAGCGGCGCGGTGGTAGGACTTGGCTTGCGGAAGATAGAGCGGATTCTCGCCCTCAATGTCGCGCGAGCTCATGTCGTTTCCGATCGTGAAGCCGAAGATCTTTCCCGTGGAGTTGATCGCGAGCGTGAGCTCGGGCTCGGGGACATTCCAGCTTGAGTCGGCGCGGATGCGGACGGCGTCGCCGGGTGCGACGACGCGGTGGGGCGTCGCCTTGAAGAACAGTTCGGGCCGATCGGCGGCGTAAACTTTGTCGTAGAAGGTTCCGCCGCCGGCATCCTTCGCTTCGGCCATGCGCGCAGTTTTGCTGCGCAGGTAAGTGACACCGGCGGCCCAAACTTCCTGCGACTGGAGCGGAGCGCGCAGGCGGGTCGGTGCGGCGACGACGGGGCCGGACGCGAAAGCGGAGTTTACGAGGGCGGCGGGATCGTCGGAGCCGAAGATCTCGTCGAACGTCAGCGGGTGGGACGGCGCGCGGAGCGCACCGTCAATTTCAGCGACAATTCCGGCGGTGGTGGCGAAGAGGCGGGACATGTTTAGGCGGACGGGTGGGTGAAAGTGAAAGGGCCAGCGCGTGAGAACGGCGCCGGCCCGAGGGTCTTGGACGGAGCGAACCGCGCGATCAGAAGCTGACCGTGGTGGTGAAGCTGATCTTGCGCGGGTCGAGGTAGTTGAAGCCGTTGTTGACCATGCCGCCGACGAAGGGATTGGAGCCCTGACCAAGCTCACGGTAGGTCGTGTAGCTCTGGTATTGCAGGTCATCCTTGTCGAAGACGTTGTTCACGTTGACCTGGAACCTCCAATTATACTTCCCGATGCGGCGCGAGTAGGAGGCGTTCAGGTCCTGCACCCAGTAGGACGTGGCGTAAACGTAGGCGAAAGAGGCCTGCTTGTTTTGAGCCGGAGTGGCCGTGGCTCCGATTGGGAGGTTGAAGAGGATGTTGGGGTTGACCGAACCGACTTTGCGCGGCCCGCGTCCGCTGATGGCCCAACCGCCCGAGAACCCGCGCAGTTTGCTCTCACGCGAGAAGGAATAATTGGCGTTGAACGAGCCGGTCCACTTGTTCGTGCCGTTGTTAACCGTCCCGGGAGCGACGCCCGCAAAGTTGTTTTGAAGATTGATGATCTGGTTGCGGATTTGGGTCTGGTTGTCGGTCGTGAGGGTATCGCCCTTGTCGTTGCGGAGGGTGTTGGCCCAGTCGGTCCACTTTGGGAGAAACGCCGCGAAGTAGGCCTGCGTCACGGGGCGGATCGAGATGTTCTCGGTCTTCGGCAACGCGTAGTTGGTCGTGAGCCGCCAGCCCTTGAAGTTTCCGGTGACTTGGAACTCATAGCCGTTGGTGTTGAGCGCCGCCACGTCGCGCCAGGCCACACTGGTGTAGTCCGGGTTAGAGTTGTAGAAGTTGCCCGCGTTCGTCCAAAGGCCGTTGAAGTTGCCGACAGGCGGACCGTCGATGCGATCGACCTGTTTGTTGTCGTAGCGGCGGGCCTCGGCGTAGAGCGCGCCGTCGAGGAGATTGAAGCGGAAGCCATACTCGCGGCCGCTGCCGGTGGTGGCACCGAAGCCTTCGCTGACGATGGTGCCGTCGGCGTTCCAGCCGATGATCTTCGCCGAACCCGAGGTAGGAGGGGCGAAATTCTGCGAGAAGTTGTAGAAAGCTCCGACGCGCTGTTTCTGGTCGAGCCAGACGACCGCTCCGACGTTGCTGGTGATGGGCTCGGCTTTGCCGATATTCCAAGCCCCCGGACGATTGCCCACTCCGGGCACGAAGCCGCCGTAGCTCTGCAGGCCGCGGGCATCGGGGAATCCGGCGATGTTACCCTGCTGCCGGTTGAGCTGGTCGTCATAGCGCGTCCCGAGCACGAGGGAAACGCGCTCGTCGAGAAACGACGTGGCGGCCACAAGCTGGGCGTATTTGATGTTCTTGAATTCGGTGGAGGCGAATCCGGTCTGCACAAATCCGTAGGTGAAGCCGGGCGTGGAAGGCGGCAGGAACTGGCTGCCATACTTGTTCGGCTCATCGGCATAGTAACGATACCGGATGCTGTTTTCCGACGCGAGCAGGTTGAGCGTGCCATCGATCCGCACCGGGGTGAAGCCCCGGGCCTCGAAGCGTTCCTTGCGTTCACCCAAAATCGCGGCGAACTGCCCCTTGCCCCGGAACGGCAGCTTGGTGTTCCACTTCAGCAGACCGCGCCACTCGCGGACCCAGTTGTCCTGATGGCCCTTGCCAGGGGTGGCCTCACCATACGCGACGCCCACCTTCGGGTTGGGCTGTCCGTTAGGGAGAAAGCGATTGATGTCGATTTGGAGCGAGCCGACCCGGGCGTTGGAGCGTTCGTTGCGGTCGTTGCTGTAGTTGTAATACGAAATCTGGCCGTAGAGGTTGTCCGCGATCTGATGGTCCAGATAGAAGCTGTAAACTTGGTTCTTGAAGCGGGCCAACGTGTCGTTGGCACCGAGGTTGAATTCGCGGTTGGGGAGTTTCGCGGCGTTGCGGATGCCGGGCAGATCGGTGCGGCCTTCCGGTTGGATGGGAAAACCATGGCCCGTGGAGCGGTAGGACCGATCATTCACCGCCGCGCCACCGGTGTTGATGAGGCCCAACTGCGGCAGACCAGGAATGTAAGTCCAGTTGAAGGCATTGGTGCTCACCGCGGTGATGCCGGCGAGGCCCTGGCTGACGGGTAGATTCGGGTTGGTGCGATCGTAGAGGTAGCCGGGAGTGTAGTAGGCGGTCTGATCGCCGTAGGTGTTGGCCCAAGTCATCCGCAGCTCCCGGCCGAATTCGATTTCGGTGCGCAGTTTGGTGCGTCTGGAAAAGGCGTGGGCGGCGGCGAGCGTGATCGCTTTGTCCTCGTTGGTCGCGTTGTCGCGCCAGGCACTAAAGACCGTATTTTTCTGGGCCTTGGCGTTGACGCGGACGGCGGTCATCGACCCGAGTTTCTGGTTCACATCCAGCGTCCCGCGGATGCCGCCCCAGTTGTCGAACCGCGTGGAGGCAGAGTAGGCGTTCCGATCAAGGCGTGGAACCTTGGTCGCGGTGGTGGCGACTCCGCCGATCTGGCCGTCGCCGAACAGAATCGAGTTCGGTCCGCGAGACATTTCGAAGCGCTCGGTGTTGTAGGAGTCGCTGACTCCGTAGAAGA
The DNA here is from genome assembly GCA_945871085.1 of Opitutus sp. GAS368. GTDB lineage: Bacteria > Verrucomicrobiota > Verrucomicrobiia > Opitutales > Opitutaceae > GAS368. The sequence goes on along the minus strand of CAMBVX010000025.1, from coordinate 14,228 downwards.
GAAAATAGTTTCTGGTCGGATAGTTGCCCGAGGAACCGACCCCGCGGAAGTTGAACTCAAATTCGCCGTAGGGCGTGCCCATCTGGGCGAGGTTGCCGGCATCCACATTCATCGCATAGCGAAACGAATCGCGCATGTCGGTGACGTTCCAGTCTTCCAAGAATTCCTTGGTAAAGGCGGACATGGCCGAGGCCGTGTCCTTCAGCGGCATGTCGATGCGACCGCCGGAGCCGGCGTTGGCCGCCTGATAGCCGCGGTCCTGATCGGTGCGAACCTCGAAAGCGGACAGGCGCAGGACCGACTCCGCGTTCATGAGTTCGAGTTCGTCGGGGTCGAGTTTGCCGTTTTTGTTCTTGTCGTATTTGGCGAGCGCGGCGGCGTCGACTGCGGCGGTCGACTGCGCGTTGAGTTGGGCGGCACCGAGGATGCTCAGTGCGAGGGCAAGGCAGCGGCCAAAGGCCGCCGGGGATGGGTGTGGGGTGATCATGGCTTGCTTGGAGATTGAAACTGAAAACTGAAGGCCCCACGCGCGACGCGGGGGCGTGTCGCGGCGACGCCGCGCGGCATCGGAAAGGTTGGGGGTTTGGGCACCTCCACCAACGACGAGGGCCGGGTGGGGTGACGCGCAGAGGAGGCAGGTCCGTTTCGCGCCGAGCAAGCGAACAATGGTGATAGCTTCTCCTATTCCTTTAGTCATAGGCGCACCGTCCGGTGTGGGCCCACCGAGATTGCGGCATCGGCGGGTGGCCCCGGCGCGGTCGAAACTCAAGGTTTCGCCGAGACTTTTTGCTCCGGCGCCGTCGTCGGCGCGGACGCCGAGATTTTCACGGAGGGCTCTTTAGGTTCAGTTGCTTTGTAGCCCATCAGAGTGAGCATCTTTTCGGCGTAGCGTCGGCCCATTTCCCGCTGGCCGTCCGCCGTGAAGTGGAGGCGGTCGCGATTGGCGGGGACGCCAGCGGACGAGATCACGTGGGAATTAGCGAGCGTCCCGGGAAGATTCTTCATGATCACATTGGCGTTGGCCTTTTCGCCGTTTTGATCGGCATTGACCACCTCGCCGGCGAGCAGGGTCACGGCCTTGGGATCGAGGCTCAGATCCTTCATGAGATCGTCGTAAATTTTCTTCACCTTCTTGGGCCAGTCTTGGTCCTCGAAGTTGGATTCTCCCTGATGGATCAGGATGCCTTTGATCACGCCCGATTGCTGGGCGATCCTGGCGAGCTTCACGAGATACTCGTAGGGATTCCCGTCATACTGTTCGGCGAGCGGTTTTTTCCAAAGTCCGTCGGGAGGCAGGTTGTCGAGGTAGGCGCGGAAGGCGTCCTTGTCCCAGAGCTCAATGCGCGTGCCCGAAACACCCAGCTTCACGACACCCACGCGGTATTTTTCCGGCAGATTGGCGACCATGGTGCGGCCGAAGTAGTCCATCATCGAGATGCCGCGGGTGCGTTTCGTGAGCGGCGGGATGGCGTCATACCACTCGCCCATCTTCCGGTTGCGAGCCAGGGTGTCGAAGTCGGCCAGGACCTGAAAGCGTCGGTCGACCGTTTTGTCGCTCTCCTGCAGCGCGCCTCCCCCTTCCATGTTGGACTGACCGAAGCAGAGGAAGATGTGAAAATTCGGATCGGGTGCGGCGAGGGCCGACGAGGCGAATGCGAGCACTGTGGAGAGGAGCAGAAGCTGGAGGAGTTTCTTCATGACAACAGATTCTATTTCTTTGCCAACGGCACGAAGCGCAGCTCGTCCGCCGCCAGAAATTCGCCGTTGCGCGGGCCGCTGAGCGCGACGGAGGCGATCGCCGGGCCCTTGAGCGTAATCGTCACAAAAGGAACGGGCTCGTCCGGGGCTTTGCGGCTCGGCACGGCGGTCAGGGACTGCTGGTCGACGAGCTTGCCCTCCTGGTCGAAGGCCTCAACGACGGCCGGGCAACCGGTCGAACCCCAGAGCACGAGCGTGACCGAAGACGCGCCGGCACCGGGCAACGTCATTTTGAGCGGCACGGCCTGATCGGTGGACATCGCATTGAGAATGCCCTTGTGGCCGGTGGCGAGGTGCGGAAAAAACATCACGCGCGGTTTCGCCGCCGGCGTGCGCTTGAGCGGGCCGGCAAGTTCGAAGGTCACGCCTTTCTCCTCCCATTTCGGCACCGGCGCGCCGATCTCCGCTTGCTCAAAATCGACCACGGTTTCGCCGGCAGCGGGAGGCGGCACGGTGGCGCGGAGGGCCGCGATGGCGGCCGGTGAGGCGAGCGGGCCGGGCGGAGGAGTGAAGGTTGTTCCGGCCGCGCAGGCGGCAGCGCAGGCGGCGAAGAAGAGAGAAATTGTGAATCGCGAAAGCATGGAAATCTTCCGGCGGGCTCAGGCGCCCTTGAGCTCGACGCCCTTCATTGTGCCGGTGGAGGAGGCGAACTTCCCGTCCTCGAAGCCCATGCGCTGGAGCATCGAGACGAAGAGATTCGGCAACGGATAAATGCCGCCCGCCGGGTCGAGCGAGAGGTGCTGGCCGTGGCGGAAGCCGCCGCCGGCAAAGAGCGTCGGCATGTTGATCGTCGAGTGCGCGTTGGCGTCGCCGAGGTTGGATCCGTAAAGGATCATCGTGCGATCGAGGAGCGTCTCCTCGCCCTCGCGCACGGCCTTGAGATCGCGGAACAGGTCGGCGAGGAGCTTCATGTGGCCCTCGTCGATGATCTTGAGCTGCGAGAGTTTCTCGTCGGCTTTTCCGTGGTGCGAGAGGTTGTGGTAACTGTCAGTGAGGGTTTCGCCGGTGTCAGAGATAACCGGGGTGCCGACGCTGTTGAGCATCAGCGTGACGGCGCGCGTCGAGTCGGTCTCGAAGGCCAGGCGAACGACATCATACATGACTTTAACCTTGGCCATGTATTGCGCGGGGTTGGTCGGGTCGACCGGCGGCGCGGCGCTGACGATCGGCTTGGGTCTGCTCTCCCAACCCTTCGACTCTTGGAGACGGTGCTCGAGGTCGCGCACGCTGGTGAAATATTGTTCAAGCCGGCTGCGGTCGCGCGCGCCGAGATCGCGCTGGAAGTCCTTGGCCTGCTCGCCGACCGCGTCGAGGATGCTGCGACCGGAATCGAGCTTGCGGATTTGGGCCTGCACCTGCTCGGGCGTGCCTTGAAGAAAAAGCTGGTTGAACACCTCGGCGGCGCTCTGCTCGGGCGGGATGGCGACGCCCGTTCCCGTCCACGACAGGCCGCGCCCGCCGCCGTTTACTGCGAGCGTGAGCGAGGGGAAGCGGGTGAGCGTGCCGATGCGCTCGGCGATGTGCTGATCGAGCGAGATGGTGTTGCGGAACGAACTGCTCGCCGGGTGCGGTGCGGCGGTGAGGAAGGCGATGTCGGACGGGTGGCCGCCATCCACGTTCGGGTGCGAAACGCCGCTGAACACGGTGAAATCCTGACGATGCTCCCGCAGCAGCTTCAGGTAGGGCGAGGGCGTGTAGTTCGCGCCGCTGTCCGTCGGGAAAAAGAGATCTGGCCGCAGGCCGAGGTTGTTGCAGACACCGAACATCCGGCGCGGCTTCGCGCCCGGCAGGAGCGGCGACGATCCACTGGCCGCGCGGGCGAACGGTGGCAGCATGGCATCGAGCAGCGGCAGCGACAGCGCGATGCCCGCGCCTTGGAGGAAGCGCCGGCGCGAGAGGGCGCGGCGGGTGGCGATGAACGGGGCTTGGGCGGCAGGGAAATATTCTTTCATGACGGGATCATTTGTTTTGGAACAGCCCGCTCTGCACGATCTCGTGGACGAGCGTGCGGACGCCGTAATGGCGAGTGGCGGCCCGTTGCAGAATTTGCTCCAGCGCGGCGCGGTCGGCGAAACCCACGGGAGAACCGGTGGCGAAGGTCACGAGCTGCTTCGCGAGATTGCGAGCGACGGGCAGCTCGTCTTTGAGCACGAGAGCCTTGAACTCGCGCACGTCTTTGAAGGCGCGGCCATCCGGCAGTTCGCCAGCCGAGTCCACCGGGAGGCCATAGTGAAACGCGAAGGCTTGTCCGCTCATGCCGAAGCCGCGCACGGGACGCACATTCTCGGCCACGGCGCGGTAGCGGTCGCGACGCCCGCCCATCACATCGAAGCTCTCCAAGGCGAAGCCGGGCGGGTCCATCTTGATGTGACACGAAGCGCACGAAGCATCTTCGCGGTGCTTGGCGAGCTGTTGGCGAATGGTCACCGCGCCGCGGATGTCGGGCTCGACGGCCTTCACGCCGGCCGGAGGCGGCAGGATCGCGAGTCCGAGGATGCGCTCCGCGATCCAGTGGCCGCGCAGCACGGGCGAAGTGGTCGTGCCGTTGGCCGTGACCTTGAGCACGCTGGCCATCGTCATCAGGCCGCCGCGGTCGCTGCCCGGGGGAAGCGTCACGCGACGCATGGCCGCGCCTTCGACGCCCGGAATCGCGTAGTGCGCGGCGAGGCGGCCGTTGAGGAATGTGAAATCGGAATCCACGATGTTGCGCGCGGGGAGATCGGAGCGCAGCAGCTCGGCGATGAAGAGACGCGTCTCGTCGAGCGCGGCGAGCTTGAGAGGGTCGTCCATCTCGTAGTCGTTGTAGATAGTCGAGGACGGCGACGTGTCGTCGATTTTCCGCAGATCCAGCCAGTAGTCGGTGAAGGCCTCGACAAAGCGGCTGGAGCGCGGGTCGTTGAGGAGACGCTCCGTTTCAGCGCGCAACACCTCCGGGTTGTGCAGTTCGCCCTTTTCGGCCTTCGCCCGGAGCGCAGCATCGGGAGTGGAGTTGCCGAGGAAAAGCGCGAGGCGCGTGGCGAGTGCCATGTTGCTGAGCCGGCCCGGCGACTCGTCGACAAACACAAAGCCCGGCGAAGCGAGCACTCCCGTGTAAGCCGCGAGCATCGAGCGCGCAAAACCCGAGCCTTGCGCGAACTCCTTTTGGAACAGCCCCAGGAAGCGCTGCTGATCCACCTCTCGCACGGGCCGCCGGTAGGCTGTCTGCATGAAGCCGCGGAGGAGTCGATCAGCGTCTTGTTCCGGATTTTCGGAAAACACATCGACCATCAGCCCGCCTCCGCCGCCACCGCGACCGCCGCGTCCACCGGCGCGCCCGCCCGGGCCGCCGCGAGCGGTGCCCGGCCCGCCGGGGCCAATTCCGCCGCGACCGGCGCCGGCGCCAGCCAGCGAAATTCCTTCGAGCAGCACTCCACCCGTTTGCCCGGCCTCCATGCGACGCATGGGCAGGTCGGCGAAAAGGAGCTTGTATCCAGTTATCGCGGTCGGGTCCTCCAGCGGGCCTTCGACTTCCAGCCATTGGACCGCGTAGCCCGGCATGCCGTCCGCCGTCGCGAGCGGGTTGACGTATTGTTCGTCGGTGCCGTTCACGCGCGTGCGGAAGAAGCGCATGGCGTCGGTGCGAACGCTCTCGCCGCCCGCGAGCTGGGCCTCGATTGCGACGACCGACGCTTCGGGCGAAAAGTCGCCCACTCCGATCGGGCGGGTCTGCCCGGAGCTGGTCGCGTAGAATCCGATGGGCTCGACGTTGCGACCCGGCCAGATCTCGTCGGCGTTGGGCCGGTGCCAGACGGGCATCCAGTAGGTCGGAGCTTTTTCCGCCCCCTGCCCATCGAACATCCACCGGCCGATCCCGCCGCCGCTCACCCAGACGCTGTAGCCTTTCAGGCGAATCCGATAACGACCGGAAGTCGGCGCGCTGAAGCCCCAGTTGTAGCCACCCGCGTCGCTGAAGATACTGGAAACTTTGCCGACGGCCTCGCGTTCACGGGTCGCGGGGTCGGAGTTGGGGACGCGGCCGGCACGCACCTCAGTCTGCGCGCGCGAGTCGAGCACAGGGAACGCCAGCCGGTCGGGCAGCGTGCCGTTTTCGCGCGGCTGATAGCCCGAGATTACGTCGCGCGCATATATCTTTCGCACGCTTTTCGCCGGTCGTTCGAACGCCGCCGCCATCGCCTGCCGCATCGCGTAGTCCGAGGCAGACAGGTAGCGCTCCATCTGCACGAACGACACATCAAGAGCCTCGGCGCTCTTGTTGAAGCCATAGCGTTCACCCTCTAGCGGCAGCTTGTCTCTCACCTGCGCCCAAGATACGTTCAACAGATCGCGCAGCGCGTTTTCGTATTCGTAGCGATTGAGCCGCCGCTGCACGGCGCGGCCTTCGGTCGCGGTCATCGCCCGCTCGGAAGCGGTCAGCGTCGACGCCATCGTCTGCACGAATTGGGTGAGGTCCGCCGTCGCAGGCCGCGGCTTTTTCTCCGGCGGCATTTCGCCGGACTGCACGCGATCGTGCACCTTCACCCACATCGCGAAATTGGCCGCGTCGTCCGGCGCGTAGGCGAGGCTCGTGAGGTCGAGTCCGTTCTCCTTGTCGACGTCGTTGTGGCAACTGGCGCAGTGCTTTTCGATGAACGCGGAGGCGACGGCCGGCGGCACCGCGGCGCGCAAGGAAGCACCGCCGGTCATCGTGCCGCTGCTGGCGAGCCATAGCAGGGCGAGATTGATTTTTTTCTGCGACATGGCGGGCGCGGGGTTTCGGTTTAAGGCGTGACGACGAGCGTGCCTTGCATGAGACGCCAGTGACCGGGGAAGGTGCAGACGTAAGGGTAACGACCGGGCGTCGCGGGCGCGGTGAACGTGAACTCGGCGGTTTCGTTCGGGTTCACGAGTGGCGTGCTGGCCAGCACGTCCGCCGTGTCGGGGATATAGTTGCGGACCATGGCGGTGGGATCCGTCACCATGCGGTCCGCCATCGCGCCGACTGCCTCAAGCGTGCCGGCGCGAAGCAGCAGGACGTTGTGCGGCATGTGATCGTTATTGGTGAAAACCAGACGCACCCGCGTGCCGGCCTTGGCGGTGAGTTCGGCTTTGTCGAACTTCATCACGTTGGGGATCGCCCCGAGGTTAAGGGTCAACGCGGCCGGGGCCGTAACGCTGGTCGTCTCCGCGATCTTGGGGGTAGTGACCATGCGGGCCGTGACGTGGTTAATGACGCTGGAAAGCGGATCGCTGATCGTTTCGTCCGTGGGACCGATCTCGCGAATCACGATTTCATCGAACCACGCCGTTCCTTTGGTGGTGCCGCCGGAGGAAGCAGCACCCAACGAAACGCTGGCCACGAGAGTGATTTCTTCCTGAGTGGTCGTGGTCACCGGGACTCGAATTTGGGCCCAGTCCGCCGTTCCCCGTGCCACGGTGGCCTGGGCACCGCCCCGTCCGCCGGGAGGGCCACCGCCAAAGCCACCGCGACCACCAGGTCCCCCTTGGAGGGCCACGGTCGCGCCGCCCGCGGCCCCGAGGCCGCCACCCCGCCCACCCGGGCCACCGCCACCGGAGGGGCCGCGGCCTGCCTGAGGCGGTGCCATCGGCAGCCCTTCGGTCTTGATCCAAGCCGTGAGTTCGTAGCGGAAATTGCGCTTCACTTTGACCTTGGTGCTGGCCCCGCCGGCAGCACCTTCACCGTTGAGCGCGACTTGGAGCGAGTGCTGGCCGTTCCGCGAGTTATTCGCCCGGCTGGCCTGGACTTCGCCGGCGGTCTGCACGAGTTCCCAGCCTGCCGGGAGCCCGGCACCGCTCGTCGCGAGCAAGGCCGATCCCAGCAGGTGACGGGACGCTTGATCGATCGAATTGCGGGCGGCCGCCATCTCTTCGGGGGTGACGGCAGCGAGGAAACCCTCGGACTGCGCCGTGGCCGCAATTTTGGCGGCATCCCCCGACCAGCGATCAAGCGTGGAGGTCTGCGCCATCAGCAGGCCGCGGATCGCCCGGCCGGTCGCGGGGACGTTGGGCGAGTCGGCAATCGCGAGCAGGGCAGCAAGGCGCACTTGCGCGTCGCTATCCGTGAGCACGCTCCCGGAGGCAATGAGATTGGCGGTGGCCACCGTGCGAGGTAGCACCTGCACCGCGTTGCGGCGCACGCCGGCGGATGGATGCTTCAATGCGTCAGTCGCGGCACCGAGCGCCGCAGGATAGGTGTCGTAGGCGTTCAGGCCATGGAGCGTCCACAGCGCGTGCGTGGCCCCGACGTTGAGGCCAATTTCGTCCACACTCTGCTCTTTCGCGAGTTCGACGAGCGCGGGGACGACATCCTTGTAGCCCCGTTCGACGAGCAGACGCTGGGCATGACGACGCCAGAGCAGGTTGTCGTTCTTCAGCGCGGCCACGAGCTGGGCAGGGCTCGCATTGTGGAGGTTGGGTTGCGCGGACGGCTTGCCGTCCTTCCAGACGACTCGATAGATGCGGCCGTGGCGTTTGTCGCGCAGCGGGTTTTCGTAAGCGTTGCCTTTTCCGTTTTCGAAGCCGGCGGGCTTGGGGTTGTGCTGAATGATGTAGTTATACCAATCGATCACCCAGATCGAGCCATCCGGGCCGACTTCGGCCATGATGGGCGCGACCCATTCGTCGTCGCTGGAAAGTAGATTGGTGGGATTGCGCGAGCGGAAAGCGGCGCCATTGGGTTCGAGGTTGAACTCGCCCACCAGATGGCCCGTGGGCTCGGTGACAAATGCCACGCGATTCCAGTAACGCTTCGGATACGAACGCGCGGTATAGACCGCGTGGCCCGCGGCGGCCGTGTAGCCGCCAAAAACGTCAACTTCGCGAAATTTCGGTGTGATGGGCAGATAGCGCGAGGTGTCTGCGATGGACCCAAGGACGCCGGCCGTCAGCCCTGCTGGCGCGTAATAGCGCGAGGCGATGGGCATATACACGCTGGGGACGTTGTTGGCCGTCGAGGCGAAGATCGTGCCGTTCTCGTCAATGCCCAAGCCCCAGGTGTTGTTGTTCGTATTGCGGATCGGCTCCAGCGCGGAGCCGTCCGACTTGAAGCGGTAGATGCCCTGGCGAATTTGGGGAACGGGCTTGCCGCCCACGCTGCCTCCCCGGAACGAAGAGTAACCGACGACTCCCCAGATCCAATTATCGAGGCCGTAGTTCAGGTTGCTCGGCCCGGCATGGGTGTCGTCCCGACTCCAGGGAGTGAGCAACACTTCGTTGATGTCAGCCTTGTCGTCACCGTTGGTGTCTTTCAGGAAAAGGGTGACCGGTGCCTGATGCACAATCACGCCGCCGCGGGCAAAGGTGAGAGAAGTCGGGACGTTGAGCCCTTCGGCGAAGACTGTGAATTTGTCGGCCTTGCCATCGCTGTTCGTGTCTTCGCAGATCACGATGCGGTCGTTGCCCTTCTGACCCGGCTCGACCAAGCGGTTGGGATAGTCGGTGGTTTCGATGATCCAGAGCCGGCCGCGCTCATCCCAAGCCATGGCGATGGGTTTCTTGATCTCGGGATCGGAAGCGAAGAGCTGCAGCTCGAAGCCGGCCGGGACCACGATGTGCTCCATCGACTGCTGCGGCGTCATCGGCTTCTGAATCTTCGGCCACGGATTGGCACCTTCGCGCTTGGCATTCGGATCGGCGCTGTAATTGGGGACCTTCAAGGTCTCCGAAGCGTCCTCGTATTCGAACGCGGCCACGGAACTCGTCTTCGGAAGAGCGTCGGGCAATTTCTGGCCGGCGGCGTAGCGGATGCCGCGCTCCATGAGATCCTGAAAACCTGGATTGGTCCACGTGCGCGCGTCGTGGCCCCACGCGGTGTAGAACACGCGACCCTTGCCCTCGGAGCGAACCCAGGTCCACGGCTCGTTTTCGCGGTATTCGAGGACGGTGCGATTGGTCTCGTTGTGCCGGTCGTGGACGTAAGTTTCGTCCCAGCTCTCGAAGCCGGAGAAGCCCTGCATCACGGGACTGCTCGGCTCCGCGATGCGGGTGCGGAAAGTGCCGGTCTGATGGCTGTGAAACCGCCCGCCGACGAGCGCGATGAAGCGGTCGGAGTTGCCGAACGCCGCCGAGGCGCAATGCACGGCGATGAGTCCGCCACCCTGCGTGACGTAATCGACGAGGGCCTGCTCCTGCGCGGGCTCGAGGCGCGTGGTGTTGGCGTAGATCAAGAGCGCGTCGTAGCGCTTCAGGTTTTCGAGCGAGAGCGCGGCCGGCGTGTCCTCGGTGTAGACCAGATGGATACCGCGACCGATCATCGCCGGTGCGAGATCGCGCAGGCGGGTGCCGGGCAAATGGATGCCGCTGTCGCCGAGGAAGAGGACATTGAGCGGCGCCGCGACAGCGGAGAACGCCAGGCCGAGAGCGAAGCCGGACAGTGCGATGAAGCGGAAAAAGCCGATGCGACGTGACGAGTGGATGGCAAAATTCATGAAGGTGCGAGTGTCGGTCAAGGAGCTGATTTCGGTTCGGTGGCCTTCGCCACGGACGGGCGCCTCAATCCCGGAAGGTCTGCTGCGCGAGTCGGTAGAGGTAGAGCCGCCAAACTTGGTAGTCGTGACCGTAGCCGACATCTTCGCTGAAGATGTGCTTGATGTTTTGTGCGGTCATTGCCGCGTGCGACGTGCGGGCGCCGTTGATGGCGCCGTCCTCGGTGCCCGAACCGACGAAGATCATCTTGTAATCCTTGTTCGCCGTCGCCGCCCGCGCCGGGTTGGAGGTGATAAAATTGGCACCGCCGCCGCTCATGCCGCCGACGTGGGAGAATACTTCAGGGTGCCCAAAGCCGATCGAGGTGGCGTGACCGCCGCCCATCGAGTAGCCGAAGATGGCGCGACTATCCTTGTGCTTGATCACGCGAAAATCTTTTTCGACGTAGGGGATGACGTAATTGAGGATTTCCTTTTCCATCGACCATCCATCTGCGGTCGGGCCACCAATGCCGCCTCCGCGTCCGCCGGCTGCGGGAGCCCCGGCTATGGGGACGGCAGCTGCGGGAGCGCCAGCTGCGGGAGCGGCAGTTGCAGGAGCGGCAGCAGCGGCACCTCCCGGGGCTGCACCGGCGCCCGGCGCGCCGGCTGCGCCGCGGCCCGCACCACGTGCCGCCGCTGGCGGCGGCGTGAAGCCGAGCGATTTCTGCGTGTAGGCAATTTCCGCCACTTTTCCCATCGACGTTGTGATATTGTGGCCGAACGGCATGACGATGATCGCGGGGACGGCTTTCCCCTCGGCGATCAGATTGTCCATGATGTGGTGGGCCATGCCGGACTGCGTCCAACCACGTTCGGAGTCATTGAAGCCGTGGAGGAGGTAAATGACCGGGTAGCTCTTGCCACTGGTGTGGTAGTCGGGCGGCGTGTAGACGACCACGCGACGCGACGTCTTGTTCTCCCTATTCAAGTAGTGATGCTCGGTCAGGTTGCCGTGCGGCACGTCACGAAACATCATGAACTCGGCCTCTTTGCCGGGGACCCCGACCACGCTCTTGTAGACGCCAGGGGTCCCAGTCGCTGGGCGGACGAACGTGTTCATGGGGTCAGGCGTCGTAAGCCCGTCCACGATGAACCAGTATTGATAGTAGCTGGGTGTGAGCGGCGGCGTGGTGTAGGACCAGATGCCCTTTTCGTCTTTAACCATGTCGTAGCCGGCGGAGCCGTGGACAGTGACTTTGCCGAGCTTCGGCATATCGGTGAGCACGCGCACGGACTTGGCGTTGGGTGCCAGCAGACGGAAGGTGAGCGAGCTGTTGGCGTTGACCTCGGGGGACTTATAGGCCGTGCCGGGGCCGGATTCGACGCCGGGTCCGCGGCCGCGGCCGCCGACGGCGGGAGCGCCCGGGGTGCCGCCGGGGGAATTATTGTTGGGTTGGGCTTGGGCCGAAACGAAGACGAGCGCGGCGAGCGCCGCCGCGGAGAGCATACGAGGGAGACGATTCATCGGGATAGATGGGGTTGCTGCTGCATGAGTGCTCGCGGCTTCACTTCGTCGCAGGCTTGTAGTCCTGCCAGAGCCATTCGAGCGCGGGCGCGAGCGTCGTCGCGCGGACGGGGCGGTCCACGTGGCCCGCCTCCTTCGCGTAGACGAATTGGTAGGGATAGCCCTTCGCTTTCAGCACCTCGGCCATACGCTGGTTGGCGATGACCCAGTTGCCCATGCCGGCGCTTGAGCCACTGGCGCCGTTGTCGCGGTCGGAAACGTGCAGCCAGATGCGGAGGGGCTTGTTGGGCGTGGTCTTCGGGATGAAGTTCTCGTGGTATTCCCACGCGCCGTGCGGGGCGGCGACCGGATCGTTGCGGAGGTTAACGAAGGTGCCGGAGAACACGAGCACGCGGCGGTAAAGCTCGGGGTGAAACCAGGCCATCGAGAGTGCCGCAGCACCGCCCGAGCTGCCGCCGAGCGTGGCGCGCGCGTTGGGGTCGGTAGTGAAGGTGACGTTGCACTCCTTGACGACACGCGGGAGCACCTCGGCCTCGACGAACTGTGCGAACTTGCCGGAGACGGTGTCGTATTCGAGGCTGCGCTGATTACTCGGCATGACCATCACGGCGATCATCGCCGGCAGGCGCTGGTCGGCGATCAGGTTGTCCAGAATGGTGGGCAGGTAGGGCGCGGGTTTGTTGTCATGCATGCCCATCGCGTCGTGACAGAAGAGCAGCGGCGCAGGCGTGCCCGGAACGTATTGGGCCGGGATGTAAACGTTGACCTCGCGCGGGCCGGGCGGAGTGCCGCCGCGGCCGGGTGCCGGCGGGTAGAATTTGCTGTCGGCTTGGTCGAGGTGAAACGTCACGACCTTGCCCTGTGGGACGCCTGCGCGCGGCGCGTTTTCCGGCGCGGGTGCGTAGGGCGGGGAGATGGAGTAGTCGCCGTCGGCGACGCCGGGCTTCCACGTGGGAAGTTCCGTGAGCTTGGCGATGGCGGCTTGATCCTCCGCCGTTAAGGGGCCGCCGCGCCCGCCACGGGGTGCGCCGGCGGGCGGTGCGTCGGCGGCGCACAGGATCTGCGCGCCTGAGAGCAGGCAAAACGCGACGGCGGCGTGGGCGAGGCGCAGCTTCAAGTCGGACAGAGCCCGCGATGCATGCATGCTTCAGTGGGCGGCGCTCAGATCTTCGCGAGGCGTCCGGTGGAGTCGCCGAAACGTTCCATCCGCTGGGTGCCGCCGATGCGATCCATCATGCTCAGGAAGAGGTTGGTGACGGGTTCGTCGTTGAACTTCGTGTGGCGGCCCGGCGTGAACGTGCCGCCGCCGTGTCCGGCGAGGAGGACGGGCAGGTTGGTATGCGAGTGGCGGTTGCCGTCCGCGTTGGCGCTGCCGTAGACGATCTGGGAGTTGTGCAGAAGCGAGTGGCCGTCGATGTCCTTTGTGGCCTCCATCTTCTCGAGGAAGTAGGCGAGCTGGCTGACATACCAGTGGTCGATCTTCTCGACCTTCTCGATCCAGTCCTGCTTCCCGCCGTGGTGCGACAGGTTGTGGTGCCCGTCGTTGACGCCGATTTCGGCGAAGTCGCGGTTGTTGCCGTCGCCGGCGATCATGAACGTGGCGACGCGCGTATTGTCGGTCTGAAACGCGAGATGCAGCATGTCGAACATCAGGCGCACGTAGTCGGTGTAGCTGGCCGGGATGCCGGCGTCGGGCGCGTCGCTGTCGGGTTGCGGACGCTGCGCACGGGATTGTTCGGCGGCCTGGATGCGGAGTTCGATATCGCGCACACCGGTAAGGTATTCGTCGACCTTCTCGCGGTCGCGACCGGACACTTCGCGGGCGAGGCTGCGCACATCGTTTTGAATGAAGTCGAGCACGGAGCGTTTTTGCGCCTGACGGATCGCGAGGTTTGCCGCGCGTTCCTTCGGAGTGCCCGCGCCGAACATCCGCTCGAACAATAGGCGTGGGTTCACCTCGGGTGTGAGCGGCATCGTCGGCGAACTCCAGGCGAGGTTGTGCTGGTAAACGCAGGCATAGTCGGTGTCGCACGTGCCGACGTTGAGCACGGTGTCGCAGGAAAGCTCGAGCGAGCGAAACGGCGTCAGGAGGCCGATCTGCTGCGCCATGATCTGATCGGCAGAAACGCCGGCGCGAAAATCGGCGCCGTTCGTTTTCTTGATGCGCACGCCGGTGAGAAACGTGCCGTTGGCGCGCGCGTGGTCGCCACCGCCGTCCGGGCCCGCGTTGGCGGAGAGCGCGGTGAGGCCGCCGAGCACCTGGAGGTGCTGCTTCACGTTGGCGAGCGGCGCCATCGTGCGGTTGAGCGTGAAATCGCTGCCCACCTCGCTCGGCCACCACGCGGAGGGGATGGCGCCGTTGGGGAAATAGAGGAAGGCAGTGCGCAACGGCGCGCCGGTGGCCGTGGTCGCGATCTGGGCGCCCGCCGCAGCGGGCGTCGCGGCCAGCACCCGCGAAGCAAACGACTCCAGCACGGGGAGGGACAGGCCTAGGCCGACGTTGCGGAGAAAGCGCCGACGGTTCAGCGGTTGCGCGAAGGCCG
>CAMBVX010000024.1 GCA_945871085.1 Opitutus sp. GAS368 | reverse complement strand
GCCTTGAGCAGATGAAAGTGTTTGTCGCGGTCTCGGAATCGCCGTGGCGCTGGCAACGCCGCCGGCCGAATCGCGGCATTCGCGCGCTCCCACAGGTCATCCGATACGAGGGCCGCGTGCTGGCCGGGAAATTCCTTGCCGTTCATGCGCACCCGGCCGGCGTAGAGCGGACGTGTGATCAGCCGGCGCACGATGTCGGAGCGGAAACGCTTTTCGCCGACGTTCTGTTTGGCGCCGCTACGGCGGTTGAAAATGCGTGCGCGAGTCCGAAGGCCGTCGGTGTTGAGCGTGTTTGCGATCTCGGTGAGCGAGGTGAGACTCGCGGCCAATTCGAAGATGCGACGCAAGGTGGCCGCTTCGGTCGGATGTGGGCTGAGGCCTTGGAGGGTTTCATCGTAGACGTAGCCGAAGGGGACCTGCCCGCCCGTCCAAAAGCCGCGCTTCGCTTGCTCGTTGAGTTTGATGCGGATTTTTTCGGCGGTGTTCAGCCGCTCGTATTCCGCTACGCTCATCATGAGGTTGTTTTTCAGGCGACCGGACGGAGTTTCGTCGGAGAGGTCCTCGGTGGGACTGACCAGCCGGCAGCCGTGTTGCTGCAGAAAGGATCGAAACGGTCCCCATTCGTCCGTGCTGCGCAGCACGCGTTCGAGTTTGAAGATCAGGACGATCTTGATTTCGCCGGCTTCGATTTGGCGCATGAGCGCGCGGACGCCGGGCCGGTTCATCGAACCGCCCGAGTAGGCCGGGTCGGAGAAGCAGGCGATTTCAAACCAGCCGTCGCTGGCGTGTTTCGCGATGTAGTCGCGACAGACGGCGGCTTGGCTTTCGCAGGAGTCGAAGCGCCCTCCGACCTGGTTGGCGGTGGAGACGCGGGAGTAGATGGCCACGGGCACCGTGCAGGCACGGGGACGCGAAGAATTCGAGGGAATCGCAGGCATGAAAATTCCTTGGTTAAGGTTGACCGGGGGAGTCCCAACAAGGCCTCTACCCCGAGGTGTTTCTGATCTGCGGACATTATCGCAGATTCTGCGGAAAACTCACGCACCGAAATTTAACGGCACCGTGGACAGCCTCGTTTTTGGAGGCGGTTTGGCCTTTCGCCGGACCAGCACAACAAGAACTTATTTCGAAGGCGTTAAATCGCCCGTTTTGCTTCTCGCTCCCGCGCAGGTATCTGCAAAAAATTAATCCCTTACCAAGAGGTTCTTGATAAGGGAAAGATGGCGGTGGAGGCGGGGTTCGAGGTGGCGGTCACGGAAAAACTGGCGCTGCCGGCGACGGCGGAAGTTTGGGCCGAAGGCTGCGTGGTGAGGGTGGGAGCGCCGGTGGCGGTCTGCCCGTCAACTTGCGCGCGGAGGGCGGCGGCGACTCCGGCGAGGGCGGGGTCGGTGAAAAATGTGTAGCCGGTGTCGGTCTGGAGTTGCGTGGTGGAGGTGACGTATTGTTGCCACGGGTTGCTGCGGACGCCGGCGGTGTTGGGGATCTTGATGGCGATGACGCGGGTGGTGGCCGTGATGCGGCTTAGCGCGGTGCCGGCGCCGAGGGGGACGACGACGGCGATCTTCCAGGTGAATCCGGGGATGGAAACGCCGCTCGCGATGGTCGAACCGGCAAAGCCACCGGGGCCGGCGATGATGAGGACTTCGCTACCGGCGTCGGCGAGCGTGCGACAGTAGGTCTCGAAGCTGGCCCACACGCCTTGGTTATTGTCGGGAGCTTGAGGCATCATGTTCGACATGAAAAACACGACGTCGTTGTCGGCGCGGCTGACCGTGCGGTCACCGGAAGGGCAGAGGTGGCCGCGATCATAACCGGAGCCGCTGTAGTCCGTCGGCAGGACTTGGTAGAAGCCGGCGGGGAGGTTGGTGTCTTGGAAAAAATCGGGGGAGCGACCGCTGGTGCCGACGTCCCCGGAGGTGAGATTCCAGGCGACCCAGTTGGGCTCGCGCGTGGTGTCGTTGTAACCGAAGGCGTATTGGGCGCGCTGGATGAGGAAGTTCGTGCGGTTGACCACGGGATCGGTGGCGGCGGCGCTCGGGTTGCCGGTCAACATTTGCAGCGCCGGGTTGATCGTGGCAAAGGCGGTGACGGCGGACAGGAACAGGGCGACAAGGGCGAGGGCGGAGGAGTGGATTTTCACGAAAAAAAGGGACGAGGCTGCGGCGACGACGAGACGGGTGCGACGGACGGCTAAGATGCGATAGACGTGAACGGAGGGTGCGGGAGAGAGAATGTCACGCCGGGAAATCGCCCGTCACGGATTCGTCACGCCGGGAAAATCGGGGCTGGTGAGGGAACGCGGAGGAAGGACTCTGGGCTACACGGGAGAAACACGGCTGCGAAGTAACGCAGCGGCGCGGTGAAGCGGATGAAACGGGATTCGCGAGGGAGGAGAGGAGCGACAAAAGGCGGAGCCCGGCAAATCATGCGCGGAGGCTGGGGGGGCGATTATTTTCCCTCGGCTGTTTCCCGCTTGTCGCGCGGACGGTGCGGCGAATGCTTTGCATTTCACATGGTAGAACCGTCGCATCGTATCGTCCGGGCTTGGCTCGAATCCCTCACCACGGGTGTGGTGGAGTTGGACCGCGACTGGAGATCGAAGGTGCCTCCGCATTTTACGCTGGGGGCGCAGTGTCCGACCCCGGCGGGACTTTCGGTGGACACGGGTTTGATGGCCGCCTGCAGTTACCGTTATTTCGTCAATGCGGCGGGGGAGATGGTGTTTGCGCTCACGCCGGAGCACGGCTCCGAGATCGATCTGGCGCGGGACACCTTATATGTGGCGGGAGAATTTAATGGCTGGCAGGCGGCGGTCGGCAATGAGGCGTGGCGGTTGCGACCGGAGAAATTGGATGGCGAGCAAGTGTTGATGTGGCGGGGCGACGCGGCGCGTTTTCTGAAGCCGGCGGGCCAGCGGTTCAAGTTCGTGACTGGTGAACATCATTGGCTGAGTTTGCCGGACGACGTACCCAACGGCGTGCGCGATCGGGACGGCAATGTGAACCGCGTGATCGACCCGGCTCGCACGGGTCGGCACCTCTGGCGATTTTCGTTGGCGCAGCCGCTCGATCTCGCGGAGGCCCTGACCGTGGCGTGGGCCGGGAGGAGCGAGGCGACGGCAGAGGACGGAGTGCCGCTGGTGCCGGGGGTCTTCTTTCACGACTTGAAAACCGATCTGCCGCTTGGGGCGTTGGTGCGGGGGGAGGAGACGGTGTTCCGGCTGTTTGCGCCGAGGGCGCGGGGGGTGACGCTGTCGCTGCGCCACGCACTGGGCGAGCTGAGCGAAGTCCAAGAATTTCCGTTGGTGCGGCGGCCGGATGCCGACGGCTCGGCCGGCGTCTGGGAAGTGGCGCTCGGGAGTAATCTGCACGGCTGGTTTTATTGGTATGCGGTGGATGGCGTGCGCGCCGGGCCGGGGAAATTTGATCCGCAGATGCGCGTGCTCGATCCCTATGCGCTGGCGACGGTCCAGCACGATGGACCGGGCATTGTGCTCGATCGCGCGTGGGTGGGCCAGGGCGACCGGACCTTCAAGACCCCGGCGTGGCACGACCTGATCATCGCCGAGGCGCACGTGCGGGATCTCGCGGCGAACGCCCCGGTGCAGGCGCTGCCCGAGGAGCGCCGCGGGTTCACGGGCGTGCGCAAGTGGGTCGAGAGTTCAGATTTTTACCTGCACCATCTCGGGGTGAACTGTGTGGAACTGCAGCCGGTGCAGGCGTGCGACAACGTGGCGGCGGCCGACTACCACTGGGGGTACATGACAAATAATTTTTTCGCGCCGGAGAGCGGCTACGCGCTGGTGCCGGAGGCCGCGTCGGGCGTGCGGGAGTTGCAGGAATTGGTCGCCGCGTTTCACCGGCGCGGCATGGCGGTCCTCCTCGATGTGGTTTACAACCACGTCGGCGTGCCGGCGCACCTGATGTTGATCGACCGGCTCTATTATTTTGAACAGGACGCGGCGGGGAATCTCGCCAATTTCAGCGGTTGCGGGAACGACTTGCGGGCGCGTTCCGCGATGTCGAAACGACTCATCATCGACAGCTGTATTCACCTGATCGAGGCGTTTGGCGTCGACGGATTTCGTTTCGACCTCGCGGAGCTGATCGGCGCGGATGTGTTGCGCGATGTCGAGGTGGCGCTGAAGCGCGTGAAGCCCGACGTGATCTTGATTGCGGAGCCGTGGAGTTTCCGCGGGCACATCGCGGGGGCTTTGCGCGACACGGGTTGGGCGTCGTGGAACGACGGTTACCGGGATTTCGTGCGCGACTATGTGCGGGGCGGCGGGGCGGCGGAACGCATGGAATATTTTTTGCGGGGCTCGCCGTGGTATTTTGCCAAGTGGCCGGCGCAGACGGTGAACTACACGGAGTCGCACGATGACCGCACGTGGATCGACATGATCACGGAAAACGGCAACTCCAACGGCTTCATGCCGACGGCCAATGATCGCCAGCGGACCCACCTGATGGCCGCGCTGTTGTTCATGTCGCTGGGCATTCCGATGTTGGCGGCGGGGCAGGATTTCCTCCGCTCCAAGCACGGGGTGAACAACACCTACCTGCGGGGTGATCTGAACGCGCTCGATTACCGCCGGCTCTATCGGCATCTCGGCACGCACGCGTATTTCGCCGACTGGATCGCGTTTCGCCGCAGCGAGACGGGGCGGTTGTTGCGCCAAGGCGCGCGGCCGAGCGAGGGCTTTTTCCTGTTTTTCCGTGCGTCCGGATCGCCCGCGTTTGCGGTCATTTATAACGCGGACTTTTCGCAGGGCGCAGAGCGGCTGTTGTTTGCGGTTAACCCCTCGTTGGGTGACGTGACGATTCACGTGGGCGAAGGCATCGCGGGCGCGGTGGCGGGCGCGTGGGAGCAGTTGGCCGACCACGAACGGTTTTTTGCTTCGGAAGGACATGGGGCGACGCTGCCGGTCGAGCCGGATTTGTTCGTGCCGGCGCTCGGTTGTGCGCTGTGGCGGAGCGACGAGTGAGGGTGAGCCGAGGAGCGATCCGCGTTTGGACCGCGCCTCACACCCTCGGGTGAGACTCACGGCACTTGGCGTGGGCGGGCTTCGCGGGTTGGTTTATTCCAAAAGGTGAGCGGCGCTGGAGTGGCTCGTGCTGAAGACTTCTCGATGACGCTGCTCAGTGTGTTCCCCGGGCTGCCCGGCGTGGACAAAATCGAAGATTTTTGAAACGAATTCCGCGCACGCGTCTTCAGAGGGAGACCCGCAGGGAGTCCGAAGGTGAATCAACGCATGGCATCGACCTGACGGACCGCCAGCCGGTTTTCTCATCATCAATTCGCGGTCTTCGCTGCAACGGTCGTGGATGAAACCCCGAAGTCTTGCCGCGAATCACACGCAGTCAGCCGCCACAGTTAGTGGTGAGATGTGCTGAACCCGGAGCGCGCCGGCCAAGGCACTCGATTGCATCGTTTGACTCAGTCGGTGGGGCCGGCCGCAGGTCTGCGCCACTTTCGGGCGAGGCGGACTTTCGAGGTGACATCGCGAAAGTGATGTCGCACGTTCCGCGGCTTCCCCGTGCCACTCTTCGCTTTCTACGTCACCGTCGTCATTCTGGGCATCTTGAGTATGGGCTTTCAGATGCTCGGATCCCGGTTGCTCAGCCCGCATTTTGGTTCGGCCATCGATGTATGGGCCTGCCTGATCTCGACCTTTCTGGCGGCTTTCAGCATCGGATCGATGGTGGGCGGGGCGATCAGTAATTTAGCGACGGCCCCACGGCGGCGGAGCCAGTTCGCGTGTGCGGTCACCGCCGTGGTTTCGTTGGCGGTCACCGCCGGATTTGGCCGGGGGCTCGTGGGGCAGATTGAAATTGCCTTCACGGCGGTTTTGCCGGGCGTGTTGGCGTCATGCCTCGCGCTATTTTTCGTGCCGGTGACGGCCCTCTCGACGTTTTCGCCGCAGTGTGTCCAATTTCTCGCCCAGCGTGGCGTCGCACCGGGGAATGCCTCCGGCCTCGTTTATGGCGTCAGCACGCTGGGTAACATCGCGGGGGTGATGCTGACGACCTTTGTGCTGATCCCAAATTTTCGAGTCTCGACGTTGCTCTACGTCTGGCTCGCGGTCGCGCTGCTCAATCTCGCGGCTTTGTTGCGGTTCCTCCGTGCTCCTGCTTCCTCATGAAACTTGCCCGTTGTTTCCTCGTTTTTTCACTCGCGACCGTGGCGGTGCCTGCCGCCGACAGCGGCAACTACGTCGAGAGCTTCGATACCATCTATAACAGTCTGACGATCGAGAAGACCGGCTCCGTCGTCGAGCTGCGCGCCCGCTCGCGCCGGGGGGAAGCGTTGGAATCGGCGGTGGATTTGAGCGATCCCCTGAAGTTGATGGTGGCCTATACGCGGACACTTTACACCGGACTTTTTTTTCAACCGCAGCCTTCGCGGGTTTTGATGATCGGTCTGGGGGGCGCGGGTTTTCACCGGTTGTTTTCGGCCGCATATCCAGACGCGCTGCTGCAATCCGTGGAGCTTGACCCCAAAGTGCTTGAACTCTGTGAGACGCGGATGGCCTTCAAGTCGACGGCCAAAATGCCCGTGGCGCTCACCGACGGGCGGATGTTTGTGAAGCGGGACAAGACCCAGTGGGATTGGATCATCCTCGACGCGTTCCGCGGTGGGTTTGTGCCGCCGCATTTGAAGACCGAAGAGTATTACCGTGAATGCGCCGCGCGCCTGACCGAGCGCGGCGTCTTCATCAGCAATCTGCACTCGGGCACCGAGCTGTTTCACTCGGACATCAAGACGATCAAGGCCGTGTTTCCACAGGTCGTGCTCTTTGAAACGGAAGGCCGCGGCAACGTGATCGCGTGCGCCGTCAAGTATCGCACGCCCGATATGACCCAACCGGAGAACTGGGCCGCAGTGGAAAAAGCGGTCGCGCAAGTCTTCGAAGGACGGCTTGATTTGGCGGCACTCAAAGCCGAGCACATGGCGATTCCGAAAAAGCAGGTCGAGCGGGCGCGTTTGCTGACGGATGATTTTTCGCCGGTCGAGTTTCTTGACGCGATGAAGACCAATAATACCGGTCCGAAGTGATCGGCGTGTTCGATCGGACCGGTGAACGGCCGCACTCGTCATGACGAGGGGGAGACTTTCCTCCGCTCCAGATTTCACTCTTTCTTACTCCCATGTCCCTCTACATCGGCATCGATTCCGGCACTCAGAGCGTCAAAGCGGTCGTCCTCGACCTCGGCACCCGCACGGTCGTGGCCGAGGCGCGCGCTCCGCACAAATTGATCGAGGGTTTGTCGGTCGGCCATATGGAGCAGCATCCGCAGGAATGGACGGCGGCGCTGGATTTTGTGTTGAGCGAAGTGGCGGGAAAAATCGATGGCACGCAGGTCCGGGGCATCGGTGTTTCCGGACAGCAACACGGCTTCGTGCCGCTCGACGCCGAAGGCAATGTGATCCGGCCGGCCAAGCTGTGGTGCGACACGAGCACGACAGCGGAATGTGCGATCATCACGAAAAAGCTCGGCGGACCGAAAGCCGCGATCCGCAAAACAGGAAACCTGATTCTTCCGGGGTTTACGGCACCCAAAATTCTTTGGTTGAAACGCCACGAGCCGGCGAATTATGCGAAATTGCGCCACGTGTTACTGCCCCATGACTACCTTAATTTTTTCCTGACCGGAAACTACTTCATGGAGTTCGGCGATGCCTCCGGGACAGCGCTGATGGATGTCCGCAAGCGCACGTGGTCTCGCGCCGCGATCCATGCCATCGACAAGAAGCTCGCCGCCTGGCTACCCCCGTTGTCGGGTTCGCATGAGGCGGCCGGAACGTTGCGCCCGGAGTTGGCCACGCGCTACGGATTTCCGGTCGACGTCGTCGTGAGTGCCGGTGGGGGCGACAACATGATGGGCGCGATCGGCACGGGGAATGTCGCGGCTGGTGTCGTGACGGCGAGCTTCGGCACGAGTGGCACGATTTACGCCTACGCGGGAAAACCGGTGATCGATCCGGCCGGGGAGATTGCAGCTTTTTGTTCTTCGACGGGCGGCTGGCTACCGCTCTTGTGCACGATGAATGTCACGACCGTGACCGAGCAGGTGCGCACTCTGTTTGGCCAAGATCATGCGGCGTTAAATGCTGCGGTGCTGGCTGCTCCCGCCGGTGCCGGTGGACTGGTGCTGCTGCCGTATCTGGCAGGCGAGCGGACCCCAAATGTCCCGGCTGGCTCGGGGGTGCTGTTGGGTTTGAACAACCAAAATTTCTCCTCCGGGCACGTTGCTCGTGCAGCGATGGAGGGCGTGACGATGGGCATGAACTACGGTCTGCGTCGCCTCGCTGCCCTCGGGGTGAAGGCGAAGGAAATTCGGGTGACTGGCGGCGGGGCGAAGTCGCCGGTCTGGCGCCAACTGATGGCTGATATTTTCGGCGTTCCGGTGGTGGCGATGGTCGAAGACGAAGGCGCGGCCCTCGGTGGCGCGCTGCAAGCCGCCTGGTGTGTCGCGCTGCGCAACGGCCATAAGAAGGCCAAACTTTCCGACTTTACGACGGGGACGGTTGCACTCGACGAGGCGACCCGCTGCGTGCCAAACAAGGCTAACGTCGCGCGCTACCGCGAACTTCAGGTGCTCCAGGACAAACTGAGTCTGGCTCTGCGCGACGTATTCGTGACCCAACGGAAACTGGCGTTTAGTTGAGCCGAATTTATTCCCATTGAAGGTAGGGCGAAGCGCTGGCTGCGCCCGGGACCGTGCCGGCGGGCTGCGTCGAAGTCAGCGGCGCCCGGCGCGTGCGACCTTCGCCGGTTCGCGGCGATGGAAGAATTTCGTCGCGGGGAGCTCGGTCACGAACACGAGCGCCTCGACGACCAAGAACACCCCGGCAATGACCACCCAAAGGACTTCACGTCCGGCTTTTGCTGCAACCAATGAAAACAGGGTCGCCCCTGGCCGATATTCGGTGGGGCGGAGAGGGGATTGGACGGTGAAGGGCGGGCCTGACATATCGCGGGGTTTTGCAATCCGCGTGCCAAAGGATTCAATTCTGTCTTTTTGTTGCATGCCAGACGTTAGAGACAATCGCGGTGCGCGAACCCGCTATTCCTAATCGGGAAATCTTCCCCAATTGTGAATCATTGGATTCGGTCTTTTCCCCATAAATTTGCATTTATGAGTCCGGTGGACGCAGCGCGGAGGCCCGTGCGGGGGGCGCGCCAGCGAGGCGCGGTAATTTTTGAGCGACGCACGGCCACCAGCGTGCTCTGGTTCTGCGCGTGGGGGAAACGATCCAGATGCTTGAGACGAACCGTTTGCGGATGAGACCCCTCTCGGCCGAGGATGCGCCCTTCATTCTTGAGTTGGTGAACGAGCCGGCCTGGTTGGAATGTATCGGTGATCGCGGCGTGAGAACGCTTGATGATGCCCGTTCGTAGGTGATGACGGGGCCGGTTTCGATGTATGCCCGGATGGGATTTGGTTCATTGGCCGTGGAGACCAAGGACCGTGGGGCGACGATGGGTATCTGCGGTTTGATCAAGCGGGACACGCTGCCGGACGTGGATATCGGATTCGCGTTTTTGGCGCGTTTTTGGGGCCGAGGTTATGCGCACGAGGCGGCGGCAGGGGTGCTCGCGCAGGGAACCAACGTGCTCAGGTTGACTCGCGTCGTGGCCTTGACGACGCCCGGCAACGTACGTTCGGGGCGACTGCTGGGAAAGTTGGGTTTCCAATTTGAGCGAATGATCCGGCTGAAACCGGACCAACCCGAGAGTCGGCTGTGGGTGCTGACTTTACGGTTGAAGACGTGATCCGGGTGGAGTGGCCCCAGCGATCTCCACTGAGGTGAGCGGAGGAGTGGCTGGGCGTATTCATTTTTCGATGTCGGCGGACATTTTACTCCGGGCGTTCGATCAGGCTGACGATCCAGCAGGCCACCGAACCACTTTTATGAAACGTCATCATCGCAGGCGGCCCGCATGAGTTCTGCGTCCGGTGTATCCACGGCGCATTTTTATTGTTTCCAGAACCTGATCCTTGGCTGAATTCTATTCGCCTCGTCCTGACTCCATGCCTCCTCGAATCAGACTTTCACCGCTTCCACTCGCTCCGGAGAAAATCTTGCCCGTTGTCGCGCCGACCAGCGCTGTCCCCGTCCAGCCCGCCACTCCTCCCGTTGTCGTCGCTGTTCCGCCATTGGCGGGCCCCAGCTTGGTGATGAGGGTATCGCCGATTGAGATCGTGCCGTCAGGGTTGGTGGCGCCGAGGGTTGCCGCCACGGCAGCGACCACCGACCAAGCGACGGCGGTTCCGCTCGTGGGGAATAACGAAGTCCAGGTGACCGTTGCGGTTGGTTTTGAGTTACCTACGGCGAAGCCAAAGGTAGAAAATGCGGGAGGGGCGGATGAGCCGGTTTCGACGGCGTTGATGAAGGAGTCGTTTGCACCGGCGCTGATCCGCTCGAGCGGCATGCTCCTCAAGTGGGGTTCCATTTTGGCGCTGATGTTGGGGGGCGGTTATCTCGCGATGAAAACACTGGTGCCGCTGATGAAGGAATTGAGTAATCCGAAGCCTCCCAGTACCGTGATCGACAAAAATGCGCCGACGTTGGTGAAGGTCCTCCAGCAAACTCGGCAGGTGACCGCGAGGAGTGATGCCAATGTCGCCTATTTGAACCAAATCGTCGCCGGCGGCGATGCCCCGCACCTCGTCGTCAAACCCCCGGTGGTCGTCGCTCCACCGCCGCCACCGCCGTCACCCGTGGTTGTGCCGCTGGCGAAGGATGACCTCAGTCCGTTTCACACGGCGATCGCCCAGTTCAAGATTGACGGTGCGGTCGGTGGTGCCTCCCCCCGCGCCTTTATTGACGGGCGCCTCGTTAAATACG
This sequence comes from Opitutus sp. GAS368, assembly GCA_945871085.1. GTDB lineage: Bacteria > Verrucomicrobiota > Verrucomicrobiia > Opitutales > Opitutaceae > GAS368. The sequence goes on along the minus strand of CAMBVX010000024.1, from coordinate 24,816 downwards.
GTGAAATCGTAAATCGAAATCTTGGTCTGCGGTTCGTCGGCGTCGATATGGAGGAGCACATCGTCCTTTTCACCAACGCGGAAAATGTGGTGTTCAAAAAACATTTTTAATGAAGCGTGCCGACGACCTAGCACGGGCGAGCTCCTTGCGGGGTCGCGGAAACGTTTCATGCCCCGGTCATCGGCAAGGTTTCGCCGCATTCGAAAATCACTCCGCCCCGGCCTGATTCAACGAGCGGTTGGCCAGCGCGTAGGGGCACGTCATAAAGCGGCAGCTGGCGCAACCGCGGGATTGCAGTTGGGGCTTAATTTTTCACCTTTCCCACCATGAGTTTACCTTCCGAAGAGGGCGAAGTATTGCGTTCCCCACCTCCGTTGTCCCAAGATTTGGAGGGATTTGAGAATGCGGTTCGCGATGCCGTTTCGGCCGGGCAACTGTTAACGGCGATCGATATCGCGCGCGACGGATTGCGGCGGTTTGGCGACAGCGTGCCGCTCAAGCAGCAACTCGCGCTGGCGCTTGCGCAAACGGGCGCTCTGGCCGCCGCCCGTGAGGTGTTGGACGATCTTCGCCAGGGGGCCGTGAGTGATGAGGAGACCCTGTGTTTGTTTGGTCGGGTGCAAAAGGAATTGTGGCGGCAGGAGCCGACGTCGGCCCAAGGCACCGAGGCGTTGCAGCAGGCTTGCGTGGCCTACACCGAAGCCTTCGCAAAAAATGAGGCGTACTATCCCGGGATCAACTTGGCTTACACTCTCGCCGCGATGGGCGAGGCGAAAAAAGCGGACGAGTGTGCGCGCAAGGTCGCCAAACAATGCAAAGCGGAGATCGCCAAAGCCGGCGGTGAGACCAACGGTTGGCTCAGCGCGACTTTGGCCGAAGCGTTGACGCACCAAGGGGCCACCGCAGAAGCCGCGAAATATTACGCGCAAGCGGTCAAGCTGTTCCCCGGTCGGTGGCGCGATCTCGCCTCCATGCGACGGCAGGCGAGAGAGATCATCGCGTTTAACCCGGAGACGCGCAGCACGGCGAATGCTGGCTGGCGGGGAATGCTCAGTTTTCGCAAAGGCGACGAGACCCCGGGGGCATGGTTGGAAGAGTGTTTTGAGTTTCCGTCGGTCGTGGTTTTTTCCGGGCACATGGTGGACGCCGTCGGGCGGCCGGGGCCGCGATTTCCGGCGGGTGACGAAGCCAAGGTTAAGGAGCAAATTCGGGCGGAACTCGTCCGCCTGCGTCCCGGCTTCGGCTATTCATCGGCCGCGTGTGGCGGAGATATTATTTTTTGCGAGTGCCTCCTCGAGATGGGCGCAAAGGTGAATCTCGTATTGCCGTGCCCGGTCGACGCCTTTCGCCGTCAGAGTGTCAGTATCGCGGGCCCGGATTGGGAGCGACGATTCCACCACGTGCTCGGCAATTCGAATACTTGTTTGATTGCGAATTCATCGGCCTATGCGACGACCGACGCCGACGTCGCGTCCTCGATGGCGCTGGTTTACGCCAATCGTATCGTCACGGGGTTGGCGATCTTGCAGGCTCAGTCGCTCGATGTGGAGTTGCACGCGCTGGCGCTCTGGGACGGAGCGCCCGGCGACGGGGCGGGCGGCACCAGCAGTGTGGTCGCCGAATGGGAGGCGCGGAGCATCAAGCCGAAGTTGATTACGATTGGCACGCAGACGAGTGCCGTGGCCCCTCCGGTGGCGCGCGAGATTCCGCCTCCGCCGAAAATCCCTACCGTGCCCCAGCAGATCAAGGCCATGGTTTTCGCGGAGGTCGCCAACTACAAGAAAGTGACCGAGGCGCAAATGTCGGCCTACGTGCATGAGTTTAAGGGTGCAGTCGCGCAATTGTTGGCCAGCTCGAGTGCTGCTCCCTTGGCGGCCGAAAGCTGGGGCGGGACCAACTATTTTGTTTACGATGGACTCATGGACGCCTCGCGCTTCGCGCTCGATTTGCGCGACATGATGGCGGTCACGAAGTGGGCTGAGCGTGGTTTGCCGGGCGATCTGGGCGTGCGCATCGTGTTGCATGCCGGACCCGTTTTTTCGTTTGTTGATCCGGTCTCGAAGCGCCCGGCGTTCGTCGGCTCACACGTCGTCCGTGCGGCGCAAGTGAGCCCGGTGCTTCCGCCCAATCAAGTGCACGCAACACAGGAGTTTGCCGCGTTGTGCGGCCAGGCGGGCGTCGCCGGTCTCCACTTTGCGTTTATGGGGCGGCTCCCCATGACGCGCTTGTTTGAGGACGCGCCGCTGTACCGCTTGGACCGCCGGCACGAGCGGCTGGCGGGAGGATAAACAGGATTAACCTAGCCCTCGGCTCGTCTGCAGTTGGTCGGTGCTGGCGCGATGACTGGGGGAGCGTCAGAAATCAGTTCTGGCCGGCTTTGACGGGTTTCTTCGTCTTGCTCTCCACGAATTCGCGGATGACGGCCATGCGTTCGCGTTGCCGTTCTTCTTCTTCGATTTCTTCGATCGTGCGCACGGCCTCGTGCTTGACCATCGCCTTGCGCATTTTCGACAACGCCAAGTATTCGAGCTGACGGATACGTTCGCGGGTGACGTGAAATTTTTGGCCCACTTCTTCCAGGGTAAGTTCGTCGCGTCCGTCGAGGCCGAAGCGGAGCTTGATGATCTCGGCCTCGCGTTTGTCGAGCGAGTCGACCATCGCGTGCAGGTCGCTGTTGCGATTCTTGTCCTGCAGGCCTTCGAACGGGCTGACCGCGTTATCGTCGCCGACAATCTCGCCGAAGGTGCCGGAATCGCCGCTCTCGCCGATCGGGGCATCGAGTGAGGCGGGCCGGACGCTGACGGATTTAAGATGCGCGACTTTTGAGGTGGGGATCTGGAGCTCGATCGCCAACTCTTCGTCAGTGGGCTCTCGACCAAGCTCCTCGGTGAGCTTCATCGCCGTGCGACGCATTTTGGAAATTTTATCCACGAGATGGACCGGCAGGCGGATGGTTTTGCTCTGATTGGCGAGCGCGCGTTTGATGGACTGTTTGATCCACCAGGCGGCGTAGGTCGAAAGCTTGCCGCCTTTGCGGGGGTCGAAGCGCTCGACGGCTTTGATCAGCCCGATATTACCTTCGCTGATGAGATCGAGGAGCGGCAGGCCGAAATCCTTATAGTCCATCGCGATCTTCACGACGAGCCGGAGGTTGGCGGAGATCATGTGGTCGCGAGCGGCTTTGTCGCCCCGACGGATGCGCTTCGCGAGCCGGATTTCATCTTGAATGGTCAGGAGCGCGGTTTTGCCGATTTCTTGGAGGTAAAGCTGAAGATTGCTGCGCTCACCGTGGGGAATAGGGGCCTCAGGGACGGAGCGGTCGTTCTTCTCAAGAAACGATGGCGGTGCGTCCATCGGGGCAGAGGTCAACGTGGCGGTCGACGTCTCGCTGGCTGCATCGAAGCGAGCCGTTGAATCGCGGAGGGGCTTAGTTTTCGAAGGCATGGAGGGAGAGCAGTGAAGGTTAGAGACAAGAGCTGATGTTTTGTTCCCGAACTGTAGCTAAAACTGTTCCACTTTAACAACGCGCCGGCTGAGAGGACGGATGCACTTTATTTTCTGGGGGTGTGCGCAAGATTGGCACACGGGTGTGCCGTCACGATACCGCGATGGTAACAGTTTCGTCACACCGCACGCACTCACCGGTGGGGCTCTGGCCGAGGAAACGGCGTCACCCAACGCGCTCAGAACTGCTCGGCCATCGCGACGGCCTTAAACAGGGCGGACGCTTTGTTGATGGTCTCTTGATACTCGGAGGCGGGCACGGAATCCGCCACGATGCCGGCGCCAGCCTGGATGTGGATCTTACCGTTTTTGAGCAGAGCCGTGCGGAGCATGATGCAGGTGTCGCTGTTACCGTCGTAGCCAAAATAGCCGAGGGCTCCGGCGTAAAAACCGCGCTGCGTCGGTTCGAATTGGGCGATGATTTGCAGGGCGCGAATTTTCGGCGCTCCGCTGACAGTGCCGGCGGGAAACGTCGCCCGCATTAAGTCATAGGCGGTCTTGTCCGCCGCGATCTGGCCCTCGACTTGAGAGACGATGTGCATCACGTGCGAGTATCGTTCGATGACCATCATCTCAGGCACCTTCACCGTTCCGTAGCGGCACACGCGACCGATGTCATTGCGGGCGAGATCGACGAGCATGAGGTGTTCGGCGCGCTCTTTTTCGTCGGCCAGAAGTTCTTTTTCGAGGGCGAGATCCTCGGCCGGAGTCACGCCGCGCTTGCGGGTGCCGGCGATCGGTCGGATCTCAACCAGACCATCGGTCAAGCGGACGTGAACTTCAGGTGAGGCTCCGACAATCGAGAAATCGCCGGTCTCGAGAATGAACATGTAGGGCGACGGATTAACCGTCCGGAGTGCGCGATAAAGGTCGAGGGGTGATTTGGTAAAGTCCCGGGTGAAGCGCTGCGATGGCACGAATTGGATGATGTCGCCCGAGCGGATAAACTCTTTGCCCTCGTCGACAACCTGCTCGAAACGCGCTTGCGTGAAGTTACCGGGAGGCACGACGAGTTTCGCCGGATCGCTGAGCGGAACCGGCGCGAGGGAGCGGGGTTGCCGCAGCAGGGTGTAGAGCGCGTTTAACTCGGCGACCGCAGAGTCGTAAGCGGCCGTCGGGTCGTTGCCCCGGACGTGCGCATTCACGCAGAGACGAAGGGTCTGTTTTGCGCGGTCGAAAATCAGCAGCGAATCCGACAGCATGAAGTAGAGCAGCGGCGTGCCCAAGTCATCGTTGGCCGCGGCTGGTACGGTGGGTTCGATGCGCGTCACATACTCATAGCCGACGAATCCCACGGCGCCGCCAGTGAAGCGGGGCAGTCCGGGCAGGGCGACCGGCTGGTAGCCGCGCATCTCCGCTTCGATGAGGGTCAGCGGATCGGGCGGAGTGGGGACCGTAACGGTCGGCACGCCCGGAGCGCGGATTTGGGTTGTGGCGGGGCCACAGATAAAAATCTTGCGCGGCCGACAACCGATGAAGCTGAAGCGCGCGAGGTTTTCCCCGCCTTCGACCGATTCAAAAAGGTAGGACGGTCCGGCGGTGTGGAGTTTGGCGTAGGCCGAGACGGGCGTCTCAAAGTCCGCCATCAAATCCGTGTAGACGGGGATGACATTGCCTTGGGTGGCTAGGCTCAAAAACGCGGCTTTGTCCGGGTGGATATTCATCGGCAGAATTGGGCTTATGCAATTCGGGTATCAGGGCGGCAAGGCCGAAGGCGACTCCGCAGGAATCAGCGCGGCACTGTGCTCCCTCGCGGCGCCCGTCAGGGCGGTCCCCCTGGCGGAATCGTCGGGCGAGCGATCACTCGACGGTGACGGATTTTGCGAGATTGCGGGGCTTGTCGACGTCGCACCCGCGCTCGACGGAGATGTAGTAGCTGAGCAGTTGCACGGGAATCGACGCGACGATGGGGAGCACGGCCTCGTGACACTCCGGGATCACGATGACCTCGTCGGCGAGGCCGGCGGGGAGTTCGACGCTGGCGGTGATGATCGCGATAATCAGGCCCTTGCGGGCTTTGATTTCCTGCATGGAGGAAATGATCTTGTTCAAAATTTCTCCGCTCGGGGCGAAGAATACACTCGGGCAATCTTCGCTGATGAGAGCGATCGGGCCGTGTTTCATCTCGGCGGCGGGATAGCCCTCGGCGTGGATGTAGGAGATTTCTTTGAGCTTGAGCGCACCTTCGAGCGCGATGGGGAAGAGCGACAGGCGGCCGAGAAAGAGCATGTCGGTGTAGCGGGCGTAGCGGGTGGCGATGGCCTTGATGTGCGGGGCCTGTTCGAGGGTTTGGCGCACGAGGTCAGGGGCCCCCTTCAGGGCCGTCACATAGCGGACCCCTTCGCCGAAACTCACATCTCGCATCCGTCCGATATAGAGCGCGAGCATGGCGCCGATCAGGAGTTGCGAGGTAAACGCTTTCGTCGAGGCGACGCCGATTTCAGGGCCGACATGCTGGTAGATGCCGCCGTCGGCTTCGCGGGCGACGGTGGAACCGACGACATTGGTGACCGCGAGGACCTTGTAGCCCTTACGCTTGGCTTCGCGGAGGGCTGCGAGGGTGTCGATGGTTTCGCCGGACTGGCTCATCACGAAGAAGAGCGTGTTGCGGAACAGTGGCGTGTTGCGGTAGCGAAACTCGGAGGCGTAGTCGCATTCCACGGGGATGCGGGCGAAGCGCTCGATCATGTGTTCGGTGACCATGCACGCGTGGAGGGCGGTGCCGCAGGCGCAGAACATGAAGCGCTCGATGCCGCGGAATTCACCGGCGGAAATGTTGAGGCCGCCGAAGTTGGCGGTGGAGCCGTCTTCGGAAAAGCGTCCGCGCATGGCGTTTTCGAGCGCGACGGGCTGCTCGAAAATTTCCTTCTCCATAAAGTGGGCGTAGGTGCCCATGTCGGAGTCGGCGATGTTCCAGGTGACCTTGTCGACGAATGGGGCCACCGATTCTTGATCGAGCGTGGTGATGCGAAAATCTTTCTGGGTGAGGTGGACGATTTCGCCGTCCTTCAGATAGACGACGCTCTGGGTGCGCGCGACGATGGCGGAGACGTCGCTGGCGACGATGTTCTCGCCGTCGCCGAGGCCGAGGATGAGGGGCGAGCCTTTGCGGGCGGCGACCATTTCTCCTGGGAAATCAACGCAGAGGGCGACGATGCCGTAGGTGCCCTCGGCGTGGAGGAGGGTCTTGCGGACGGCGGCGAAGAAGCGGTTTTCACCGGCGACCTCCGGTTCCTTGGCGTAGTGGTAAGCCATGAGATTGCAGAGAACCTCGGTGTCGGTTTCGGACTTAAACGTGTAGCCCTTGGTGAGGAGGAATTTCTTCATCGAGGAATAATTCTCGATGACGCCGTTGTGAATGAGCGCGATTTTTTCGTCGCTACTGACGTGCGGGTGGGCGTTCGCATCGGTGACGCCGCCGTGCGTGGCCCAGCGGGTGTGGCCGATGCCAAACGTGCCGTGGAGCGGGGCCTTCGCGACCTCCTTTTCGAGGTGGGCGACGCGGCCGATTTTTTTCACGACGGTGAAGGCGCCGTTTTGGAGGATCGCGACTCCGGTGGAGTCATAGCCGCGATATTCGAGGCGTTTGAGGCCTTCGAGGATGAAGGGAGCTGCTTTTTGTTTACCGACGTAGCCGACGATGCCGCACATAAGGAGAAGGAGAGTTGAGTGATGACAGTTGAGCGGAGAGAGAAGGAAGCTGGCAGGAGGGAAAAGAATCTCGGCCGGCGGTGCGAGGCTAGGAGTAAATGGGTTGCGACGTGAACGTTTCGTATTCGAGGCGTTGGAGGGCGCGGTTCGCGAGGGTGCCGGCGGCGATGGCACCGGCGGCGGCGGCGGCGGTGAAGCCGAGGCCATACCAGCGTTCGTCGGTGAGGAGGCCGGCGAGGGTGAGCGCGAAATTGACGAGGGCAAACACGGCGCAACTCACGAGCGCGTCCCGGAGATGATTCAGGTAAAAAAGGACGGTGAGCAGCGCGAGGAACAGCACGAGGAGGCAAACGCCGATGAGCGTCACCTGAAAGACGAAGGTTTGCACGGCGCCGAGACCCAGCGCGGCGAGGAGTGGTTCGGCGGCGAGGACCAGCGCGAGCGTGAAGGCACCCTGGAATTTCAGGAGCCGGGCGACGCCGTCGCGGAGGGCTTCGACCATGCGAGCTTTGGTGGCGAGGATTTCGCGCAGGGTGCCCTTCTCGACGACGAGGCGGAAGAATTCGGCGTAGTGGCCCGCGAAGGTGGTTTCGAGAGTCAGTAAAAATACCGCCATGCCGGGGGCGACGGAGAGGAAGCTCAAGAAGACCGCTTGGTCGTAGAGCGGCGAAGCCCAAAGTGCGCCAGAGACGCAGAAGCCGTGGGGCGAGAGCCACCAGTGGAGTGGTTTGTCGATCCAGATGCCGAGGTTGTAGACGAGGCCGCAGAGAGCGAGGTCGGCGTGTTTGCGGAAATAACCAAAGAACGTAAAACTTGGGGCGGCCGTGGTGCCGTATTCGCGGTAGATGACGCGGATCATCGTCAGCAGCAGCACGATTTGCCCCACGAGAAATCCGGCCATCGTGCCGGCGATGCCGAACTCCCGCGAGAGCGCCCAGGCGGCGGCGAAACTGGCGGCGTAGCCGACGGCGAAGCACCGGACGACGGCCGTGTAGTCCTTCACGGCCGTGACATAGATGGCGGCGATCCAGATGGCCGCCACGACGGTGAGCACGCCAGCGGCGGCAAATTGGAAGAGACTCGAGGCGGGAACGAAGCCGACGAAGAAAACGAGGCCCACGGTGACGTTGACGGCAAACGTGAGGGTGAGGGCGCCGAGCAGGGAGGGGAACACTTTCTCGTCTTGTTTGGAGAAGACGGCGTCGGCGGCGTAGCGCGACAGGAGGAGTTGCAAGGGGCCGGTGGTGATGAGGGAGAACGCGAAGATGTGCGTGATTGCGACGAAGAAGAGATCGAGTTCGTGGGCGGCCCCGGCGCGCTGGAGCACGACGCCGAGGACGGCGAGGGTGACCATGGAAAGCACCCAGGGGCCGCTGCCGATGAGCGCGGCAAAGCCGTAGGCGTGCAGGCCGCCGGCGAGCGTGCGCTGCTGCATGAGCTTCGTAAGTTGGAATCCGATACCGGCCATTTATTTGATGGGGTCCAGGGTTGGGGGTGGGGAGGCCCAGGCGTGGTCGGTGTAGAAGGCGCGGTATCTGCCCATGATCTCGACCTGGCGGTAGTGGCGTTCGGCGCGCAGGCGGCCGGCGCGGCCCATGGTGAGCAAAAGCGCGGCGGAAGAAATCACGCGCAGCACGGCATCGGCGGTGTCGAGCGGGGAGCAGATCTTGGTGAGGAGGCCGGCGCGGCCGATGGCTTTGTCCTCCGGCGTGCGGCCGAAGATGAGTTCGCGGCAGGCCCCGACGTCGGTGGCGACGCAGGGAACGCCGGCGGCAAAGGCTTCAAGAATGATGAGCGGGAGGCCTTCGCTGATGCTGGTCAGGAGGCAGACGTCGAGGCCGGCGAGGATTTCGCGGACATTTTGCGGGCCGAGGAAGAGGACCTTTTTTTCGAGACCCATGAGGCTGACCATCTGTTGGCACTCGTCGAAATAATCCGGGTCCTCCTCGGTCGGGCCGATGATATGAAAGACGGCGCGTGGTTCGCGGGCGACGATGGAGCGGGCGGCGCGAATGAGGGTTTTTACGTCTTTGATGGGGACGACGCGACCGATAAAACCGACGACGATCTCCGCGCCGAGGTCGGCGGCGAGGCGGGCGGTGCGCTTCGCGAGGGCGGCGTCGAATTTGGCGGGATCGATCCCGTTGGGTATGACCTCCAGGCGACGGGCCTCGGCGCCGAATTCGATCTGGAGGTAGGTGTTGCCCTCGAAGAGCGACACGATGCGTTGCGCGCCTGCGTAGGACACTTCGCCGAGGAAAATGAACAGGTTGATCCAAAGCTGCTTGAAGGCGCCCATGCCCTCGCCGATGTCGAAGTAACGGCTCTGCGGGTCGTAGATCCACGTGGCCTGGCTGATTTCGGCGATGCGCTCCTTGGTGTAGATGCCGTGTTCCGTGATGAGGTAGGGCGTGCGCCGGCGGCGGGCGGCGAAGGCCCCGAGCAAACCAGAGTAGCCGGTGGAGACGCTGTGATACATCCGCGCGGGCGGAAGCTGGCGCCGGGCGCAGAGCGCGGTCCAGACCGGCAGGTGGACAAAACGCACGGCCCAGAAAAAATCGATGAACGATTCCCCGGGCGCGAGGTGTTCGCAGACGTCCATGACGAGGGCCCAGGCTTCTTGGTCTTTCAGGAGATTGCCGAACGTGAACGGAGCGCCGGCGGCCTCGGAGGTATCGAGCGCGTCGATGACGGCCCAGAAGGCGGGCTGGCGCGCAGCGTCGTCGGTCGCGAAATAAAAAGCGCGGAGGGCGGCATACACGGGCGCACGCTGGGCGGCGGCGAGGGGCGTGGGGACAAGCTCGGCGGGGGGGAGCGGTTCGAACAGAAACACCTCGGTGAGCGAGATGACGTTGGCTGGTGGCGTGTAGCGCTGCTTAACGGCTTGGGCGCGGGTGCTGCCCATGAAGAAGAGCGCGAAGGTGACCTCGGGGAGCTCGGTGACGATCTGGTGCACCCACGAGGAGACCCCGCCCTGCACGTAGGGATAGGTGCCTTCGAGGAGCAGGCAGACATCGGCGATTTTCGCATCGGGGTTCATGGAGTCGGCGTGGGTGCGAGGTGCCAGAAACGCACGATGTCGTCGATGCGCGGATTCACGATTTGGCTGCGCTGATAGACGACCAAGAGCTCACGGAGGCGGGCCCAGTCGCCTTGGAGGAAGACGAGCTCCATACGCCACGGGAGGACTTGGCGGACATCGTAGCCGCCCTGTTGAAGGCGGGCGAACGAGTGGGCGGCGGAGGGGATGTTGCGGGCGCGGATGGCACAACGCAGAGCGAGAAACGCGATGTGCTGATCGGTGGGGGCGAGGTCGGCGGCGCGGGCGAGGAGGGCGAGGGCTTGGTTGAGATAGTGCGCGGCGGTCTCGTCGTCGCCGGCGACGTCGAGGTAAACGAGTTCGTGATACTGCTCGGCGAGACGCACGGCGTGGAGGGCGGCGGCGGGTTCGGCGGCGACGCGTTGGGCGAGCTCTTTGAGACCACTTTCGTAACGTTCGAGCATCGTGCTCAAAATATTCTGCGAGTAGATGCGGACTTGTTCATCACTGTCTTGAAGGCCCTTCCGGAGGAGCGGAATCGCGAGCGGCGGATCGAGGTCGCGGAGGGCGAGGATGGCATTGCGGCGGAGCTGGGTGCGGGGGCTTTGCAGGATTTCGACGATGGACTGGCCGGCGGTGCCGGCGGGCAGGGAGTCGGCGAGCGCGGTCTGCGTTTGGTCGTTCCACACGATATAGCGGCGCGCGCTGCGATCGATGGGTGGCAGGCGGAGCGTGAGGACGAGGACGAGGGAGGTGAGCGGACCGAGGAGGGGGAAGAGGCCGGCGGGAGCGGCGGTGAACCACCACAGCGGGCGCTGGGCGACGGGCAGCAGGGCGGCGCAGCCATAGCCCCACACGAACGCGCCGCTGAGGTGGGTGAGGAGGGTCCACGCGAGCGCGCGGTCGTGGGCGAGCAGAAACAGTGCGACGGCTTGCAGGAGCACGCCGACGGCGCAGGCGATGGCGCGCAGACGGGTCATGGGGCGTCGAGTGCGGCGAGGACTGCCGTGACGTCGCCCGCGACGCCGAATTCGAGGCGACGGATGGCGACCTCGGCGGGCCACGGGCCGGTTTGTTTGAGAAACTGGCGGCAACGTTCGGTGAAGATGCTGGCACCGCGTTCACCGATCAGGGGCAACAGGACGACGAGGTGCGGTTCGGGGCGGCCGAGGTCGGCGGCGTAGTCGCCAGCGCGTACGGCACCGAGGAGGGCGGACTGGAAGCGGGCTTGGTCGGCGGGGCCCGCGCCGGGCAGTGAAAAGAGGACGAGGGAGGAGGGCAGGCGGTGGCGCTCATAGGCCGTAAACGCGAGACTGAGCAGATGCCGAAAATGCTCGCGGGTGAAAACGCGTTGTGAGCCGCGGCCCGGGACGATGTGGTAGCGACCGGCGGCCCCGGAGGCGAGGTCGAGGGCTTCGCCGGCCCAGTCGCAGATGAGGGCGACGAGATTGGCGGACTGAGCGTTAAAGCTGATGAAGGGGAGGCCGGTGACGACGAGGAGCGCGCGGACGCGGAGGTCGGCGTCGCGCAGGGGTGCGGCGATGAGAGTGTTTTCGCCGGCGGGCGGATCGCGTTGCTGCAGGACTTCCGGCAGGGTGACGAGAGAGCTGCGGTCGAGGGCGAGTCGGACCACGGGCGAGGCGGCGGCGAGGAGGGAGGCCGGGAGGTGGGTGTCGCGGCCGATGAACGCGAGGCGCTGCAGCGGTTGGTCCCGCGCGGAGACGGAGTAGATCGCGGCGTCGGCGAGGCGGACTTGGCGTTTGAGGAACTGGAGGACTTCCGAAGGGAGGTCCTCGGCGGAGGCGGCGTAGAGGCGGCGGAGTTCGGTATCGAGGGCGCTGACCTCGCCGTCGCGGGCGGCGACGACCCGGTCGAGTTCGTCTTTCACGCCGCGCAAATAGCGGACATTGGAATCGAGGCTGCGGACCGAGGTGGTGAGTCGCTCGAGCTGCGCTTCGGCTTGGGCGCGTTCGCGGCGGAACCAGCCAAAAAGTTCACCGCAGAGGGCCCCGGTAAAAAAGAGACTGGCGTGGAGGTAAGGCGTGGCCGTGAGAGCGGCGCGGAGCGCTGAGGGCAGCGCCGTCGGCAGGAGGGCGGCGGCGAGGAGTTGGTGGGCGACGATGAGAACGCTCGCCGTGAGGCCGGCGAGGATACCGGGGACAAAACCGTAGCGACTGCCGAGCAGAATGGGGAGGAGGAGGTAGGGCGACGGATTGAGATTGATCCAGCCGGGGTGGGCGCGGTCGAAGAGCAGGTTGGCCCCGACGATCACGACGGCGACGAGCACGGCATCGAGGGCGATGGATTTCGGACGGAGGACGACGCGCAGGGACATGCGGGGCGGGTGGCGGGGGGCGAAAGCGAAGATCGGAGATTTGCGATTTCAGAAACGAAACTTGGATTTTATTTCGGTTCGCGGCGGAGGCGGTTGCCGGTGACGGGGAGGTCGCGGACGAGGGCGCGGACGGCTTTTTGCGCGGCGGAGCTGACCGAAGCGAAAGCGTAGCCGACGTTGGCGCTGCTGCCTTGCCAGAGGGTTTGACCGGTGGCGGCGTCGATCAGGCGGAGCGTGAGGCCGACGGCGGGGTCGCCGTCGAGGTCGGTTTTGTAGCGGTATTCGTGGACGGTGCCGATGAGGAGGTGGGTGGCGCCGACGGTGCGGGCGAGCTCGGCGTAGCGACCGTCGGGGCCTTGGGCTTTGTCGGCGGCGGAGCGGAGGAGGGTTTCCTCCGTTTGGAAGAGGGGCAGGCCGGCTTCGACGAGGGCGCTGCCCGTCATCTCGGTGAGGGCGCGGCCGGCATGTTCATCCGCCGTGGCGTTGACGAAGGGGGGGAGGAGGAGGCGTTCGACGCGCAAGGTGGCGGTGGCGCCGCCTTTGGTGACGACGGTGGCGCAGCCGGTCGTGAAGATGATGAGGCACAGGGCGAAGAGGCGGATCATGGCAGAGTGAAGTGAAAGCAGGATGGGAGCGAAGAAGGAAGGTCAGTGGTAAGTGCGAACGAAAACATAGAGAAGCGTGGCGGCGGAACCCGCGTTGCTGGAAGTGGCGCTAGACGTGTAGCCCAACTCGCCGGACAATTCGATGCTTTTGCGGGGAAAGAACGCGAGGGAGAGCGAGGCATTCCACCCGGCGGTGGCCAAAGTGAAATCGTAGTCGGTGCCGGCGGCAAACCGGTAGCGCCAAGCGGAGGCGAGCTGGTCGGTGAGGAGCAGGCCGAGGCCGTGGCGGTTGAGACGACGGGAGACGAAATTGGCGAGGAGCGTTGGTTGCGCGACGGGTCCAGACGCGGGGTCGGCGAGGGGCGCGGTGAGAGCGAGTGGAGCGGATGCGTCGGGGGCGAAGGTGGCGAGGGAGCCGCGGTAGCCGACGGCGACCTGCGGACCGTGGCCACCCCGGGTGAGGATTTGGTCGAGATTGAGCTCGACGCCGGTGCCGCGACCGAGGGTGTGGCCACCGACGAGGAGTTCGCGGAGGTTGGCGCGGGCGGCGAACGCGAGGTCGGTCGCGATGAGCCAGGTAACGGCGAGGCCGGCGCGATGTTGGCGGCCATCGAGGGCTTCGAGGGTCAGGCTGTCGGTCGCGCGTTCGTTGTAGGAGACGTCGAGGGAGACGACGCGTTCGCGGGCGAAACGGTGGTGGAGGCGGGCACCGACGAGGAGGCCTTCGCGCGAGGTGCCGAGCCACCCGTCGTTCCACCAGTGGGAATTATTCACCGTGGTGAGGCTGGCGGCGGCCTCGGCGCGGGTCGCGTGGGCTGCCCGGAGCGAGGGCGCAGCGTCGAGCGAAATGTCGTCGCGCGTGTAGCGGAGGTCGAGCCAGTGGCGGTCGGTGAGGTGGCCGGCGGCGTCAAAACCGTAGCGCCAGACGCGGGCGCGATTGAGCCGGGTCGATGCGGCGGAGGCTTCGCTGCGGGGAAGGTGTTCGCGATAGAGACCGTCGAGGACGCGGCGGACTTCGGTGCGGAGCTCGTCGCCCAGGGCGTGGTGGCGGAGCAGCTCTTGATAGGAGAGCAGGGCGCGATACCAGTCACCGGCGGCGAGGGCAGCGGAGGCGAGGTCGGTCTCGTAGGGGTAGGGCAGGGCGATAAACTGCTCGTGTTTCAGGTCGCGGAGAATGGCGTTGGCCGCGGCGTAGTGTTGCGCGAGGTAGTGGCCGGCCCCGAGGAAGTAGCGGCCTTGGTGGTCGCCGGGATAGAAGCCGAGGAAGCGATGCGCGAGCCGTAGGACGGCGGCGGCATCTTTTTCTTCAACGGCGAGGGAAGCGAGGGCGAGGAGGGTCTGGCGGTCGGAGGGGTTGACGGAGAGGATTTTGGTGGCGAGGGCTTGGGCGAGGTGGGGTTGGCTGAGACGCGCGTAGAGATAAACCAGATACCGAAGCTCCTCGACGGGGAGGGTCGCGGCGCGGTCGAGAATCTCGAAGTCGGAGAGGGCGGCGGGCGTGGGGGCGTTTTCGGCGGCCCGGGCCGGTGGAAGGCAGGCGCAGCCCACCGCGCCGCAGAGGAGTCCGGCGCCGAGACGAAGGGCGGCGCTCACGGTTTGCCTCCCGTCGCGGCGAGTTGGGCGGAGAGACGGTGGAGCGCTTCGGCGTAGGCGCGTTTGGCGCCGGTGCGGTCGCCGCGGGAAAGACGGATGTCGCCGAGCGCGCCCCAATCGGTCGCGGGTGCGGCGCGGACGGCAGCGAGGTAGCCGAGCTGGTATTTTTCGGCGGAACGGTGGTCCCCGGCCGCTGAGGCGATCTCTGCGGCGAGTTTCAAAATGGCAGGGGTGGGCTCACGGAGAAACGGCGCGAGCAAACGGTTGGCTTCGGCGGTTTGACGGCGCAGCAGGAGGACACGCGCGAGGGCGGCGGTATACTCGAACTCGACTGGGCGCAGCGCGATCAGCTCCCGCCAGAGGCTTTCGGCGGCGGGGAACTCGCGGAGAGCTTCACGGGCGCGCGCGAGGCGCTCCAAAATAGACTCATCGTGGGCGAGCGCGGGTGCGAGAGGTTTGGCGAGGTAGCGGCGCTCGGCGGCGCGGTCGTTGTTGAGCCGGAGCAGTTCGAGATAGAGTGTGGCCGCGGCGGCGTCGGCGTGGAGCCCGGCGTGCGGGGTGAGGGCGGCCTGCGCGTCGACATATTTCTTTTCAGCGGAGAGGGCGAAGGCGAGTTGGAGGCGGAGGTCGTCGCTTTGCGTCGTGCGGCGGAGACCCTCGTCGAGGGCGGCCTGACGGCGCACCGGGTCGTCGGCAAGTTCGTAGCCGTAGGCGAGGAGAACGAAGTCGCGCGCCGCGGGAGTCGGGCTGGCGTCGATCTGGCGGCGGAGTCCTCGGGTGAAATCGTCATAGCGACCGAGCGATTCGGCGAGGCGGATGTAGGGACCGAGGACGTCTTCGGCAGTGGAGTCGGCGGCGAGCTCGCGGTAAAGCGCGAGAGCGTCGACGTGGCGGTTTTGCGCGACGAGGGTCTCGGCGATTTCCCGGCGAATCAGGAGGTCGGCCGGCCGGAGGGCGGCCGCTCGGCGGAGGACCGTCTCGGCGTCGGCGAAGCGGTAGAGCTCACGGTGGAGGTGGGCCAAGTCGATCAGGGCGTCGACGTCCGCCGGCGCGTCGGCGAGGTAGCGTTCGAACGCGGTCCGGGCCTCATCGAATTGGCCGAGCGAGACCGCGAGGCGGGCGAGGCGCAGGGTGTAGTCGGGACGGCCGGGGACGGGGACGAGGCGGGTGAGGGCGCGGGCGAGATCGGCGTCGCGATAAAGGCCGGGGTTGAGCGCGATCAGGCGGTCGAGGGCGGCGAGGGGGGCGGCGGGCGCGGGGGAGACGTGAGGGGGCGGTACGGGGGCGAGGACGAGTGCGAGCCACGTGTCGAAAGCGAGGGCGGGCTGCGTGGTGTATTCGTAGATACGGGCGAGCGCGGCGAGGTCGGCCGGGGCGCGGAAGCTCGAAGTGGCGGCGGTGTGCGCGGAGGCGAGGGCGGCGGCGGGTTGGCCGGCGGCGAGGAAGAGATCGCGGAGGCGGCGGTGGGCGGCGAGGTCGGCGGGATGCGTATCCAGATAACGCTGGACAGAGGGCGCGGCGGCGGCGGGTGCGCCGGCGGCGAGAGCGACGGCGGAGAGCTCCTCGATCGACGCGGCGTCGGCGGGTGTGGTAGCGGTGCGTGCCAGGAGGAGGGCGAGGGCTTCGCGGTTGCGGTTGAGGGCGCGGAGGAGCGCGGTGCGGGGCGCGAGGAAGGAGGGAGCGACGGAATCGCCGAGGGCGGCGAGGGCTTCGGCGGGACGGCCGGCGAGTTGCCAGAGGCGCGAGAGTTCGAGTGAATCGGCCGGGGCGCGAGGGGCGGAGTGGGGGGCCGCGAAAATTTCTGCGGCGTCGGCGGGGCGGTTGGCGGCGAGCGCGGCTCGCACGAGCCCCTGTTGGAGAACGGTGCGTTGCTCGGCGGGGGCACGGGCGAAATCCGGCGCCACGGCGGACCAGGCGGCGGCGGGATCAGGGAGCGAAGGCAGGACGGGGACGAGTTCGCGGAAGAGGGCGCGGTCGAAATGGGTGTCGCGCCAGGCACGCGTGGTGGCGGCCCAAAAACGGATGATGGCTGCGGGCGAATTCAGGGGATGCTCGAGACGGTCGAGCTGCACCTCCAGCAGGCGATAATAGGTGGCGCGGGCCGCGCGTTGCGGCGCGGAGACTTTCCCCAGGGCGCGTCTCGCCTCGACGTAGGAGCCGTCGCGGAGGAGGTTTTCGATGAGTTGGGCCTCGTCGGGCAGGAGAAACCAGACGCCGAGGCCGCACGCGGCGAGGAGCAGGGCGAGTTGCGACCACGGGAGAATGGGTCGGGAGCGACGGGCGGCGGAACTCATGGCGCGGGCGGTCCGGCGAAGTCGAGGGTGACGTCGGCTTGGGGCGGAAGCGTGAGCGTCAGCGTGCCGTCGGCGGCGGCGTGGAGGGTCTGCGCGGTGCGATTGATGGCGGCGCGGACCGGCGAGGCGGGGGCGAGTCCGGCGACGACGACGACGACCCGGCGGAGGTCGTGCACGGCAAAGTCCCACGCGGTGGGGTGGCGGGAGCGGAACGTAATTTCGGCGGAGGAGCTGACGAGGCGCGGAGTGGGGGCGGGCGTGGTGCCGGCCGGCGCGAGGGCCAGGGTGACGGCGGGGGAGCCGTCGGTGTGGACGTAGGTCTGGTCCCGGGTGGTTTGCCAGCCGGTCATACCGGTGGAGCGACGGAGGTCGAGGCGGGCGGCGAGGGCGGCGGGAAGCCGGAGGGTGCGGGAATCGCCTTGGTTGACGATGAGCCAGCGGTCCGGGCCGGAGGAGAAGATCGCGGTGCCGCGAGCGTCGCGGGCGAGGCGCGCGTAGCCCGAAAGCGGGAGGGCATGCAGCGGTTGATCCAACGCCCAGTCGCAAACGGTTTCGAGGGCTTGGAGCGAGGCGGCGTAGTCCCCGCTATAAAAATGATAGTAGAGGTTGACGGGCTTGAGGCGGCGCGGTGTTTCGGTGAGCGCGTAGGTGTCGAGGACGTGAGTGAAGGTGCCGAAGAGGGGGCCGCGCCAGTTGTTGGTGTAGACGTTTTCGTTTTGGTTTGGGGCGTAGATCTGAAGTTCATCGCCCCAGGGCATGGTGCGCGGAGCGACGGCGGTCAGCGTCCGGTAGCGGGCGGTGATGAGTGTATCGCCGCCGTTGACGTTTTCGAGGCCGAGGCGGCGCGTGAGCGCGAGGGCGGCAGGGGGTGGGCGGCAGTTGCCGGTCCACAGAAATACGCGCACGGGGCGGTCAGGAGGAGCGAGTTGCTCGTTAATGTAGCGCACGGAGCTGGCGATCTCGCGGGCGAGGTCGAGCTTCGCGTAGGGCGTTTTCAGATCGAGATTTTGGACGTCGTAGAAGGATTCGGTGCGGTCGCCCTCGATCCAGAAAAATGGATGGGAGAAGGAGTGGGAGGCGGCTTCGACTTGGGGCAGGGCGAAAATTTCGCGCGCGATGGCTTCGAGGCGGGGGGACTCGGCGGCGCGTTGCGTGCGGAGGAGGGCGCGGAGCTCGGCCTCGATGATGGAAACGGTGACGGGGAGCGGATATTTTTTCAGGATACGGTCGCGAATAATTTCGGCGGAGCGCTGGCCAGCGGCGACGCGGGAGTAGTTGGAAAATCCATCGCCATCGATGTGGCTGAGAAAAAGCCGCAGGCCATCTCGTGTGGTGGTGTCGGGCACCGGCGCGGCGAGATCGCCGAGCGCGAGGGACAGGAACGCGAACGGGTCGAGGTGCCAGAAGTCGCGGAAATCGGCGCGGCGGAAAACTAGATACGGATCGCAGGCCAGGCCGCCCCAAGCGCAGGTGAACGCGGCGTCGAAGTCGACGGGCGGGGCGTCTTTGAGCGTGGCGCGCACACGGAGGAGGCGGCGGGCGCCGGCCGGAGCGCGGAGGTCGCGATGGCCAACGGGCAGCGCGGCGACGGGCGCCTCGTAGTCGAGCAGGCCGGGATCTTTCGTGACGATTTCGGCGGTGAACGGCGGGGCGGTAAATGCACCGGTGCCGCCGAGCCCGAAGGCGGCGAGGAAACGTTTGCGTTGGTCAGGATCGCGAAAGGGCAGACCGCCGAAGAGCAGAATTTTCCGACCGATGTCGCGTTGAGCAATGAGCCAGTCGATGACTTGTGGTTCGAGGGCGGTGCGATTTCCCACGCGCGTGGGAGGATGATCGCGCGGTAATCGGCACCGAGGGTGGGGAGGTCGGAGGCGGAGAGGATTCTGAAGTAGTCGACCTCGTAGCCGAGCCACTCGAGCGGGACTTGGAGACGTTGCGCGGTGAACGATTCGGCGGGCCATGTGACCTGATCTTCCTGCACGGTGGTGAGGTTGCCGTAAAACGAACAGATGCGGCGCGGGACGGGACGGAGCGGGGCGAGCAGCGCACCGTCGAGCGTGGGCGTCGAGACGAAGGCGTGAAAGCCGAGCGCCCGAATCCGGTCGGCCGCGGCGGTGGCGCGCGGTGCGTCCGTGGGATCAGTATAGTCGAGGACGTAGACCTGCCGACCGGCGGCGGCGATGCGGTGGAGCTGGACGAGCAGGGCGGCCGAGTCGGCGGGAGGGACCGCGCGGGAGGTTTTGGTGACGAAGTCGTGCGACTCGAAAAGTGATTCGACGAGGACGCCGTCGATGGAGTCGCGGAGTTCGTCGAAGGACGGGAAGCCGCGATTGATGATGATGCGCTGGGTGGGAAACGCGGCGTGGAGCCGCCGCACGAGTGAGACGAGGCCCGCGCGGAGGGCGGCGAGGCGCGCGGGGTTGGGTGCAGGAGCGGATGCTGGGTCGACGGCGGACGCGGCGAGTTCGATGGCGTCGAGGGTGTCGAGGAAGAAGCCGTCGAAGCCGCGCGCGACGATGGCCGGGGCGAGATGCGTGACGAAAAAATCGGCCCAACGCGGGTCGGTGAGATCGGCGAGATCGGAGTTCCACGTGGCGTTGCGGCCGACAAACGGGAGGCGGCGGGAGAGAACTTCGGCGCGATAGGGGGCGTCAGGGGCGACTTCGCCGACGCTGAGATAAGCGAGGACGGTATTGCCGACGCGATGGGCGGCGGCGAGGTCGACGGTGGCGTCGGGGTGCACGATGGACAGCGCGTGCGCGACGAGTGGGGCGGTCGGAACGCGGGCCGCGTAGTTGACGTAGAACGCGAGCGGTTCCGTCTGCATCGGCGGAGCGGCGGGGGCGGTCGCGGCGTGGACCAGAGGGTAAAAAAAAGCGCTGCCCGCGAGGGCGAAAATCATCGCGATCGCGGAACGCATGGCGGGCCGGCTCATCCCGCGTGGATCAATTCGCCGAGTCCGGTATCGACGGAGACCTCGGCGCGAAAACCGAGAGCGGCGGCGGCGTGTTCCGGCGCGCCGAGCGAGTGAATGATGTCGCCGGTGCGCGGGGTGCCGTGGATGACGGCGGGCGCCGCCGGAAAGTGGCGGGCAAACACGCCGACAACGTCGAGCAGCGACGTCGCGCGACCGGTGCAGATATTGGCGACGCCGGAGGACACGCCGGGCGCGGTGGCCGCGAGGACATTGGCGCGGGCGACATCGTGGACGGAGATGAAGTCGCGAGTCTGTTGGCCCTCACCGTAAATCGTAACGCCTTGGCCCTCGCGGTAGCGGCGGTCGAAAATCGAAATGACGCCGGAGTAGGGGGAGGCGGGGTCTTGGCGCGGGCCGAAGACATTGAAGTAACGTTGGCAGCGGACGGTGAGACCGAAGGCGGCGCCGTGGCCGAGCAGTATGGCTTCGGAGGCGAGCTTGGCCGAGCCGTAGGGACTGATGGGTTTCTTTTCGGTCGACTCCCGAATCGGAAAATCCGTGGCGTCGCCGTAAATCGCCGCGGAGGAGGCGAAGACGAGGCGGCGCACGGCGTGCAGGCGCGCGGCCTCGGCGACGAGATGCGTGGCGTGGATGTTAAGCGAGTAGTTCAGGTCCGGATTCGTCATGCTTTCTTGGACACTGACAAGGGCGGCGAGGTGGATGATGGCGTCCGGTCGGACGGTGCCGACGAGGGTGGCGAGGGCGCCCGGGGCGGCGACGTCGAGTTCGTGGAAGGCGAAGTGCGGCGAGGCGAGGGCCGCCGCGAGATTAGCGCGCCGGCCGGTGCGGAAATTGTCGAGCCCCGTGACGGTGTGGTCAGCGGCCAGGAGACGGTCCACAGTGTGGCTGCCGATGAAGCCGGCAGCCCCGGTTACGAGAACATGAGCCATAGGACGGAGACTTTCCTAAAAAATGCTGGCGTCAACTCCGGCAGGGGCAAAGGTAGGGTGGTTCCCAAACCCATTTAGAAATTTTCATGACAACCCAAAAACGTGTGCTGGCCGTGATCATGGGCGGAGGCCGCGGCACCCGCCTCTCCCCGCTGACCCTTGAACGTTGCAAACCGGCGGTGCCTCTCGCGGGCAAGTATCGCCTCGTCGATATTCCGATCAGCAACTGCATTAACTCCGACATCAACCGGATTTTTATCCTGTCGCAGTTCCAGACGGCGTCGCTGCACCGCCACGTGCAGAACACCTATCATTTCGATCCGTTCGGCGGCGGCTTCGTGGACATTCTGTCGGCGGAGCAGACCGAGAAGAGCGCCGATTGGTATCAGGGAACTGCGGACGCAGTGCGGCGCAACCTCGTCCACTTCCGCGCGTTCCCGCACGATCTCGTGCTGATCCTTTCGGGCGATCAACTCTACCGGATGGACTACCGCAAGATCGTCGAGCAGCACATCGCGACGAAGGCAGACGTGACCGTGGCGGCGATTCCGTTTCCGGTTTCGAAGGTGGCTGGTCTCGGTCTGATGCAGGTCAAGGATGACCATTCGATCGAGCGTTTCGTCGAGAAACCCAAAGACCCCGCCGTCATCCAAAGCCTCACGCTCAGCGCGGCGCTGGAGTCTGAATTGGAGACGCCGTCCACGGAAAAGCGCTGTCTGGCGTCGATGGGCATCTACGTTTTCAACCGGTCGGTTTTGGCGGACGCGCTCGCCGGCCCGCAGACGGATTTCGGCAAGGAGATCATCCCGGGACTGCTCGGGCAGAAAAAACTTTTTGCCCATATTTTCGAGGGCTACTGGGAGGACATCGGCACTGTGCGCGCGTTTTTCGACGCGAACTTGGCGCTGGCACAACCGCTGCCGCCTTTTGATTTCTTCGATGCGAGCGAGCCGATTTACACGCAGGATCGTTACCTGCCCGCCGCGAAGCTCAACAAGTGCGCCATCGACCACGTGGTCATCGGCGACGGCTCGATCATCACGGACTCATCGTTGCACCACTGCGTGCTCGGCGTGCGGAGTTTCATCGGTGAAGGCTCGTCGCTCGAAGATGCCGTGGTGATGGGCGCGGACTACTATGAGACGCCGGCGCAGTTGAAGGAAAATACGGCGCTCGGGCGTCCGCGCATCGGCATCGGAGCGAACTGCGTGATCAAAGGTGCGATCGTGGACAAGAACGCGCGCATCGGGGCCGGTTGCGTCCTGATCGCGACGGGCAAGGTCGACGGAACCTATCTGAACGGCGCGGTGGTCATTCGCGACGGAGTCCTCGTGGTGCCGAAGGGCGCGACGCTACCGCCGGGGACCACGGTCTAAGGCCGCGGTTGCTGAACGGGCCGGCGGAAGACCAACACGAGCCCGCCGGCGATCAGAAAGATCGAATAAAACGTGCCGCGACTGACGCCCAAAATGAGCGAGGCGTCAGGTTCGCGGAACGCTTCGCCGAGCATGCGCACCAGCGCGTAGGCGAGCAGAAACTCGCCGCTGAGTCGTCCGGGGTGAGTGCGCGACACGTCGCTGCGCCAAAAACGCCATTGCGCCAAGGCGAAGAGCACCGCGCCTTCCAAGACGGCCTCGTAGAGTTGGGACGGGTGACGCGGCAAGATGAGGTGAACAGGCGTCCCGGCCGCCGCGCTCTGGGGGAAGACGACCGCCCACGGCACATCAGTGATTTTGCCGTAGAGTTCGCCGTTGATAAAGTTGGCGATGCGGCCAAAAAAAAGTCCCAGTGCAGTCGTGGTCGCAATCAGATCACTCACAGGGAAAAACGAGACGTGGTGCCGGCGCGCAAACAAGATCAGGGCGAACAAGACTCCGACGAAGCCACCGTGGCTCGCCATACCTCCCTCCCATACCCGGAGCAAAGCGAGGGGATCGCGGACGAAAGCCTCGGACTGATAGAGCAGAAAATAACCGAGCCGCCCCCCGAGCATCACGCCAAACACGATGTAGGTGATGAGGTCACCAATGGCGTTGCCGCCAAAGGGGGATCGACCCGCGCGGTGGTAACGATGGAGCAACCCCACGGCTCCGACGAACCCGAGCACGTAGGCCAGCCCATAGTAGCGAATGCCGAAGCTATCAGAGAATCGGACCAGAAACGGGCTAAGATCGTGAACCCAGTAGGTGAGCGGCATGACGGCAGTTTATGCAGCGACCGTGCGTGGCGAATATATTCGGCACGTCGCGGCGGCGGCCGAAAAGAATCTTGCCGCGCCGGTGCGCGCCGCGCGTAGTTCGGCGAATGAGTGAACTCCAACGCACGCCACTGCGTGATTTTCATGCCGCCCACGGCGCGCGCTTGGTCGATTTCGCGGGCTGGGAAATGCCCGTCCAATACCGGAGTATTCTCGAGGAGCACAAGGCGGTGCGCCGCGCGGCCGGCCTCTTCGATGTGAGTCACATGGGCGAGGTCGACGTGCGTGGGCCGGAGGCGGAGAAATTCCTGAATTATCTCGTGACCAATGATGTCGCGAAACTCTATCCGGGCCGCGTGTTGTACTCGCCGATGTGTTATCCGAACGGCGGCGTCGTGGACGACCTGCTCGTCTACATGCGCGGGGCGGACGATTATTTTCTCTGCATCAATGCCGGCAACGTGGCGAAGGATCTCGCTTGGATTCGCGAGCAAGCAGGGAAGTTTTCCGTCACGATCACGGATCGCTGCGCCGACTACGCGTTGCTCGCGGTGCAGGGTCCGCGCGCGGCCGAGATCGTCCAATCGCTCACCGGGGCGAAACTCGGGCTCGTGAAATATTACCATTTCACGGAGGGCACGGTCGCTGGCATGCATTGTTTGATCAGTCGGACCGGCTACACGGGTGAAGATGGGTTCGAACTTTATCATGCGGCCGGCGATGCCGTCGCACTCGCCGAGGCGGTGTTGGCGGCCGGCGCGCCGCGAGGTCTCGAGCTGGCCGGTCTCGGTGCCCGCGACAGCCTTCGCCTGGAGGCGGGTTATCCGCTCTACGGTCACGAAATCACGCAGAACATTTCACCGCTGACCGCCGGGTTGGGTTGGACCGTGAAGTTGGAAAAAGGCGCGGACTTCATCGGTCGTGACGTGCTGGTCGCCGAAAAGAAAAACGGGGCGGTGAATAAAGTGGTTTTCTTCAAGACGGGCGACCGGCGGATCGTGCGGGCGGAAACGCCGGTGCTCGCAGCGAATGGAGAGATCGTCGGTCGGGTGCTTTCGGGCACGCTGTCACCGCTCCTCAACGAGTCCATCGGCTCCGCCTTGGTGACGGTGGCCGCCGCGACCGCAGCGCTCGTCGTGGACATTCGAGGAACGAAGTTGAATTTGCATCTGGTCAAACCGCCCTTCGTCGAATTGAAAAAGGTCTCCCAATGAGCAACGTCCCCCCGAATCTCCGCTACGCAAAATCTCACGAATGGCTGAAGGTCGAAGCCGACGGCACGGCGACGGTGGGCATCACCGATTACGCGCAAAGTTCGCTCGGCGACATTACCTATGTGCAACTGCCGAAAGTCGGCGCGGTGTTGAAGGCCGGTGAGACCTTTGGCGTCGTGGAATCGGTCAAGGCCGCGAGCGATCTCTACGCCCCGGCTTCGGGCACGGTCATTGCGACCAACGCCGCGCTCGACGGAGCTCCCGAAGCGCTTAACACGGCGCCCTACGACGGAGCTTGGATGCTCAAGCTCAAGTTATCGGACCCGAATGAGGCGACGACGTTGTTGGAAGCAGCCGCCTACGCGCAGTTGATCGGGTAGCCGGTCCGTATTTTCACTCCGTTCGGGCCCGCAGGTTTCTCGTCGGGGGTGCAATTCCTCTTTGTCGTTTTAGGCAACTCGGGTCCGTCCGCAGGCGCTCTGCGTCGCGAGTCGATGGCTGGCGTGCGACGCGAAT
>CAMBVX010000023.1 GCA_945871085.1 Opitutus sp. GAS368 | reverse complement strand
CATCGCGGCGACCTCTGGCGCTGGGAGGCGAACGGCACTTTCTCCGGCTCCGCTTCCGACCGCCACGACATTGATGCGGGCTTTTTCAACCTTGCGCCCGCCACGCTCACCGGCGTCGTGCTCCGCGGTGACGACATCCCGGCGTCGGGCGGCACCATCCCCACGCGTTACAGCGCCACGCGCGCCGGTCCTCCGGTCGATGTCTACGACGGCGGCAACTACACACTCGGCAACCCGACGACCAATCAGCCCGATTGGAACACGCACAAGCGCAACCTCCGTCTCGATCTGGCCCGGGACTTTCTCGGTAAAATTCCGTTCACGCTTAAGGTCGGGACGGCCATCGACACCTACACCACTGACCAGCGCCGCTCCGGGAAGACGTGGGCGTTCCGTCCCAACGGCTCAACGCTCGCCGCCGACCGCCTCGCGAGCCGGTTCGATGTCTTCGACGAGGCCTTCATCACCGATTCGCCGACCGTCTTTGGTAAAAAGGTGCGCTGGATCAGTGGTCAGAAAATGTTCGATCTCTACAAGGCGAACCCCGCGTGGTTCGTCCTCGATGAAGCGCAGATTCACCAAGACTTCGTCAATAACTCGCGCAAGCTGCGGGAGACCATTTCGGCCGGTTACTTCCGCGCCGATGCGCGTCTCTTCAAGAACCGGCTCTGGGTGGTGGCCGGCGTCCGCTACGAGCGCACTGACGACAAGGGCACGGGCCCGCTGAACGACATCAACGCCCAGTTTCAGCGCAACGCGAACGGCACACTCGTCGACGGCAATCCCAACCTCGCCGGTATCCAGCGCGTCCCGCTCTCCACGGATCCGCTCGTGTTGCGCAAACTCCGCTACGTGGAGCGCGGCGCGACGGCTGATCGTCACTACGACGGCTACTACCCAAGTGTGAACGCGTCGTTCAATCTCTCGGAGAGCCTCATCCTCCGCGCCGCCTACGCGCACACGCTCGGCCGCCCCAATATCAACAACGTCATTCCCAGCACTTCGATTTCGGATCCGGACGTCGCCAACCCGGTGATCACGGTCAACAACGCCGGCCTGAAGCCGTGGAGCGCGAAGAGCTACGACCTCTCCCTCGAAAGCTACCAGATCAAGGACGGGTTCGGCTCGATCGGTGTGTTTCGCAAGAGCGTGAAGGATTTCTTTGGCAGCGTGAGCACCGCGGCCACACCCGCGCTCCTCGAGCAGTATGGCCTCGAAAGCGATCCCTCGCTGCTCACCTACCAGATCGCCACGCGCACCAACGCCGGCGACGCCCAGATCGACGGCTTCGAGATGTCCTATCGGCAATCGCTCACGTTCCTGCCTTCGTGGGCGCGCGGGCTGCAAGCATTCGTCAACTTCACCAAGCTCAATCTCAGCGGCAGCAACACGGCCGATTTCTCCGGCTACAACCCCAAGTCGCTCGGCGGCGGCATCAATTTCGTCCGCGGCCGTCTCGCGCTCAAAACCACGATCAGCTATCTCGGCGATACCCGCACCGGCGCCGTCGCGGCGAGTGCCACGGTGCCGGCCGACACCTTCAACTACCAGGCCAAGCGCATGCGGTTCGGCGTTAACGCCACCTACAACCTCACGCGCCGCTACGCGCTCTACGCGTCGGTGGTTGACTGGGGCGGATTCGTGCAAGACCTCCAGCGTTACGCGCCCGGCACGCCCGACTACGCCAAGCCGACGCGTTGGCAGGAACTCGGCTTCTACACGAACGTCGGCGTGCGCGGGTCGTTTTGAAATCATGCCCATGCGCTGTTCTTCTGCTCTGATCTCGACCGCCACGTTTACGCTCGCCGCCGCGTTGGGGAGTGCCGTCTCCACGGTTGCCGCCGCGCCGTTGCTGGAGAAAACCCATCTTTTCGAGGAAAAGACCGACGGGTTCGTTTCCTACCGCATCCCGTGCCTCGTCGTCACGGCGCGGGGCACCGTCCTCGCGTTTTGCGAGGCGCGAAAGTTCTCCGGTCTCGACTGGGGCGAGATCGAGATCCACCGGCGCCGCAGCACTGACGGTGGCCGCACATTCGATCGCGCCCGGCAAGTCGCCCACGTCGGTCCGCGCCTGCCGCGTAATCCCGCCAACGCCGACCAACCTCCCGGCAAGGTGATCGGCGACCCGGGCCAGCAGACCGTCAACAACCCCGTGGCGATCGCCGACCGCGATGGCTCCGTGCACCTCATCTACTGCGTGGAATACCTGCGCACGTTCTACGTGCGCAGCACCGACGACGGCCTCACGTGGAGCCGGCCCGTCGACATCACCGCCGCCGCCGATCGCTTTCGTCCCGAGTGGCCGTGGCGCGTGATCGCGACGGGGCCCGGCCATGGCATCCAACTCCGGAGCGGTCGCTTGGTCGTCCCCGTATGGCTGGCGAAAGCCGAGGGCGGCGCGCACGGCACCGCCGTGGTGGCGACAATCTTTAGCGATGATCGCGGCGCGACCTGGCTACGTGGTGAAATCGCCGTCCCCCGCGCCGCGGTCGACACGCCGGGCACGAACGAGCCCATCGTGGCGCAGCTGGGCGACGGGCGCGTGATGCTGATCGCGCGCAACCATGCCCCGGTCCATCGAAAGATCGTCACCTTCAGTCGCGACGGATCCACCGGCTGGAGCCCGCCTGAGTTTGCCGAGGCGCTCATCGAGCCCATCTGCCAGGCGAGCCTCTTCAGCTACGACGATCCGGCCGCGCCCGGGAAAACGCGCCTGCTCTTCTCCGGCCCCGTCTCTCTGGCGCGCGCCAGCGGCGCGGCCACCCCCGGCTCTCGCCGCGACCGCGAGAATCTCTCCGTGAAGCTCAGCTCGGACGACGGACGGACCTGGGCGGCGACGCGCTCGCTCGAACCGGGCCCCAGCGCCTACAGCGATCTCGCGGTGCTGCCCGACGGCACGATCCTCTGCCTCTACGAGAATGGACGTCCCGGTGCCACGCGCCCCAACTCGACCCGCACCGACTGGCCCTACGCCCGCCTCACGCTCGCCCGGTTTAATCTCGAATGGCTCACTGCCGGCCGCGACTCCTCCGTGCCCGCGGTGCGCACCCGTTGACTCCGGCCGATTGCTGCTCCTTGCCAAACGAAAGTCGCTTGCTTCGTCCCTCTACAATGAAGGCCCCACTCCGTTTCGCTGCGCTGTTCCTCGCACTCATCTTCGCCGTCGCCGTCGGCGCTCGCGCGCAATCCGCCCCCACCGGCGCGATCGAGGGCCGCATCTTCAACGCCGCCACTGGCAGCGCCCTCCGCGCCGCCCGCGTCGTCGTTGAGGGCACGCAGCTCACCACAGAAACCGACGACTTCGGTGCCTATCGCCTCGCGGGCGTGCCCGCTGGTGAAGCTCGTCTTGCCGTGTCCTACGTCGGCCTCGAACCCGCCACCGCCGTCGTGCCGGTCACGGCCGCCGCCGTCGCGCAGCGCGATTTCGATCTCGCCGTCGCCGGTGCCACTGCCGCGAGTTCCGTCGTCACGCTCGCGACCTACAACGTCGTCGCCGACCGCGAAATGAGCGCCCAAGCTATCGCGCAGAACGAGCGCAAGAGCGCCGCCAACATCAAGCAGATCGTCGCCTTCGACGAGTTCGGCGACCGCAACGCCGAAGGCATCGGCGAACTCATGCGTTTCCTCCCCGGTGTCGGCATCGTCGACGGCGGTCAGACCGCCAGCTCCATGGCGCTGCGCGGCTTCCCCGAGAGCAACACCGTGATGCAGCTCGACGGCGCGGACCTCGCCAGCGCCCGCGGCAACAGCCGCACGCAATCCCTCCTCGACGTCCCGATGGCCAACATTTCGCGCATCGAAGTCACCAAGACCCCCGTGCCCGACCAGCCCGCCAACGGCATCGGCGGTTCCGTCAACATCATCAGTAAAAGCGGCTTTGAGGCGAAGCGCCCGGTCTTCGACTACAAGGTCTACCTCATCACCGACGGCTACACCGGACTCACCTTCGACGGCGGCCCACGCGGCCCCACGAAAAAACTGAGCCCCGAATTCCAACAGCCGTCGTTTGATTTCACCTACCTTCATCCGGTGAACCGGAAGTTCGCCCTCAGCTTCGGAGGCTCGCGCTCGTGGCGCCTGAAGCCGATGGAGCGCGACGGGGCCCTCGACACCCAAGCCGACTGGAATTTCAACAACGGCTTTCAGCGCACCAGCACCTGGCTCAGCCTCGCCAATGTCATCCAGTCCTGGTCCGCCCAAGCCGGCGCGGACTGGAAGGTCACCGAGCGCGGCGTGTTGAGCGCGAGCATCCAGCACCGCTACGTGTCCAACAACATCATGCGCCTCAGCTACGCCACCACCTATGGCGCCGGCGCCGCCGGCAACGCCACCTTCACGCAAGGCGCCGCCACTGCCGTTGGCACCGTCACCCAGGGCGCCGGCACGAATCAGGAAACCGGTGCCGACACCACGCACCTCACGGTGAAATATGTTCACCGCGGCGACACCTGGACCGTCCATGCCCTCGGTGCCCTTTCGCGCTCGGAGTCGTTCCTCGACGACATCGACAATGGCCACTTCAACGCCGCGACGTCCTCCATCACCGGCCTGATCCTGCGCGGCGAAGGCATCGGCGAGAGCGATGCGAACATCCCGGTGCGCTACTCCGCCACGAATGCCGCGCGCGTGCCCGTCGACATCTTCGGTGGCGGCAATTTCGTGCTCGGCAATCCCACGTCCAACCAGAACAAGGTTCGCTCGCAGAAACGCACGGCGAAGCTCGACCTCACGCGCCGCTTTTCCGCGCCGCTGCCGTTCACGTTCAAGACGGGCGTCTACGTCGACCAACAGGTGCGCGACGCGCGCTCGTTCGCGAAGACGTGGACGTTCACGCCCAACGGCCAAATCACGAGCGCCGCCAAGCTCGCGTCGAACTTCGACGTCTTCGACACCGCTTTCATCAACGAGGCGCCCACGCTCTTCGGCAACAAGGTCGGCTGGATCAGCCTCCCGAAATACCACCGGCTCTTCCAAGAGCACCCCGACTGGTTCGTGCAGAACGAAGCGACCTACCTCCAGAACTATACGGCCAACTCGCGCAGGCTCGCCGAGACCATCACCGCCGGCTACGTGCGCGGCGATGTTCGCCTGCTGAACAATCGTCTGCTCGTCGTCGGTGGTGTGCGTTTCGAGCGGACGAAGGACGACGGCCAGGGCCAGCTCGACGATCCCACCGCGCAATACCAGAAGACCGCCACTGGCACGCTCGTTGACGGCAACGCCGCGCAGGCCGGCATTCAACCCGTGCTGCTCACGACCGACGTCCTCGCCCGGGCCCGCCTGCGCTACACGGAGCGTGGCACCCGCGCGATCCGCACCTACCACGATTTCTATCCGAACCTGAACCTCACCTACACGCTCGCCGAAAATCTCCTTCTCCGCGGTGCCTACTCGCAGACCATCGCCCGGCCGAATCTCAACAACATCATTCCCGGCAGCGCGATCTCCGAGCCGACCGTCGCGAATCCGACGATCACGGTGAACAACACCGGCCTGAAACCGTGGATCGCCCGCGGCTACGAGCTCTCACTCGAGTCTTACCAGATCAAGGGCGGCTACGGCTCCGTCGGCGTGTTCCAGCGCAACATCAAGGATTTCTTCGACTCGGTCACGACCGACGCCACGCCCGAGCTGCTCGATCGCTACGGCCTCCCGGACGACCCGCTCTACCTTGGCTACGACATCACCACGCTCAGGAATGGTGGCAGCGCGCGCATCACCGGCCTCGAGTTCGCCTACAATCAACAGCTTCTCTTTCTCCCGCAGTGGGCTCGCGGCTTTCAGATTTTCGCTAACGCCACCAGGCTTCGGCTCCGCGGTGGCGACCAAGCCGACTTCTCTGCCTTCGCCCCGAGCAACTACGCCGGCGGCATCAATTTCGTGCGCCCGCGTTTCTACGTGAAGCTCACCTTCACCTATCAAGGCGAGACGCGTCAGGGCGCCGTTGGCGTCAGCACCGCGAACGGGATCCCCGCCGAAACCTTTAACTACCAGGGCGAGCGTCTCCGCGTCGGCCTCAATGCTCAGTTCAGCCTTACCAAGCAGCTCGCGATCTTTGGCTCGATGACCGACATCAACGATCCCGGCTTCAACATCGACAACACGCAGTATCCGCCCGGCGCCGCCGAATACCTGAAGAAGCGCCGCCGCCAGGAACTCGGCTCAATCATCACCATCGGGCTCAAGGGCCGGTTCTAGGAAAGGCTGGAGGCGGAGCGGCGTGAGGTCGGTCACGCCAACTTCGACTCTTCCCCGCACATCCTGCCATGCTCCATCGCAAAGTCCTCTTCACTTTCTTCGTGCTCTGCACCGCCGCCGTTGCCGCGCCCGCCGTCGAGCAGCGTGATGTCTTCACGTCCGGCCAAAATGGCGACCTCACTTGGAGCGCGCAACAAGTCGTGGGGGACGCCGCCGACAATACCTGCGGCAATCCGTGCCCCGTTCTCGACGAGTCCACCGGCACACTCTGGCTGCTCCGCCCGCACCCTCTCGGCACCGATGGCGAGCGCGAGATCGCCGCCCGCATGGCCCAGGGCACGGGCACGGTGTGGATTTCCAACTCGACCGATCACGGCAAGGCGAGGAAGGTCGGCGCCCCCATTCGCCCGAAGGTCAATATGTGCCAGGTGGCGGAACTCTTCGACGGTCGCGGCACGCTCATGATGAACATGCGCTCGAATCACGGTCGCACCGTGCACGCCCACGCGCCGAGCACAGCTGGCGGCGCGACGCGGTCCGAAATTACCGCGGCCGACCGGCTCGTCGAGCCGGTGTGTCAGGCGAGTTTGATCCGCCACGAGACGAAGCCCGGCGCGGGCGGCCATTTGATTTCCCCCACTCCCGCCGCCCAGTCTCGCCTCCAGCTTACGGTGAAAACGAGTGGCGACGACGGAATGACCTTGCGTGAACAGGCCGTGCTCGCGCCCGGTCGGTCGGCCTACTCCACTCTTGTTCCGCTGGCTCCCGACACCGTCGGCTCCCTTTACGAGAACGGTGAGAAACGTGCTTACGGACGCATCACCTTCGTGTGCATCGCACTCCCTGCTCCCTGATTCGCCCCTCCCTTTCTTCCATGCAAAATCGATTCCGCGGCCTCGTCGCCGCACCCTTCACGCCCTTCAACGCTGATCGCTCGATCAATCTCGACGTCATCCCGACCTACGCGCGGTTCCTGCGGGAAAACGGCGTGAGCGCCGCCTTCGTGTGTGGCACGACCGGTGAGGGGCTTTCGCTGACGCTGGAGGAGCGTCTGGCCGTTTCCGCCAAATGGGTGGAGTCCGCCGACAAGAGTCTGCCCGTGATCGTCCACGTCGGTCACACGTGCCTCGAAGACGCCCGCAAACTCACCGCCCATGCGGAGAAAATCGGCGCGGCGGCGGTCTCCGCGCTGGCTCCGATGTTTTTCAAACCGCGCAATACGGACGAACTCGTCGACTGGTGTGAGGCGGTTGCCTCCGCCGCGCCGTCCCTGCCATTTTACTACTACAACATTCCCTCAATGACCGGCGTGACGCTGCCGGTGGCGGAGTTTCTGGCCAAGGCAGCCGAGCGGATTCCGACCCTCGTGGGCGTGAAATACACCTATGAAGATTTTCCAGACTACAACGCGTGCGTCACTGCGGCGGGCGGTCGCTTTGATATTCTTTTCGGTCGCGACGAATTATTGCTCGAAGGCTGGAAAGCCGGTGCCCGGGGAGCCGTGGGCAGCACCTACAACTACGCGGCCCCGCTTTACCTCCGTGTGCTCGCGGCGCACCAGGCCGGCGATGAGGTCACGGCGCGGACGTTGCAGGACACGGCGATCAAGATGATCGCGATTTGTAACGGCGTCGGCGTCACCCACCTCGCGGCCTCGAAGGCGCTCATGGCGATGCTCGGCGTTGATTGCGGTCCGGTGCGATTGCCGTTGGCGCAACCCAGCGCGGCGCAGCTGACCACGCTGCGGGCGCAACTAACCGAGATCGGTTTCTTTGATTTCGCCTGTCGGCCCGTCGCGTAACGACGGAAGTTTGGCGTAGGGCGGGGTCTCTGACCCGCTCTTTTTCGCGCAGTCCGTGTGCGACGAGGGCGGGGTCGGAGACCTCGTCCTACGGCCGCGCCGCCGTGGACCCACCCACGATAAATTTCGGCAGCAGCAGGGCGGGCGAACGCAAGGCGGGGCTGCGGTTGAGCATCTGCCGAAGTGATCCGACGATTTTTTTGGCGAACGTATGCGGATCGACGCGGTAGCGCGCCGGCTCAGGGACGAGCGAAGCCAGAAACGGATCATCGTCGCGCGAAATGAGCGCGATGTCCTGGGGCACGCGCAGCCCGCGTTGGGCGAGGAGACTGGCGGTGGAGAGGTAAGCGTAGGAATTGCTCACGACGAGGGCAGTCGGTGGGTTTTTCCGGTCGAGCAGGGAGCGCAGAGCGCGTGCGACTGACTCGACGTCATCGCGGTGGTAGGCGATATCGGCGGTGGCGTCGGTGTGCGTCGATTGGCGCACGCCTTCGAGAAATCCGCGTTCACTGCCGACGTCGCCGGCGCGCCGCGATTCGCGGTTGAGCAGCGCGAGGCGGCGATGACCGAGACGCAGGAGCGCACCGGCGGCGTGCCGGCAAATCGCCCGGTAGTCTAAATCGTAGTGCGGCAGGGTCACGTCCGGGTAGGTGGAACCAGCGACGAGGCAAGGGGCACCGCGCCGCGCAAACCAGCGTTGCATCGCCTCCGACGAGAGCGTGAGGACCCACGCGCGGTGTGGGTGTTGGCCAACCAGTCGCTCGAGGGCGCGGGCCGGATTGGTCTGATAATATTGTCGGCCCTCGTGGATGCGGAGTCGGTAACCTTCCTCGACGAGCAGATCCTTCAGTTCGTCGATCCACAGCGCGATGAGCGGGCGCAGACGGCCGATGGGCTCGGGGATGAGCACGCCGACGGTCTTGGCCGGCACCGGCGCGGAGGGGGATGGGGCTGCGCCGACCACCCGATTACCAAGTCCGCGGACGGGTTCGATCAGACGCTCGGCTTTCAATTGTTCGAGCGCCGCGCGCACGGTGTTGCGGCTCGCCTGGAGCGTGCGGCTCAGAACGCGTTCGCTGGGCAACCAACCGCGCCACGTGCCTTTCTCCACCTCGGTGCGCAGTTGCACGGCGAGCTGACTGGCGACGGTGCGATGGGGAATCAGCGTCATGGGCGTGCCGAGGACGCACCAAGCGCAGCGCGGCGGCGAAACTATTTTTTGACGGGAGGTAGGTTTAATTCCGCAGCCCAGACGCGGGGTGAGCGCACGCCGGGCCGGGCTTCGCCGCCGGGCACGACGATCTGTCCGCGCCACGTCGTGAGGGTGGTCGTGACAAGCGAGAAGGGCACTTCGCCGACGTGGCTCCACGTGTCGTCCGATGCACGGTAGGCGAGGGTGTCGCGCGGGAATCCTTGGTGGGCCGTGGGCGCGAGGGCGGCCTGCGCACCATCGTCACCGCCGAAGATCAGCAGGCGGCCATTAACGGCGGGGGCCGGGGAGGGCGCGGCGACCGCCACGCGCGGCAGATCGGCGATGCGTTTCCAACCGGTCGCGGAGGTGTAGCGATACGCGTCACGGAGCCATTCGCGCGAAGTCTTGCCGGGGGCGGCAGCGTCGGCGACGAGGCGTGCTCCGCTGAAGAGAAAAAAGGCACCATCGTGGGCACCGGCTGTCGCCAGGAAACGATCCGGTCCTGGCCAACCAGGGAGTTCGCGCCAGCCGTTCGAAAGACGATCAAGGTCGAGCGCGAAAAATGCGTTCTGCGCTTTTGGTGCGTCGGGACGGTCGAGCCCGCCGGCGACGTAGATCACGCGACCGACGAGCGCGCCGGCCGCCATCGCGAGCGGTTTGGGTAGACGAGGCCACGCGGTGAACGTGAGGGAATTGACCGCCCAACCCGCCAGCCAGACTTCGTTGAAATTGTGGGACGCATTGCCCCCGCCGATGAGGACGAAGCCCTCGGGAGTGTTGATGGAGACGCCGTAGCCGCCGGCCTGCGGCAAACGCCCGGTCTCGCGCCACGCGGTCGACGTGGCTTCGAGCACGAAGACGCGGTCATACCAGATTTTCGTGCCGCCCTCCCATGGGCGTTTGGCGGGGAAATTTGCGCCGCCGGCGACGAGGAGAGCGCCCCCGCTCACACCGGCATAGCTGCCGGCAAAACCCTCGCGGTCCGGCAGGGCAGGCAGTTCTTCCCACTGCAGCGGATTGATCATGGCGGCGGTGGGCTGGGCGCGCAGGCTCGCGGTCAGAGCGAGGGTGATGAGAAAGAATGTGGCGGTGAGAGGGGGCATAGGTGAGGGAACGGAAAACGGATGGCGCAGCCAGCTGACGCAGGCAAGCGGGGGAGCGCTGGCTCAATTGTTGAACCAGCGGATGGGTAAATCGCGAGTGCGCGGGGCGGTGGATATTTGAGGTTCTACGGTGGCCGCTTGCGCATCGCGCGGACTTTACTACAACCCAACGCGTATGCCGATCTACGAGTATTATTGTCAGGACAACCACACGATCTACCAGTTCTACGCCAAGACTCTGGCGCAGGGTAAGTTGGTCCCGAAGTGCCCAGGAAATCCGAAGTTTAAGCTGCGCAAACTGGTCTCGGCGTTTGCGGTGACCAAGGCTGGCAAAGGGGACGAGTCCGCCGAGCCAAAGCCGGCCGGCCCGGCCAGTGATTCCGCCGAGGATGCACGCATGGAAGCGGCGATGGGCGCGATGGAAAAAGAGTTTTCCAGCGTCGATGAAAATGACCCGAAAGCGATGGCACGGATGATGCGGAAAATGTCGGAGATGACTGGCGAAAAGATCGACGGTGAGATGGAGGAAGTCGTGCGTAAATTGGAAGAGGGCGCCGATCCGGATTCGCTGGAAGAGCAGTTGGGTGGCGGTGAGAAGCCGGAAGGCGGCGATCCCTATGGCGACGACATGGGCCTGGGCGGGATGGGTGGCATGGGTAGCGATGGTTCGCCGCCGAAAAATCCAAAAGAGGCGAAGCATCGGTTCAAACCACGCCCCCCGCTCCGCCGTGATCCGGCGCTTTACGACTACGCGTGAGTCCGAGGCCGATTTTGGCCGGCGTGGGAATTCTGTTTGAGCCGGGGCGGGGAATAGCGCGGATTGGATGGCTATGTCGTCACCGGAATTACTCTCTCGCATTG
The DNA here is from genome assembly GCA_945871085.1 of Opitutus sp. GAS368. Lineage (GTDB taxonomy): Bacteria > Verrucomicrobiota > Verrucomicrobiia > Opitutales > Opitutaceae > GAS368. The sequence continues at coordinate 25,219 of CAMBVX010000023.1, read as the reverse complement.
CCGCCGCCAAGGTCGCGGTCCTCGCTCAAACTGCACTGCTGCACCGCGAATTCGGTCGGGCTGAAAGCAAATGGAAGAGCGACGGCACGCGGGTGACAGCGGTGGATGTGGCTATTTCAGAGGATATTTTCCGCGCGCTCGGCGCTCAGTTTCCAGCCGACCAGTTTTTCAGCGAGGAACTGGCGGAAACGGCTGCGCCGATTCCCGTGACGGCGCGATTTTCCTGGGTGCTCGATCCGATCGACGGCACCAACAATTTTGCGTTGGGGATTCCTCACTGCGCAATTTCGCTGGCCCTCTGCGAACACGGGGAGCCCATTTACGGGGTCGTTTACGATTTGAGTCGCCGGGTGCTCATGTACGGTGGGCCGGGATTCGGACTCCACGACGGAGAACGCACGGCCAGCGTGAAGAATGCACCGTTCACCCGGGAAACGCTGATTGGTTTTCACAGTCCCTTCGACAAAAAGCTGATGCCCATGGCGAGTGGCGTGCTCTCGCAATTCAAGATTCGTGGCCTGGGCAGTGCGACGTTGCACCTCGCCTATGTGGCGGCGGGCATGCTCGACGGCTGCGTCGACTACAACGTGAAGATCTGGGATCTCGCAGCGGCCATCCCGCTGGTGCGGGCGACCGGCGGTGAAGTGCATTTTCTCAACGGCGAGCAACTGCCGCTGCGCGTCTTTGATTTGAAGATGAAGCAGATCATCTACGTGGCGGGCGGCCCCGCGATGTGCGCACGGTTGCGGGAGCTGATGGGGGCCTGAGCCGGTCGTTTGCCGGCTTGGTCGCGACCGAGCCGCTGGGCGAGGACCGGTGTCAGGTGCGAACGACTCACACCTGATACGTCTTCAATGGCACCGGATCGAGCACCTTGGAGTTGGGCGCTTTCTCGGCGAGTTGGGCGGCAAACCAGTCGCGGGCGGCTTGGTCGCCGTGGGTGAGCACGATGCTGCGCGCGCCGGTCTGGATTGCGAATTCGAGGAGTTCTTCGCGGTCGGCGTGACCGCTCAATTCAAAGCGTTCGACGCGGGCTTTGATCTTGGCCTTCACGTGGGCCGTTTCGAAAACAAAGGTGTCGCCGGCTTTGGCTGCGAGCAGTTTGCCGCCGGGAGTATCTGGATCGCAGTAGCCGACGAAGCCGATCGTATTGTGGGCGTTGCCGAGCAGGCCCGAGGCGAGCGTGTAGCTCGGGGTGCGCTCGACCAACATGCCGGAGCTGATAATGTAGAGGGCGTTTTGCTTAGGATCTTCGCCGGCGACGAGCTTGCGCGGCGTGGGCTTGATTTTCAGGTCCTTGATGATGCTGCGGTTAAAATTTACGTGCTTCGTCTTGCGGCTGATTTCGTCGAAATAGTCGGCGAGATCCATGCCCAGACCGGAGGCGAAAATGGGGCAGTCGACCAAGCGTCCGAACTTGCGGGCGTCATGAATGATCGCGAGGACCTCTTGCATGCGACCGAGCGCGAACACGGGGAGGAGAAACGAACCGCCGCGCTGGATGGTGTCGTTAATCGTGGAGACGAGGCGTGCGACTTCGTTGACGCGCTCTTTGCCGATCGGGCGCTCAGTCGTGCCGCGCGTCGTCTCGGTGATCAGGGTGTCGAAGTGGCCGGAGGGGAACTTGGCACCGAGGAGGGTGCGCTGATTCTCGAAGAGGACGTCGCCGGTGAAGAAAATCTGGCGGTGCTTGTGGTGCAGCTCGACGGCGGCGGCGCCGGCCACGTGACCGGCGGGGTGAAAGATAATTTCGATTTCATCCTTCGCGCCGCGGAAATGTTTCGCGTGGCCGTAGGGGAGGCCGTTGAGGCGTTTGCCGATGCGATCAATCTCGTCGTGGGTGAAGAGTGGATAGTCGGGGATGTTGGCTTCGTCCTTCTGGCGCATCATGACGTTGGCCGAATTATGCAGCATACGCTCAATGAGCATACGGCTGGACGTCGTCAGGAGGACGGGCGTGTTCGGGTGCTCGCGCATTACGACCGGCAGGCTGCCGATGTGATCGAGATGGCAGTGCGTGATGATGATCAGGTCGAGGGTGAGGCCACGAATTTTGGAGAGATCGGGGGTCGCCGCGCGGCCGATGCTCTTGGGATTTAGGCCGCAATCGACCAAAATATTGAGGTCGCCGATTTGGACGAACAGCGAATTGGCACCAATGCCGCCGTCGCGGTTCAGGTCTGTGAGTTTCATGAACCGGACAGGCAAAACGATAACCCTGCCGAGAACGAGGACGAATTTACGCGAATGTTTTTTGGCTCTTCAGTTCCGGGGCAGGCTCATGTCGAACGGGGGTAAAATGACGTGGACCTTTTCGCCGAGTTCATTCACGCCGTGAAAACTCCCGTGGGCCTGGGCATCGGTGCCGGTGACATGATAACTGTTGTAGGAAAACTCTTCGCCGGGGGTAAGCCGGGGCGTTTCGCCGATGATTTTGTCTCCCTCGATGACCAGCCGGGTGCCGTCGGCGTGAGCGACCACCCATTTTCGACCCAGCAGGGTGACGGTGTGTTCGGATCGATTTTGAATGGTGACAAAGTAGACGAAAGCGTGGGGTTTGTCGGCCGGCAGGCTCGCGCCACCGTGGTGATAGTGGAGTTTGTCGAGGCGGGCGGTCAGGCCCGAGAGTTCGCTGGAGGAGCTGGACACGCTCTCAAGAGACTTGGAAACCCCCGGTGGGCAAGCGTAGTGTGAGCAGGATTGTTTTCGGCCTTGCCGCACGTCGTGGCGCCGCGCAGAAACGCGCACTTATGGCCAAACTCGCCCTGCTCTCGGTTAGCGAAAAACGTGGTCTGGTGGAGTTCGCGACGGTGCTCGTGCGCACGCACGGCTACACCTTGCTCTCGACCGGAGGCACCGCGAAATTGCTGGCCGAGCGCGGTCTGCCGGTGACGGAGGTGAGCCAGCACACCGGGTTTCCCGAAATCATGGAAGGTCGGGTCAAAACTCTCCACCCGAAGATTCACGGCGGATTGCTCTGTCGGCGCGACAAGGCCGAGCATCTCGCGCAAGCGCAAGCGAACGCCATCGAGCTGATCGATCTCGTCGTCGTGAACCTCTATCCCTTCGAGGAGACCGTGGCGAAACCGAACGTTCATTTCGAAGAGGCGATTGAGAACATCGACATCGGCGGTCCTTCGATGCTGCGCAGCGCGGCTAAAAATCACGAGAGTGTGAGTGTGGTGTGCGACCCGGCTGACTACGACGCGGTGCTCGCGGCGATGGCAACGGGAGCCAACCCGGATGGGTTGCTCGAACTCCGCCGCAAGCTCGCGCTCAAGGTGTTTCAGCGCACGGCGAGTTATGACGCGGCGATCGCGCGGTATCTGGAGTCCCAGGCGGTCGAGCCCGACCTCGAGGCGATGAGCGGATTTCCCCCGGCGCTGACGCGGTCGTGGAAAAAAGCGCAGTCCCTTCGCTACGGGGAGAATCCGCATCAAAAAGCGGCGCTCTACGGCACGTTCCACGAGCATTTTTCGCAGCTTCAAGGCAAGGAACTGTCCTACAATAATATTTTGGACATCACCTCGGCCACTTACCTGATCGGTGAGTTTGAGCGCCCGACGGTGGCCATCTTGAAGCACACGAACCCGTGCGGAGTCGCGAGCGCGGACTCGCTCATTGCGGCGTGGGAGCAGGCCTACGCCACCGATCGGCAGGCACCGTTTGGTGGTATCATCATCGTCAATCAAACACTCGATGGAGCATTGGCGAAGGCCATCGCCGAGATCTTCACGGAGGTGATCATCGCGCCGCGCTTCAGCGACGAGGCCATGACAATTTTTTCGAAGAAAAAAAACCTGCGGCTGATGATTGCCAAGGGTGGCATCGGCGCCGACGCGTTGCAGGAAATTAGGTCGGTGGTCGGCGGTGTGCTGGTGCAGGATCGAGACCGCACACTCGGCAATGTGAAGGAATTTAAGGTCGTAACGAAACGTGAGCCGACCGCCGACGAATGGGCCGCGATGATGTTTGGCTGGAAAGTCGGCAAGCACGTGAAGTCCAACTCGATTGTTTACTGCCGCGGCGAACAGACCCTCGGGGTGGGTGCCGGCCAAATGGCCCGCGTGGACAGTTCGCGCATCGCAGTTTGGAAAGCGGGCGAAGCGGGGCTCGATCTGCGCGGAGCGGTCGTGGCGAGCGAGGCGTTGTTTCCGTTTGCAGACGGCCTGATTGCTGCGGCTGCGGCCGGAGCCACGGCCGCGATTCAGCCCGGCGGTTCGGTGCGCGACGCGGAGGTTATTGCCGCGGCAGACGAGCGTGGCATGGCAATGGTGTTCACGGGTTCGCGGCATTTTAAGCACTGATAGTAGCGCGTGAATCCGTCTTGGACGTTGCCAAAACAAACGGCCTAGGCTCATTCGATGAAATCCACGCCATTATGCAGATTTTTTTCTGTGCCGCTGCGAGTATTTATCTACGCCACCATCGGACTTCCGTGCCGTCCCTGACCACCCATGCTTGAGGCCATTTTGGATCAATTCCAGGGGACCCCGTTGTCGCTCTGGGGACCGTTTGCAGTCCTCTTGCTCTGCGGGTTGGGCCTGCCGATCCCCGAAGATATCGTCCTCATTGCGGCGGGAGCCTTGGGCGTGTTGGATGACCGGGCTTGGATCCACGTGAGTGCCATCATGTATGTGGGAGTGATGGGCGGCGATTCGATCACCTTTTTTGCGGGGCGATATTTGGGCACGCGTTTGCGGACCGCCCCGTGGTTCCAGCGGTTCTTCCCGGCGGACAAACAGGAGAAGGTCGAGGTTCTGTTCGAACGTCATGGCCCCAAGGGATTGTTCCTTGGGCGCTTCTTGCCGGGCCTACGCGCGCCGATTTTTTTCACCGCTGGGTCGATGCGGGTCTCGTTTTGGAAGTTTTTTTTCTTCGATGGGTTCGCCGCGCTGATCAGTGTCCCGGTCTTCGTGTGGCTCGGGCATTGGCTCTGGGTGAAGTTTCAAGACGATATCGAGCAGCTCAATCGGAGCCTGGCCGTGACGCACTCCTTCTCGCGGTGGATTGTGGTTATTGCGGCACTCGGCTGCATCGGCCTGTGGTTTTGGTCCCGGCGCGCAAAGAAGAGTCGCTGACGCTACGGGAGCGCACTGGGTGCGGAGGACCGCTTACATCACTGAGTAGGACTGCAAAAACTTCCAAAATGAAAACTGGCGTTATTGGACTCTTCGCGACCGCGCTATTAACCTTGGCTGGCTGCTACACCAATCCGGTTACGGGCCGGCAGTCGATCATGCTGATTTCGCAGGGGCAGGAGCTCGCGCTGGGCCAGGAGTCGTTCGGGGCAATTAGCCGGACGGAAAGGATCTCGACCGACGCCGGACAGAACGTTCGAGTGCGAAGGATCGGGGCGCGCATCGCCCAAGCCGTCGGCGATCAGTTGCCCGATGCGAAGTGGGAGTTCGTCGTCTTCGAGTCGAAGGACGCGAATGCGTTCGCATTGCCTGGTGGAAAAGTGGGGGTCTACACGGGGCTGTTGGCACTCGCGGAGAACGACAGTGAACTGGCGATTGTGATCGGGCATGAGATTGGGCATGTCATCGCACGCCACGGTGCGGAACGTATGTCTGAGGCGATGGTGATCGCCGGGGTCGGGGCCGTGGGTGCGGCCGCCGTCGAGGAAAAAACGGACGCGAAAACACGGGATCTTTTTCTCCTGGCCTACGGAGGCGCGACCACGCTCGCTCGCGTGCTCCCACATTCCCGTGGCAACGAGAGCGAAGCCGATCGCATGGGCGCGGTCTATGCCGCCAGGGCGGGCTACGATCCGCGGGCTGCGATTGGCTTTTGGCAGAAAATGACGAGGCAGAAAGAGGGCGCTCAAACCGGAGCGGTGCTTCCGGCCTGGCTGTCGACGCACCCGTCCGACGCGAAACGGATCGCGGATTTGCAGGCGTTTATGCCGCAGGTGGTGCCGCTCTACGAGGCGAACCGTGCGAAATTCCAGTAGGCAGTTTTTTACGGTTGGCGGCTAGGCGCGAAGTGGGTCACGGTGGCGGAATGTTCGACCCCGTTGAAAAACTAAAAGAATTTATCAGCCATCCCAGCGTCTCCGCCGACTCCAAGTTTCGGGACGGAATGCAGGCGGCCCAAGAATTCGTTGCGACTCTGTTGGGCTCGCTCGGTTTTACGGTCGAGGTGGTGAAAACTGATTTGCACCCCATCATTTTCGCCCAACGCGGCGGAGACGCGAGCTGGCCGCATGTTGTGATCTACGGGCACTACGACGTGCAACCCGCCGATCCCCTGAATTTGTGGAAGACGCCGGCATTTGAGCCCACGATCATCGGCAACCGCATCTATGGTCGCGGTGCCGCTGACAACAAGGGGCCGCTGATGACGAACATCGCGGCCGTCGCGCAGTTGTTAGAGGCCAATCCGAATCTTCCGCTGCGGATTACGTTTCTCATCGAAGGCGAAGAAGAGATGGGGAGCCCAAGTTTCCCCAAATTTCTTGAGAGCCACAAAGACCGTCTGAAAGAGGCGGATTTCGTTTACCTTTCGGACACAGCGCTGCCCACCCCCGATCAAGTCGTGCTCACTTGCGGCTTGCGCGGTCTCGCGCTGTTCGACGTCCACGTGACCGGAGCCAAGGGTGATTTGCACTCGGGGCTCCACGGCGGTGTTTTGCGCAATCCGATCCAGGCGCTCGCAGAGATTATTGCGACGCTGCACACGCCAGACGGGCGGGTAAATGTGCCGGGATTCTATGCCGACGTGCTCGACGTGCACCCGTGGGAGCGCGACGAATTGAAGAAATTGGGGGCCGACGAGAAGAGCTATAGAGAGTTTCTCGGAATCGATACTTTCTACACCACCCCGGGCTTCTCGCCGTTCGAAGCGCTGCGGTTTCAGCCGACGCTCGAGTTCAATGGCATCGGCGGCGGTTACCAAGGGGAGGGGACTAAAACGGTCATCCCGAGCAAGGCGTTCGCGAAGATCAGCTGCCGACTTGTGCCGAACCAAGAGCCCGAAAAAATCAAACAGCTGGTGATGGATACGATCCGTGCTCGCACGCCGTCCGGGGTGAAAATCGAGTTCGTGGATCAGCACCAAGGCGATCCTTACGTCGTGGTGCCGCCGGACCGCTCGAACACTCCAAAGGAACAGTCCCCGGTGCTGGCGCGGGCGTTTCGCGCGGCGGACAAAGCGGTGTCAGAAGTCTGGGGACGCGCGCCGCTGTATTTGCGCGAGGGTGGCAGCGTGCCGATCATCGCCCAGATCAAGCAGGTCACCGGATTGGATTCGGTTATGTTTGGGCTTTTTCTGCCCGAGGATAATCTTCACGCGCCCAACGAGAGTTTTAATCTCGAGGTGATGAAAAAGGGGATTGAGACGTCCCGTCGTGTGCTCGCGGCGCTGGCGGAAAAAAGTTAAGGCGCGATCTTTGCCCGTAAAAAAGCCCCGGAAAATTCCGGGGCTTTTCGCTTTGAAATCGTCCGGGAGTGTTTTTTTATTTGGCCTTGATGATGACCAATTCGACGCGGCGGTCTTTCTCCATCGTGGTGGCATCGGCATTGGGTTTGGCCTCAAGGCTGCCCTTCGAGTTGGCCTCAAGCTTGTCGGCCAGAACACCGAGCGAGAGGAGGTATTTCTTGGCGGCATTTGCACGGCGATCACCGAGCCCCAGATTGTATTCGGCGGTGCCCCGCCAGTCCGCGTGACCTTCCAGGAGGAGGCGCTGGGCGGGATTTTTGTCGAGATACTCTTTGGCGGCTTTCAGTTTCTCGCGTTCGCTTTGTTTGATGGCCGACTGATCAAATTCAAAATAAACGGCCTGGAGCAGACCGCGGATGGTACTGCCATCGTCAATCACGCCATCGGCCAAGCGAGGCAGGAGGGATGTATTGAGATCAGATACGGTGGAAAGATTGCTCGGGGGGGCGATATTTTCGCCGCCGCCTTGCGGTCCAAGCACCGTGGCACCCGGATTCGGGCGCTCGGGCTTTTTGCTGCAACCCACAAAAAGGAGCGCGGCGCTGGCGAGGACGAGGCAAAGTTTCTTCGAGACAAGTTTCATGAGAATCAGAGAGGTCTGGACGGAATAAAAAACGATTGGGCAATCGCCGCCGTTGCCGCAAGGCTTTTAGGAGGTCTTTTTCGGTTGGATGAGTCCGATTTCGAGCGCATAGCGCGTCAAGCTGGCGACGTCATGGAGATTGAGCTTCCGCATGAGATTCGTGCGGTGGTTGTCGACCGTCTTGGCACTGATGCCGAGTTTGGCGGCGATTTCCTTCGTGCTGTGACTCTCGGCGACGAGTTGCAGGATTTCGCGCTCACGGTCCGTCAGGAAATCCGGCGCGCTGCTCGTGTCCGGGTTGGCCACCACGTTGCGCAGAAGGGAGGCGACGGCCGGACCAAAATAAGTGCCCCCGTTGGCGACGGTTTCGAGACCTTTCTTGAACTCGAAGAGCCCGGCAGTCTTTTCGACAAACCCGTGAGCCCCGGCCTCCAGCATTTCGCGGACGAGCACGGGGTTTTCGTGACCTGAAAAAACTAACACGCGCATCTGCGGTAGTTTCTTACTGATGCGTCGGAGGATATCTACGCCATTAAGTCCGGGTAGCTTGGCGTCCAGCACGCAGATGTCAGGGTTCGTGTCTAAGCAGAGTTGCACGGCGGCTTGGCCATCACCCGCTTCTCCAACCAGTTGATAGTTGGCGTCCAGTCGCAGAATTTCGACCAGCATTTCGCGAATAGCGGTTTGGTCTTCGATGAGGACGAGGCGTTTCATGGGCGGTTGAGTGAAAGGGGACGGTGGTGGGCCGGCCGGGATTCGAACCCGGAACCAATTGCTTAAAAGGCAACTGCTCTACCATTGAGCTACCAGCCCTCCTATCCGTGGGAAGGAAACAAATGGATTTTGGCCCCGGGGGTTGGCAAGGAATTTCGCCCTTGAATGCAGCGCGCGGCGATTGACCGGACTCCCGACCGAGCCTATGCACTCGAGTCTTTTATTACATCTTGGGAACAATCCAAAAATATTCCAATCACAGTGAGGCAGAACGTATGACCTCCAAAGCTCAAGAAGTGGCCTTCGACCGCGTCCTCGTGGATCGTTTTAAGAACGGTGATCAGGCCGCTTTTGATGAGATGGTTTCGCGTTACTGGGATCGTATTTACTCGATGGTCCACCAACTCCTGCGCAACCAACAGGACGCGGAGGAGGTGACTCAGGATGCGTTTATTCGCGCCCACCGGGGCTTGGTGAATTTCCGCGGCGACTCTGCCTTTTCTACGTGGCTCTACCAGATCGCGACTAACCTAGCGCGTAACCGTTACTGGTATTGGTGGCGCCGGAAACGCGATAAATCCGTCTCATTTGACGCCCCGGTGAGCTCCGAAAACGACATGACATTGGCCGATATCATCCCGGCGGATGTCGAATCGCCGGACGATATTGCGGTCAATCAGGAGTTCGTGAATCGAATCGGGCAGGGCATGGAAAAAATTTCGGCGAAACACCGCGAGATCCTGGTTTTGCGCAACGTCAAGAACCTGTCTTACGAGGAAATCGCGGCCATCTTGGCCATTTCCGTGGGCACCGTGAAGAGCCGCATCGCCCGAGCCCGCGAGAGTCTCCGCTCCAAGCTCGGCGAGGACTTCCAGGCCTGACGACGAGACCGACCAGCAGACTGACTACCAATCTGACCACCACACCGACCGCCATGAAAGACTCTGAATTTATTGAACTACTTAATCTCTACCTCGATCACGAGATTGCTGCGTCTGATGCCGCCCGGCTCGAGGCCGAGGTCCAGCGCAGCCCGGAGCGCCGCCGCGTATATCAAGAATATTGTCGTATCCAGAAGGCCTGCACGCTGCTCGCCCGAGACTTCAATCACCAGGCCGCAGATACTGAAGTGGTGGGTAACAGCGAGGCCGAGTTGGAGCGGCCCGGTCGCGTCTCGTGGAGACCCGGCGTTTTGGGCACGGCGGGTCTTTTCGCGGCGGCCGCGTGCGTCGCATTCGTATTCGTCGCTAACCGCAAGGCCCCTCCCCCCTCTTTGGGCCGTCCGGTGTCGGTTATGCCCGCGGCGCATTCGGTGGGGGCTCCCGTCACCGCTGCGGTCGAAACCGGCGTGCTGTTTGGCCCGGGCGAAAACATCGCCACGAAGTTAAGTTTTGCGCGCACCGTGACGGTGCCGGCTGCGCGTCGCAGCGAGTTGCCACTAGGCCTGGCCCTTGGCTCGTTGGCGCTCGGCAAGAGCCTGGCCACAGCAGAAGCGTCTTCGGAAGGTGCGCTGGCGGCGCAATTCGACTGGATCAATAACCTGCAGATCGCGCCGATGCGGGGCATGCAGGTGGACGACTTCCGGTTTGAGGCGCGACCGCTTGAGGCGGCGAAGGACTCCATCTACGGTGGCCGCAATCGCCCGGCGCGGCAAGGCGTGGTGGAGATGACCGCATTTCAGTTTCAGAAATAATCCGACCGCGCGCCCGCGTTTCCCGCCCGCGTGGAAAACTTTAATTTTTTGTGGTTCAGTTCAGCGCTTTCTTGATGAGCGCCTCAGTCGTCGCTTTGGCGCCGAGGGCGAGGGCGGCGTGGCGAACGGCTTGATCGGCGTCCGCACCTTTGTAGCCGAGGGCGGTCAGGGCGGCGACGGCGTCGCGATGGGTGCTGGCGCCCGAGGGAGCGGGGGCGGACTCTCCAGTGAGATTTGTCGCGGAACCGTCGGACGCGCCGACTTTCGCGCGGAGCTCGACGACCAACCGCTCGGCCGTCTTTTTGCCGATGCCGGGGACTTTGGCCAACGCCGCGATGTCTCCTGCGCGAATCGCGTCTTCCAGTGAAGAGAGCGACAATCGGCCCATGATCCCGAGCGCGCCTTTGGGCCCGACGCCGGTCACGTTTTCAATCATCAATCGGAAGAAATCCCGCTCAGTGGGCGTGGTGAATCCGTAAAGGGTCTGCGCGTCTTCGCGATAAATCACGAGTGTATGGAGCTTCACATTCGCGCCGGGCAATGAGAGTTTTTCGGCGGTGGTCACGGGGATGTTCACCTCGTAACCGAAGCCGTTAAGTTCGATGATCGCGTGCGACGAAGTTGACGCAGCGAGGGTGCCTTGGATCGAGGTGATCATCAATTAATATGGTGGGGCGGGCGTGAAGGGTCGCGAGAAAGCGGGCGGGGAGCGGGACACGCGCAGCGGGCGGCCCGAGATTCGCTACTTCAGGCCGAGCACGTCCTGCATGTCGTATACCCCGGGCTTTTGCTGGACGACCCACTGGGCGGCGCGCAGGGCACCCCGTGCAAAAATCCCCCGGTCGCTGGCTTTGTGTGTCAGTTCGATCCGTTCCCCGAGAGCGGCGAACATCACGGTGTGATCGCCCACGACGTCGCCCCCGCGCAGGGCGTGAATGCCGACTTCGGTCGCGGTGCGCTCGCCGACAATACCCTCGCGCCCGTGGCGAAGCGCCGCCGCCGTTAGCTTGCGCTCTTCGAGAATGATCTCGAGCAAGCGGGCGGCGGTGCCGCTGGGGGCGTCTTTCTTGAAACGATGGTGCATCTCGACGACCTCGGCGTCGTAGTCGGAACCGAGGATGCTCGCGGCGCGCCGGGTGAGCGCGAAGAGCAAATTTACTCCGACGGAGAAATTTCCGGCCCACACGCAGGGCACCTTCGCCGCGAGGGCGAGCAGTCGCTTTTTTTCGTCGGCGCTGTGGCCCGTGGTGCCGAGGACGACGGCCTTGTTGCTTGCGACGGCGAGCTCGAGCACCGCGCGGGTCGCCTGATGGGAACTAAAATCGACCACGACATCGCTGTGCGCGAGACCGGCCGCGATGTCGTCGCCGACATCAACGGCACCGCCGATGGTGACGCCCATTTCCTGGGCGGCGGCCGCGAGGGCGTGGCCCATGCGGCCACGAGAGCCGTTGATCAAAATCGAGAGAGGCATGGCCGGACGAAATTATTTAACGAGGGCGGCGAGCGCCTTTTCGAGGAGCTCGGCGTTGGCTGCGCTCATGTCGCACAGCGGTTCGCGCACTTCGGCGGACGCGATGATCCCGGCGCGCAGCACGGCGACCTTGATCGGCACTGGGTTCGGTTCAATGAAGAGGGTCTTGAAGATGGGGTAGAGCTTGCGGTGCAGCTTGGTCGCTTTCGCAAAATCGTTGGCCAAGGCGAGACGGACCAGTTGCGAGACCTCGCGGACGAAGAGATTCGACGCGACACTGATCACGCCTTCGGCCCCGACGGACATGAAGGGCAGGGTGAGCGAATCGTCGCCGCTCAAGACGGTGAGGTCGGAGCCGAGGGCTTGTTTGAGCTGATCGACGCGATCGACACTGCCGCCGGCTTCCTTGATCCAGCGCATGTGAGCGTATTTGGCCCGGAGGCGCTCGACGACGGGCACGCCGATCTCGATGCCGCAGCGACCGGGGATCGAATAAAGAATGATCGGCTTGTCGGTCGCGTCGGCGACGGCACAGAAGTGGCGGAAGAGGCCCTCGGGGCTGGGCTTATTGTAGTAGGGCGCGACGACGAGCATCGCATCGGCGCCGGCCTCGTGGGAAAGTTTGGTGAGTTCGACCGCCTCGTGGGTCGAGTTGGAACCGGTGCCAGCGATCACGGGCACGCGTCCGGCGGCAGTCGCAATCACCGCGCGAATGACATCGAGATGCTCCTCGTGGGAAAGCGTGGGCGATTCTCCCGTGGTGCCAACCGGCACCAAGCCATCGATGCCTCCTTTTATTTGGTAGGAGACGAGTTTCTTGAGGCTGGCATAGTCAACCTGGCCTTGGTGGAAGGGCGTTACGAGCGCGGTGATCGTGCCGGTGAGCGGACGGAGTTTCATGGGAGCGGGCAGTGTAGCCTTGCGGAACAGAGCACGGCGAAATAGGGAATCCGCAACGCTTTTTTACCCATGTCCACCATCACACCGCATACCGAAATCATTAACGATCTGCTCAAGCTCGCCGTGGACAGCGGGGTGAGTGACATTATCATCAAGTCCAACAAGCCCGGCTACGTTCGGCTCTCCAGCAAGCTCAAGCCGGTGGATATGGATCCGATCACGTGCCCCGAGGCGGAGGCTTGGGTCGTGGAGCACGTGCCGAAAGTATTCCGGTCCAAGTGGGAGGATTTGGGGCAGGTCGACTTCGCTTATGCGGTCGAGGGCATCGGGCGTTTCCGCGTGAATGCGTTTCACCAGCGCGGGCTCGTGAGCATCGTGATGCGTCATATCAAGAGCACCGTGCCGACGTTCGAACAACTTGGGTTGGGGCAGACCCAGGACGCCTTGGTCAAGCTCGTGCAGGCCAAGGACGGTATTTTGCTGATTTGCGGTGCGACCGGCTCCGGCAAGAGCTCGACGATGGCCGCCATGATGAACTGGGTGAACCAGAACATGGACAAACACATCGTCACGATCGAAGACCCGATCGAGTATACGTTTCCCGATGACAAGTCGTTGTTTCAGCAGCGCGAAATCGGGCTCGATGTGCCGAGCTTCGAGTTGGCGATCAAAGCCGTCCTGCGCCAAAACCCCGACATCATCCTCATCGGTGAAATGCGCGACCGCGAAACGTTTGAGACGGCGATCAGTGCGGCGGAGACCGGGCATTTGGTATTTTCTACGATGCACGCCGCGACGGTCGCCCAGTCGCTCACGCGGGTGTTCGAGTTTTTTCCACCCGAGGAACAACTCCAGGCCCGGCGCGCGATCTCGGGCTCTTTGCGGGGGTTTATTTGTCAGAAGCTCGTGCCGAAAATTGATGGCAATGGACGGCAGCCGGTAAACGAAATCCTGACTGCTGATGCGACGGTGAAGAACCTCATCCTCGAGGGTCAGTTCGAAAAAATTCAGGGGCTCTTGGATAGCAGCAGCGACTCCGCGAGTTTTTCCTTCAACAAGGATCTCTATCGCCTCTGGAAGGCCGGGGTCATCGGCAAGGCCGATGCGCTGCGCTACTCGCCAAATCCCCAGGCGCTGGAGATGAACTTCAAGGGAATCTTTATCAAATCCTGATGCAGGTGGTGCGGTCATTGGCGTGGTTCGGTTTGGTGGCCACCGTGCTGGCCGCGGAAAAACCGTCGACGGAATCGCCTGCCCCACCGCGCGAAGACAGCATCGCCGCCGCGAAGCGCGACCTCGAAGTAATCAAAGCTGCACGGAGCGGCACCGAACAACCGCGCGCTGACCTGCCGACTTTGGCGACGCCGGAAATGCACCTCGGCCTCGTGACGCCGCAACGTACCAGTCTCCGAAAACCTTCCGGCGAAGCGGCGGCATCGAAGAAGTCCTCCAATTGGTTGGTCGACGCGATGGCGAAGACGCCCGAGCCCGCCGCTGACGGAAAGGCGCTGCGACGAGACGATAAGTTGAATGAAAGCGGAACCGAGAACGACCGTGAGGAGGGGGGGCGCAACCGAGTTGAGGCCGGTGGCAAGGTCGACCGCCGGGAGCCGCGTGCCGGCGCGGAATCCGTGGTGAATCCGCTGACGAATTTTATGGCGGGCTGGATGACGCCGCAGGATTTCAAATTGCTGCAACCGGGCATGGGTAATGAGAGTGCGGCCAATTTGGTGGCGCGCGGTGAGTCGTCGTCGGGTCCGACGGCACTCGGCAACTCCGCCGAGCTGAGTGGACTCTCCTTCTCCGGACGGAAGCCGCCCATTGGCCTGCCGGTGCCCCCAAGAGAAAATCCCTTTTTGCGGGAGTTTTCGGCGCCCGCGCTGCCGGGCGTGTCGGCCGTAGCCATCGCGGTGTTGCCGCCGGCAGCCGTCCCGGTCCCTGCGCCCAAGGGAATCGCTCCTGCCTTGGAGCCTCCTCCGCAAAAGACGGGCACACCGGCGTTCGCCAAGCCGAACGACGACACGAAGTATTTCAAGCCGCTGAAACGTTTTTAGGGCTTGGATTCCGGGAGGGCGGGCGATTGTCTCGCGAGTTCTAACGATGGCATTGGCATTTTTATTTGCAGGACAGGGCGCCCAGAAGGTCGGCATGGGCAAATCGCTGTATGATCAGTCAGCTGCGGCGCGTGCGCTCTACGATGAAGCCGGCCACGTGTTGGGCTGGGACTTGGCCAAAGTCAGCTTTGAGGGCCCCGAGGTGGAGCTGACCCAGACGAAGGTTTGCCAGCCGGCGCTTTTCGTCCACGGGCTGGCGCTCGTCGCCGCATTGCGCGAGCAGGGGAAATTGCCGGCCGGCGAGCCGCAATTTGCGCTTGGCCTGAGCCTTGGTGAAGTCACGGCTTACTGCGCGGCGGGGGTGTTCGATTTTGCGACGGGCGTGCGCATCGTGGCGGAGCGGGGTCGGCTCATGCAGCTGGCGTGCGAGCAGACGACGGGCGGAATGGCCGCGATCATCGGCGAGGACCGCGCGAAGGTCGCCGACCTGTGCCGGGAATTCGACCTCGAGGCGGCCAATTTTAATGCGCCCGGCCAGATCGTCGTTTCCGGGGAGAAAGGGAAGATCGAGGCGGCGGTCGCCGGGGCGAAAGCTCGCGGCATGAAAAAAGTGATTCCGCTCGTCGTCGCCGGAGCGTATCACTCGCGGCTGATGGAGCCGGCGCGCGCGGCGTTTGCGGCTTATCTCGAGGGTGTTTCGTTCGCGGCGCCGAGATTATCGGTGTTCACGAATACGACGGGCCAAACCGTGAGCGAGCCCACTGCGGTCAAGGCGGCCTTGGTGAAACAAGTCGTGTCGTCCGTGCTCTGGGAGGACTGTATGCGCAGTGCGGCGACGGCGGGAGTGACGGAGTTTTGGGAGTTCGGACCGGGCGGAGTCCTCGCCGGACTCGCGCGCCGCACCGAAAAAACCTGGAGCGTGAAGAGCTTCGCCGAATTTACCGATCTGACCACCGCTGCCTGAACGATGTCTGCCAACAACACCCGCAATTTCTGCATCATCGCTCACGTCGATCACGGAAAAACCACGCTCTCCGACCGCCTGCTCGAACACACTAACACGGTCGCGATGCGCTCGATGACGGCGCAGCATCTCGATTCGATGGATCTCGAAAGGGAACGCGGGATCACGATCAAGTCTCACCCGGTCACGATGACCTACCGGGCGCTGGACGGGCAGGATTACAAACTCAACCTGATGGACACGCCGGGCCACGTGGATTTTTCCTACGAGGTTTCGCGCTCGCTGGCCGCGTGTGAAGGCGCCGTGTTGCTGATCGATGCCGCGCAGGGCGTCGAAGCGCAGACGGTGGCGAATGCCCACCTCGCGTTCGGCCAGAAACTCAAGGTCATCCCGGTCATTAACAAGATCGACTTGCCCAGCGCTAATCTCGAACTCTGCATGCGGCAGTTGGAGGATATTCTCACCATTCCAGCCGAAGAGGCGATCCTCGCGAGCGGTAAGTCCGGGATCGGTATCGTCGACATTCTCGAAGCCGTGGTGGCGCGCGTGCCGGCACCGCGCTGGCAGGAATATCCCCAGACGCGTGCGTTGGTGTTCGACTCCCTTTACGATTCTTACCGTGGCTGTATCGCCTACGTGCGCGTTTTTTCCGGCGCGATCAAGGCCGGCGACATGATGATGCTGATGAGCACGGGCCAGAAGGCCGAGGTGAAGGAAGTGGGCGTGTTCATGCCGAAAATGGAGAAGATCGCGTCACTCGGTGCGGGTGATGTCGGCTATATTGTTTCCAGCATCAAGAATACCGCTGACGTAAAAACGGGCGACACGATCACGATTGCGAGCAGGCCGGCGACGGAGATGCTGCCCGGCTACAAGGAAGTGCGCCCACTGGTTTTCTGCGGGCTCTATCCGCTCGAGAGCGACGACTACGAGAAACTGAAGGCTGCGCTCGGGCGACTGCGTCTCAACGATGCGGCTTTCGTCTATGCGTCGGAAAGCTCCCTCGCGCTCGGTTTCGGTTTCCGCTGCGGCTTTCTCGGTCTCCTGCACATGGAGATCATCCAGGAGCGCATCCGTCGCGAGCACGACGTAGAGATCATTTCGACGTATCCGAGTGTCATCTACCACGTGATCAAACACGGCGGTGACCTCATCGAGGTCGACAATCCGGTGAACATGCCGGACCCCGGCACGATCATCGAGATCAAGGAGCCGACGATTCGCGCGCAGATCATTTTGCCCAACGATTCGATGGGAGACATCCTCGCGTTGATCATGGAAAAGCGCGGGCTCTGCGACCACACCGATACCCTCGACATGAACCGCGTGATGTTGAAGTGCTCGCTGCCGCTCAATGAAATCCTCGTCGATTTCAACGACCGGCTGAAAAGCATCACGCACGGCTATGGCTCGATGGATTACGAACTCGGCGACTATATGGTGGCCGACCTCGTGAAGATGGACATCATGATCAACGGCGACCCGGTCGATGCGTTTTCCTGTATCGTGCATCGGGACAAGGCCGACAGTCGCGGGCGCCAGCTGTGCGAGAAACTCGCCGAGATTATCCCGCCGCAAATGTTTAAGGTCGCGATCCAAGCCGCGATCGGCGGCAAAGTCATCGCCCGCGACAACGTGAAGGAAATGCGCAAGGACGTTACGTCGAAGTGCTATGGCGGCGACATCAGCCGCAAACGCAAACTCCTCGACAAACAAAAGGAGGGCAAAAAGAAGATGAAACAAATCGGCAAAGTTTCCATCCCACCGGACGCCTTCATCAAGGTGCTACAAAACAACTGATCCCCTCGACCCATGTTCGGCCTTTTTCAGTCCCAGGAAAAAAAGATGCGCGAGAACGCGACGAACTGGCTCGAAGTCGCCGACCGCGTCTACCACTTCCGCCGCGACGTGCTCACGGCGGCGTTGGTGGGCGAACTGCAGGCGCATACCGCGATGCTCCGCGTACTGCTCAAAGAGAAGGCCGGGGCCGAAAAACTGAAGCTCGAGATCGAGGCGCTGGAGGAGGTGCTTCGTCGCACGGGTGGAGCGATTTACCCCAAGAGCGCTCTGGTCGAAAACGTCGAGTTTTTCCTCGTGGCGGCGATCGTGATCCTCGGCATCCGCACGTATTTCGTGCAGCCCTTCAAGATCCCGACGAACTCGATGTGGCCAACCTACAACGGCATGACGCCGGAAGTTTTTATGAAGCCGGCGGAGGAACCGTCGTCGGCCGCCGTCGCGGCGCGCGCCGTCTTGTTTGGCGCGTGGCCTCATCGGCTCGATGCTCCGAGCGACGGAGAGGTGTTGGTCCCGGTTTTTGGCGGACAGAGCCGTGGTGCTGTGCGCGCGCGGATTGTGTCGGGGCGATCTTGGCTGGTGATTCCGACCGACTTGCGGGAATACACGCTCTTTGTCGGCGATAAGCCCGTGAAAGTGAGCCTGCCGATGGACTTCGACATGGACTGGGTTGTGTCCGAGGCGCTGGTCTCCCCCGGCAAAAAATTCACGACTCAAAGCTTCAATGCCGAAGTGGAAAAGAAGATGCGCGCGGGCCAGTTCGAGGTGCGCAACGTCGATGGAGAAAATGTCCGGTGTATCCGCACCGGCCGTTTCGTGCGTGCTGGAGAACGGTTCCTTTCATTCGATGAATTGACCGGCGACCAGTTGTTCGTGGACCGGATGAGTTACCATTTTGTGCGCCCGGACGCCGGTCAGGGATTTGTTTTTAGGACGGGCAATATCAAGGGCATCGCTGACACCTACGGCGATCAATATTACATCAAGCGTCTCGTCGGAACCCCTGGCGACGAAATTGAAATAGTCGGCGGCAAGACCGCCGGCGACGGGGCTACGATCATAAAGTCCGCTGGCACGGGCGTGCTGTTGCGCAATGGAAGACCGATCGAGGGCTCCCGCGCGTTTCAGGGAAACAACGAGCAGAGCGGGAAATATGGTGGCTACCAGCCGTTTGGACTGTTGGCGCTCGGTGAAAAGGCCAAGGTTCCGCCGGGCCAGTTTTTTGCGTTGGGCGATAACTCCGGCAACAGCGCGGACGGTCGTTACTGGGGCTTTGTGCCGGGCAAGGATGTCGCCGGTCGGCCGCTGTTTATCTATTTTCCGTTCACGAAGCACTGGGGCCCGGCGAAGTAGGGCAGGGTTTCCGACCCGCCCTCGCGGTAGTCCGTGCGCGGGGTGTTCGCAATCAGGGCGGGTCAGAGACCCGGTCCTACCTCTGACCGGCGGCGACCGCCGCCATAAATCGTCGCACGCGCTTCGCATCGACGGCAGCCGACCAGTGGCGGCCGATTTTGAACTCGGAACCGACGATGACGCCGTCGGCTTCCCGGAGAAATTCCCCGACGTTTGCCGCCGTTACCCCGGAGCCGAGGTAGACGGGCAACCGCGTCGCCTGTTTCACGGCGCGCACGTCGTCGAGCTTTGGGGCGTCGCCGGTCACAGTTCCGGTCACGATCACTGCATCGCCGCGCATGAATTCGACCGCGTGCGCCGTCTCGCCGATACCGACGTCGGCGGTGATCGCGTGCGAGCTGTGTTTTTTCTTCACGTCTACCCACACCTGCACGCGTTCGGCGCCGATGGCGCGACGGTAGCGGAGCAAGTCGGCCGCCGAGGACTGGATGATCCCTTCGTCGGCCACGTGTGCGAAGGCGAAGCCCTCGGCCCGGATGAAGTCGAGGCCCGCCGCATGGGCGACGGCGAGGGCCTCCAGGTTGGCGGCGGCGAGGATTTGCAGGCCGCAAGGTAAGCGCGATGCGACCTTCACAGCGCGGGCGATGACCGCGATTGCTGCGACGATTTCAGGGCCGACCTTCCCGCGGAGGTAGGGCGTGTCGTGCATGTTTTCCATCATCAGACCGTGCACGCCAGCCTCTCGATAGATCTTCGCCTCGTGCAACGCCTGCGCCTCGATTTCGTGCAACGATTGCCGACTCGCGGGCGTGCCGGGCAGCGCGCCGAGGTGGATCATGCCGATCACGGGCTGGGCGACGGCGAAGAGCCCGGGAGTTTTCATCGATCAGCGTAACCCTGGGGATGCGTCGAATGCCACTTCCACGCGGTTGCCACGATCGACTCGATGTCGCCAAATTTCACTTTCCAGTCGAGTTCGCGCTGGGCTTTTGACGAGTCCGCGTAGAGCGCGGGCGGATCGCCGGGTCGTCGGGGCTTTTCGATGACCTTGACGGGGCGACCGACGATTTTCTCGACCGCGCGGATGACTTCCCGGTTGGAGGTCGGCTGGCCGGTGCCGAGGTTGAAAAAGAGTTGGGTGCCGGGCACGGAGAGTTTTTCGAAAGCGGCGATGTGGGCGCGGCTCAAATCGTCCACGTGCACGTAGTCGCGCAGGCACGTGCCATCGGGAGTGGGGTAGTCGGTGCCGTAAAGTTCCAGATGCGGGCGTTTGCCGGTCGCGACATCGATCGCCACGGGGATCAGGTGAGTCTCCGGGTGGTGATCTTCCCCGATGGAGCCGTCCTCGGAAGCACCGGCGGCGTTGAAGTAGCGGAAGACCGCGAAGCTCAGTCCGGTGGCGGGCGCGAGTGAGCGGAGCGCGAGTTCGATATCGAGCTTGGTCTGACCGTAAGGATTGATGGGGGCTTGCGGAAGATCCTCATGGATCGGCAACGTCGCCGGCACGCCAAACGTCGCGCAGGTCGAGGAGAAGATAAATTTTTTCAGGCCCACTTCGAGCATCGCGTTCAGCAGGTGCAGGGTGGCGGCGCTGTTATTCAGGTAATACTTGATCGGATCGGTGACGGATTCGCCGACGTAACAGAAGGCCGCGAAATGCATGACCGCTTCAATTTTCTCATCGAGGAGGATCCGTTTCACGGCGGCTTCATCGCCCAGATTCGCGTCGTGCACGGTCACATTGGACGGGAGGGCTCCACGGTGGCCATAGGCGAAATTGTCGAGCACCACGGGGCGGTGACCGGCAGCGGCGAGTTGGCGCACACAATGGCTGCCGATGTAACCGGCGCCTCCGACGACGAGAACGTTCATAGGTAAAGGAGGGTTGTATTGCTTTCGGGCGGAGGTTGGCTAGCGATTTCCTTTCCAACTTAATGAAGCTCTCGCGCATCGTCATCACAGGTGTCGGTCTGACCGCTCCCAACGGTAACTCGCTCGCGCAGTTTCGCGCAAATCTCCTCGCAGGCGTGGCCGGAATTCAACGCCGCGAGATCCGCTACATGGGTTCGCAGCTCGCGGGTGTCTGCGACTACGACGCGCTGAAACACCAAAAAAAGAAAGAGGTGCGTGTCGGCACGCGGGCCGGGAGTATTTCGATCTACTGTGCGCGCGAAGCGCTCGCCGATAGTGGTCTGAAGTGGGAGGCCGTGGCGAAGGACCGTGTGGGCATTTACATCGGCTGCACGGAGCACGGCAACGTCGAGACCGAGAACGAAATCTACAATATCTCGAAATTTAACTACGACACGAAGTTTTGGTCGCACTACCACAATCCCCGCACCGTCGCCAATAACCCTGCCGGTGAAGCCTCGCTCAATCTTGGTGTGACCGGACCCGCTTACACGATCGGTGCCGCGTGTGCCGCGGGAAACATGGGCCTGATCCACGCCACGCAGATGCTGCGCTTGGGCGAGGTGGACCTCGCGATTTGCGGCGGCGTGAGCGAGAGCATCCATACGTTTGGGATCTTCGCCGGTTTCAAATCCCAAAACGCCCTCGCCACGCACGAAGACCCGCGCAAGGCCTCGCGGCCCTTCGACAAAGCGCGCAACGGTATCGTCATCTCCGAGGGTGGCGCGCTCTACACGCTGGAGCGGCTGGAGGATGCCCACGCACGCGGCGCCAAAATCTACGGAGAAATTGGCGGCTACCATGTCAACAGCGACGCCAGCGACTACGTGCTGCCGAATCCCACGCGGCAGGCCGAATGCGTGCGGGCCGCGATCAGCCGGGCCGGCCTCGTCGCGCGTGACATCCATATCGTCAACACCCACGCCACGGCCACTCCGCTCGGCGACATTCAGGAATGCGAGGCGATCCGGGCGGTTTTTGGCGAGGGCTGCCCTGACACCTTCATCAACAACACCAAGGGTTACATCGGCCACTGTATGGGCGCGGCTGGCGCGCTCGAACTGGCGGGCAACTTGCCGTCCTTCGACGACCTAGTGGTCCATCCGACCATCAACGTCGACGACCTCGATCCGCTCTGTGCGCTGCCGGGGCTGGTGCTCAATCAGCCGCGGGCGGTTGCCAGAGTAGACACCATTCTTAACAATTCCTTCGGGATGCTCGGGATAAATTCCACGTTGATTGTTAAACGGTTTGTCCCCTAATTCCGGCTCCCGACTATGACCAAAGACGAATGCAAGCAGGTGGTGCTCGATATTATTGCCGACATCGCCCCCGACGAGGACTTGAGCAACGTTAAACCCGAGGTGCGGCTGCGCGACCAGCTCCAGCTCGATAGCATGGACTTTTTGGACATCGTGATGGAGCTCCGCAAACGCCATGGTATCGAGGTCCCGGAAAAAGAATATCAACAGCTCGCGAGCCTCGACAGCTGCGCGGAATACCTGACACCGAAGTTCGACGCCTTGGCTGGCAAGAACTGAGGTCGAGCACCGGGAGTGAATATTTCGGCCGGGACGATTCCCGGCCTTTTTTGTCGCCACGCATGAACACCCGCTCCCACTACGACGTGGTCATCATCGGCGCGGGCATGTCCGGCCTCGCCGCTGGCATCCGCCTAGCGCACTTCGGGAAGAAGGTCTGCATTTTTGAGCGCCACAACGCCGTCGGCGGGCTCAATAGTTTTTATAGTATCGCCGGACGGAAATTCGACGTGGGTCTTCACGCGATGACCAATTTCGTGCGACCCGGCGTCAAGGGCACGCCGCTCGGGAAACTCCTCCGTCAGCTCCGGATCGACCGAGATGAGTTTGCCCTTTGTGAACAGAAACAGTCGCGGATCGCGTTCGGCCCACGCGGGGAAACGTCGCTGCGCTTCACGAATGATTTTGTCGTCTTCGAGGGCGAAGTGGCCGCGATGTTTCCTGCGCAAGCCGACGGATTCCGGAAGCTGGTGGCCGCCGTCCGGACGTTTGACGATGTTTCGCTCGAGGCTGCGCCGATCTCGGCCCGGGAAGTCGTGCGTCGGCATATCTCCGATCTGCTCCTGGAAGACATGCTGTTCTGCCCGCTGATGTATTACGGCAGCGCGACGGAACACGATATGGAGTTCGGCCAGTTCGTGATCATGTTCAAGGCGCTCTTCCTCGAAGGATTTGCGCGGCCGTTTGAGGGTGTTCGGGTCGTGCTGCGCGTGTTGCTGGAAAAATATCGGGCGGCCGGTGGCGAGCGGCGGATGAAATGCGGCGTGCAAAAAATCATCGCGCACGCGGGCCGGGCGAGCGCCGTCCTCCTCGACAGCGGTGAAGAAATCACCGCCGACCACGTCATTTCCTCCATTGGCGCGCCGGAAACGGAGCGGCTGGTAGCGGCGAGCTCCAGCGAGCTGCCCCCCGCCCCCCGCACGCTCTCCTTCGTCGAGACGATCAGTATTCTCGACCGGCAACCGGCGGAACTGGGGTGGGGGAGCGATACGATTATTTTTTTCAATGATTCGTCGCGCTTCGATTACGTGCGCCCGACCGCGCAGGTCGATCCCCGCAGCGGCGTCATCTGCATTCCCAATAATTTCGACTACGGCGTCGGCCGCGTTCTCCCCGAGGGCATTTTTCGTGTCACCTGCCTCGCCAACTATGATCGCTGGGCCATTCTGCCTGAAGCCGACTACCAGGCCGACAAGCTGCGGTGGTTCACCGGGGTGCTGCGCAGCGCCCGGCGGTTTCTGCCCCCGCTCGCGAGTGACGATGCACTGGCGGCAGCGACGCTCACGACGGACATGTTCACGCCCCGCACGATTACCAAGTTCACCGGTCACTTCGGCGGCGCGATTTATGGGGCAGCCGTAAAACACCGTCAGGGCCGAACCGACCTCGGAAATCTTTATCTCTGCGGCACCGATCAGGGTTTTCTCGGAATTGTCGGTGCCATGCTGAGCGGTATTTCGATGGCCAACTATCACATCTTGCAAAAGGGCTAAGACGCCGACGACATCCCGATTCCCCTCCTCATGAAAAAACTCCTCCGCCTCGCTCTGTTGCCTCTCATTGCCGCCGCGCTGCATGCCGCCGATTTCCGCGACCATCTTGGTCTTCAGCTCTACAGCCTCCGCGCGCAAACCAAGGAAAGCACCACGGGCGCGCTCGATCTCGCGAAGTCGTATGGCATCAAGGAAGTCGAAGTCGCGGGCACCGGCAGCCTCACGCCCGAGCTTTTCGCGGCAGAGTTGAAATCGCGAGGGCTCGTTCCCGTCAGCGGCCATTTTGGCTACGGCCTCTTTGAAAAAGACATCGCCGCCGTGATCCGCGACGCGAAAATCTTGGGCCTGAAGTTCGTCGTCGTGCCCTATCCTCCAGTGAGCAAAGACAAGCCGTTTTCCGAGGCCATGGCCCATGCGATGGCCGCGAAGTTCAACGAGTGGGGTGCGGCCTGCAAAAAAGAGGGACTGCGCTTCGGCTACCATCCTCACGGGCTCGAATTTCGCCCGACGGCCGCAGGCAACGGCGAGACGATGTTCGATATTTTGGTCCGCGAAACCAAGGCCGACCTCGTGACCTACCAGATGGATGTTTACTGGGTCTATATTACCGGACTCGACCCGGCCAAGCTGCTGGCAAAATATCCGAACCGTTGGTCGATGGTGCACATCAAAGACATGCTCAAGGATTTCACCCGCGGCGGGCACACCGGCGGCAGCCCGGCGACGGCCAAAGTCGCGGTGGGCGAAGGTCAGATCCAATGGGCCGAGGTCCTCAACGCCGCGCATAAAATCGGCGTGAAGCACTATTTCCTCGAAGACGAAACCGTCATGCCGCTGAAATCCATCCCGGATTCCTTTAAGTATCTGCGTGCGCTCAAACTCTGAGTTGCGCTCGGGCCGGGAGCGGACTCACTCTTGACGCTCCATGGCTTACGACTGGCTTAAAGGTGTCGCCGATGAGTATGATGTGATCGTCATTGGCAGCGGTTTGGGCGGCCTTACGGGGGCAAACGTGCTCGCGAAGGCCGGCCACCGCGTGCTGCTACTTGAGCATCACTACCAATTTGGCGGACTCGCCACGTGGTTCACCCGTAAGGGCGGGCATATCTTCGACATTTCTCTCCACGGGTTTCCCGTCGGCATGATCAAATCGTGTCGGAAATATTGGACGAAAGAGATCTCCGATTCGATCGTGCCGCTGAAGGACATCCGGTTCGTCAATCCGCAGATGGACGTGTGGACGACCTTCACGCGCGACGACTACACGCGGGTGCTGGTCGAGAAATTCGGTCTGGAACG
>CAMBVX010000022.1 GCA_945871085.1 Opitutus sp. GAS368 | reverse complement strand
GTCACACCGCCCGAGCAAACCATCGCCCGCACGCTGGCCCAGCATCAAAGCGATCCCGGCCATCGGTTTCACGCTCGCGGCCAGCGGTCCGATGGCCGGGTCTCGGTCGCTGCCGGTGAGCGGCTGCAACGGGTCCGGGGGCGCGCTCACGGCAACTGAACTCTTTTTCCAGTCCGGTTTCGCCGCCGGCTCACCGTCGATCCAGGGTCAATCCGACCACAGCCATCCAACCCAAAACCCAGGAGCGTATCATGAAAACCATCATCATTTCCCTCGCCGCCCTCGTGTTACTCGCCACGGGTTGCGAAAAAAGTTTGAAGTCAACGCGGGCCTTTTCCCTGCCGCCGGGAAATGCCGCCAACGGTCAAGCGGCGTTTGTCGCCCTAAAATGTGTCACTTGCCACACCGTCGACGGCGTGCAGCTGCCAAAGCCCACGGCACCGGCGGACCAGACGCTCGCCTTGGGCGGGGCCGTGGGGCGGCTGCGGACTTACGGCGATTTGCTGACGGCGATCGTCCACCCGGGCGCTAGTCTATCGGGCAAGCTGACGATGGAACAGTGGCGGAAAATGGAGAAGTCCCCGATGCGCCCGGTCAACGAGGTGATGACGGTCCAGCAGCTGATCGACTTGGTGACGTTCCTCCAGCCCCGCTACACGACACTCGAGCCCCTCTTCGAGACCCCCATGGGTATGTGATGGCGGCACGCGCGACGCCCCGGGGTGGGTCACCGAGCGCTCACCGTCGCGCCGCGCGATTTCGCCACCACGGGATCATGGGCTTGGTTGCGGTGTCGCCGACGGCTGGCCGGAGCCGCACGGCGTGGGCCGCGAATGGGTTGATGTTTCACCCGCACGCCTCGGCGGCTTCGACCGATCGACAAGGGACTGCGTGGCGTCGGCCACGGCCCAAGCGTTGGCGTTCAACCAAAACGATATGACCTCCGCCGTGAGCGTAATTAATGGATCTTTTCTCGCGGGGGTTTCCCTGCCCTGTGGAACCGACTGCGCCTACGCCACGCCGCTCCCCGAGACCGGGAGTGCGTGGATCAGATGCGCCCATCCCAGCCGCGATCACTACGCGGCGCGAGTCGATCGCGAGTGCGGCCGATTTTGTCCGCGCGGTCAGGGGGCGATAGCGTCGTTTGAGGTAAACGATCCGCAAGAGCCGAGGGCCCGCTGGGTGAGTGAGACCAACGGCTGACGTGGGTTTGACCCATGCGGGTCGCGCAGCGACCGCTGGGCGCGACGGGATTTATCTCAATCGCCCAAAAGCTTCAGACTTTGATTTGCCGGGTAGCCGCGAGCGCCAGCGAGTGGTGATCCGTCCACTCGCTGGCGCTCGCGGCTACCAAAAAGTCCAGCGTTCAAAGGACGTTGGTATCACAAAAAGAGAGCCCGGCGGTGAAGGCGGGCTCGCGCGAGAAGCGAGATGGGCGGTCGATTATTGGCCGTTTTGATTCTTCGGCACGAAGACCGCCGTGGTCCTGGTCGTCGCGTTGCCAGCGGCGTCTTTGGCCGGGAGGACGGTGCGCTTGAGCATGATCCATAAACCATGGGCTGGAAAGCCCATGGCACTTGGCTCAAATCTCACTTCATCATCTCGGTCAGCCGGGGCTTCATCGCGTCGGCCCAGAGTTGGTAGCCCGCGGTGTTCGGATGGAGCTGGTCGGGCATGAGGGCGAAGGGGATCTTGCCATCTTGGCCGACGAACGAGGCGTTGATGTCGAGGTAGCGGACGTTTACGCCGTCGTCGAGTTTGGCGAGCTCGACGTTGACGGCGTTGATGATCTCGGTGCGGCGCGCGGCGTCGGTGATCGCGGAATCGGTGATGATACCCTGCGGATTTTTGCGGGCGCCGCGGGGGAAAATGGCGAGGAGGAGGATTTTCGTGCCGGGGATTTTGGCGCGGATCAGCTCGACGATTTTTTTGTCGGCGGCGGCGATTTCCGCGATGGTGTGGCCGGTGGGGGCGGCGCCGGTGTTGTTGGTGCCGAGCATGAGGACGGTGACTTTCGGGGTGAGGCCGGCGAGTTCACCGTTTTCGATGCGCCAGATGACGTGCTGGGTTTGATCGCCGCCGATGCCGAAGTTGGCGGGTTGGTATTGGCCGTAATAGGATTCCCAGATGTGGGTGCGCGCCGTGCTAGCCCAGCCGGCGGTGATCGAGTCGCCAATAAAGAGCAGACCAACGGGGCCGGCCTTGCCGCGGGCGAGGAAGGCCTCGTGGGATTTGTGGAAGGGGGCGTTGGGCGACCCGTCGGGCATGGTCTTGGCGATCGCCGC
This sequence comes from Opitutus sp. GAS368, assembly GCA_945871085.1. Classification (GTDB taxonomy): domain Bacteria; phylum Verrucomicrobiota; class Verrucomicrobiia; order Opitutales; family Opitutaceae; genus GAS368. The sequence goes on along the minus strand of CAMBVX010000022.1, from coordinate 35,153 downwards.
CGATGCGTCGACTTTCTTGATGGACGTGACGGGGGCCGGCGCTGGGGCGGGCGTTTGGGCGAAGGCCAGCGGCAACAGCGCGGCGAGGAGGAGGGCGGAGAGAACGGAGCGGGTTTTTTTCATGGATAAAGGGTGGTGAAGGCAGGCAAGACGTCGCTTCGTGGCAGCGGTGACGGCGATAGCGGGGTTTGGCGGGCGAATACGGCGGATTATTTTTCCCGCTGCGCCCAGAGGTTGTCGGCGGTGTAGAGCGCGAGGCCGACCCAAATGAAGGCAAAACCCAGCAGGCGTTCGCGCGAGACCGGTTCGTGGTAGACCCACACGCCGAGCGCAAATTGCACGGTGGGCGCGAGGTATTGGAGCAGGCCCATCGTCGAGAGTCGGATGCGGCGCGCGCCGAAGGCGAAGAGCAGCAGCGGGACAGCGGTGATCACGCCCGAGCTGAGTACGAGGACGTGGGTCGCGACATCGACGCGGCCGAGTGCGCCGGCGCCGGTGTGGTATTGCCAGAGGAGAAATGCGCCGGCGAGCGGGGCGAGGAGGAGCGTTTCCACCGTGAGTCCGATGAGGGAGCCGAGGGGGGATTTTTTCCGGAGGAAACCGTAAGCGGTCCACGTGGCGGCCAGGGCGAGGGCGATCCACGGTGGGCGGCCGAGCTGCACGATCATCACGCCGACGCCGAGTGCGGCCAAGGTGATGGCGATCCACTGCAGGCGGCGGAGTTGCTCGTGGAGAATCCAGCGTCCGAGGGCGACATTGAGGAGGGGCACAAGGAAGTAGCCGAGGCTGCACTCGATCACGTGGCCGGTGTTGACGCCCCAAATGTAGATCAGCCAATTGGCGGTGAGCAGCGTGGCGCTGAGGAAATTTAAGCCCAGTGAGCGGGGAGTGTTGAGTGCCGCGCGAACCTGACCGAACGAGCCTTGGGCGAGGACCAGACCGCAGACCAAGACGAGCGACCACACATGGCGGTGTGCGATGAGTTCGACGGGGTGGATGCTAGCGAGCTGTTTCCAGTAGAGCGGAACGAGACCCCAGGCGAAGTAGCAGATAGTCGACGCGATCGCCCCCGCCTTGGCGGAGGGGTGCGCAGCGGCGGGAGCGGAAGGGGCCGGGAGGGACACGCGGCGACGGTGGGACGACGGTGGGACGGGGGCAAGGTCCGGGCCGGTGCTGTGCGTGGGCGGCGCGAGAGATGGTGCGGGCCGTGGCGCGGGTCGACCCGAGCAGATTATTTTTTTTGCGGAGTGGCGTTGAACAAATAACGCTCACGAAACTCGCCCGTCGCCAGCGTGCGGGCGGCGTCGGCGGTTTTGCCCTGCGCGGTGAGCTCGGCGGCGCGTTTGTCGATCCAGCGGACCTTAAAAATTTCTTCAACGGAGCCGGCGATCGCGGGGTTTTCCTTGGGCTCGGCCGATTTTTTCGAAAAGAGGCAGCCTGTGGTCAACAGGGCGGCGAGGCAGAGGCAGGTGAGCGACAGGCGTGGGATCATAAGAGAATGGGGCCGCGAACGTGGTGGTGGGGAACAGGGACGGCGAGGGAAACTTTTTGTTTTCGCGCCGCGACGAAATTTCACTTTGCTGTCGCGCATGAGTGAAGAGCCATCGACTCCGCCCCCCGCGTTGCGTCTAAAACCGCGGCTGAAACTTGCTGAGTCGGACACTCCGCCCGCCGCTCCCGCCGCGGCTGCGCCCCCGCCGCCTCCGGTCGCGCCGCCTCCGGCCGAGGCCGAGCCGCCGAAGGTGCGCTTGAAGCCGCGCCTCACTCCGAGCTTGGCGACGACGGAACCTGCGGCGGTCGTGGCGACTGCGCCCATCGAGGTCGCCCCGCCACCGCCACCGGCTCCGGTTTCGCCGGAGCCCGCGCCTGCGGTTGCGGTTGCGGAAATTATTCCGGCCCCGGCGGCCCCCGTGATCGCGCCGATCGTCGAGGGCGAGAGTGCGACCCCGGCGGCGGCACCTCGCGTACGACTCAAGCCCCGGGTGGTCGCTCCGGTCGCTGGGGCGGATGCGGGTGCAGGTCCGGTGTCAGCGCCGATGGCAGCGCCCGAGACCCCGCCACCGGTGGCGATCGAGCTCCCGGTTGTACCGATCACGCCGGAACCGGCCGCAGTGCCGGCACCCGCGCCGGTGGAGAGCGTGGCCACGCCCTCGACGCCGGCACCCGCGGTGGCGCCAGCGCCGGCGGGCGAAGGCGTGAAATTTAAGCTGAAGGCCAAGGTGGGTGCACCGCCTGTGCCAGCTACGGCCGCCGCCGGCGCGGCACCGACTGTTCCAGCCGCGCCACCACCGCCCGGCCCGAATTTTCCGCCGCCGCCCGGTTTGGGGAAACCGAAGTCCGCGCTTCCGCCGCCCCCGAGCGCAGCGGGTGGCGCCGAAGGTGCGCCCCCGCCGCCGGCCGCGCCAAAACTGCCTCCGCCGTTTCCGATGGTCGCGCCTGCCGCCACGGGTCACACCGCGCCGCCGATCCCGCACATCGCAGTCCCCGCAGAGGCGCCCGTGGAGGAGCAGTCGGCTCCGCTCGTCCCGAAGAAACGCCCGGCCTTGAAGAAAAACGTGATGCTGGCCGGCGTCGCCGCGCTGCTCGTGCTGGGCGTGGGCGGATATTTTGCGTGGACCACATTGATTTCACCGCCGCCCCCGCCGCCGCCGCCAGTCGTGGTGAAGCCCAAGCCGGTCGTGGTGGCACCCGTGGCTGACGCCGCGACGCCGACCGCCCCGGTCACGTCCAGTGCCGCGACCAAAGCCGCCGCGCCGCTCACTCCTTCGGACACGATGAACGCGCTCGCGCAGGCACCGGTGAATGCGATCAACAAAGCGCAGGACGCGGTCGCGGTGCGTGCCGCCAGCGGACAGTCGCGCGTCGACGCCCTCGCGGGTCAGGAGGTGCCGGAGAGGCCGGCAGTGGACAGGTCGACGGCGGGAAATGCGGGTGCAGTTAGCAACGCGAAAGGTGCCGTCATGGCGAACAAGCCGGCGGCCACCGCGTCGGCCACGCTCGCGCCCGGGGTCTCGGCGACGAGTTCGGAGGTCGCCGCGGTGGCGGAGGCGAGTCCCGCTTTCCGCACCTTCGTGGCCAACGTAAAAATCACGGGTGTCATCCAAGGCACACCGGCGAAGATCATCTTGAACAGCCGTCTCGCCCGCGCGGGCGATGTGGTGGATTCCGCGCTCGGAGTCGTGTTCGCGAGCATTGACTCCGAGAAGAAGCAACTGGTCTTCAAGGACAAGTCAGGCGCGGTTGTGACCAGAAAATATTAGGCCAAACGCGCCGCGTGCGATCCGCGCGGTGCGCGGCGGTGCGAACTTCATGTGAGGAGCTACTTCGCGAGGGCGGCGTCGCGGATGAGCTTGATCACCGCGGGATCAGTCGCGATGCCGAGCACGCCGTTCACGACAAACTGGATACCGATACAGAGGATGAGAAACCCCATGACTTTCGAGAGCGCGTTCATGCCGTTGAGACCGATCACACCGACGACGCGCTCCGAGAGGCGCAGCGTGCCGTAGGTGATAAGCGCGACGATCAAGATCCCGAGGATAATCGCCACGTAGTCGAGCCAACCGGTGGAGAGAGAAGTAAAACCGATCGTGACGGCGATGGAGCCGGGACCGCTCATCATCGGCATCGCGAGCGGCGAGAAAGCGACGTCGCGTTTCGCGCGGGCGGCGGCGTTGACGGCGTCCTCTTTTTCCGGATCGCGCGGCGGAGCCATGAGCATGGCGGAACCGATCCCGGCCACGAGCATGCCGCCGGCGATGCGCAGGCCGGGGATCGAGATGCCGAAAAATCCCATGATCAACCGTCCGCCCACGAGAAAGCTCACGAGGATGACGACCATGTAAACACACGCCATGCGCAGCTGTTGGAGCCGCCGCTCGCGCGTGTCGCCCTCAGTGATGGCGAGAAACGTCGGCGCCGTGGCGAGGGGATTGATGAGCGGCAACAGCGCGATGACCGTGCCGAGGATGAGCTCCCAGAAGTGAGAGACGTTGGACATGCGGGGAAGTTCGCCGGCGAGGGCCGCCAGTGCAAGGCGGGCGCTTTTGGTGTTTCCATCGCGAGGGCGTGTGCTTCGCTCCCCGGCACCTCCCCCGCCTGGCTCCCGTGGGATGGGCGTCTGCTCCCCGGCTCCCCTTTTCATGAAAAAACTAGCGCTGCTCTTCCTCGTCGCATCTGTCGGTGCGAGCACCCTCTTGGCCCAGCCCCCGGTGCCACTGCTGTTGCAGTCGCCCACGCTGAGCAAGACCCAGATCGCGTTCGCCTATGGCGGGAGTCTGTGGATCGTGGCCCGTGAAGGTGGTGAGGCCCGCCGGCTCGTCGTCGGCGATCCCGGCCCGGCGAGCAACCCGTTGTTTTCCCCTGACGGCACACAGGTGGCGTTCACCGGAAATTTTGACACCAATGAGGACGTTTACGTGGTCCCGGCTGCCGGCGGCGAACCGCGCCGACTGACCATGCACCCGGGCACCGACGTCGCGCTCGCCTGGACGCCCGACGGTAAGCGCCTCCTCTTCCGTTCCTCGCGCGAAGCTTACTCGCGCTTTGAAAAACTCTTCACCGTTTCGATCGACGGTGGGTTCCCGACGGAAGTGCCCCTCCCGATGGGTGTACAGGGATCCTTTTCGGCCGACGCTGCGCAGCTGGCCTACGTGCCCACGTGGAACCGCCGCGGCGGCGCGGGCGATGCCCATATCGCCATCAAGAATTATCGTGGCGGCAAGACCTCTCCCATTTGGATCGCCTCGCTCGCCGACTCGGCGATCACGCCCATCCCCCGCGAAAACTCGAACGACTTCAACCCGCTGTGGGTCGGCGACAAAGTCTATTTCCTCTCCGATCGGGCCGGTGCCACGACGCTTTTCAGTTACGACGTGAAGAGCCGCGCCGTGACCTCGCTCTTGAAAAACGAAGGCTTCGATCTGAAATCAGCCTCCGCCGGCCCCGGCGCCATTGTCTACGAGCAGTTCGGCTCGCTGCATGTGTTTGATTTCGCGAGTGGCCGCGAACGCACCGTGCCGGTGCGCCTCTCCGCTGATCTGCCGCAGACGCGCCCGCATTTTGAAAAAATTGTTGCCCGGCAATTGTCGCACGCCGCCGTTTCACCGACGGGCGCGCGCGCGGTTTTCGAGACGCACGGCGAGATCGTCACCGTGCCCGCCGAAAAGGGCGATATGCGCAACCTGACCCGCACCCCCGCCATCGCCGATCGCGATCCGGCCTGGTCACCGGATGGCAGGACGCTCGCGTATTTCTCCGACGCGTCGGGTGAATACGCGCTGCACCTCCGCGACCAGACGGGTCTCGGCGTTGTGCGGAAAATCGATCTCGGGCCCGCGCCCACGTTTTTCTACAACCTCTGTTGGTCGCCCGACAGCCAGCAGATCGCCTACAGCGACAAACGCGGCAGTTTCTGGCTCCTCGATCTCGCCGTTGGCCAGCCGGTAAAGTTCGACGCGGACGTGCGCAGTCGCGGCATCACCATCGCCTGGTCGCCCGACAGCAAATGGCTCGCCTACCCCAAGCAGCTGCCGAACAACCACCGCGCCATTTTTGTGTATTCGCTCGAGGCAGCGAAGGTCACGCAGTTCACCGATGGCATGAGCGACGCCCGCTCACCCAGCTGGGACAAGAGCGGCAAATACCTCTATTTCACCGCCAGCACCGACCTCGGCCTGAGCTCCGTGGGTTTCAACATGAGTTCGAACGCGCATCCGGTGACGCGCGCCGTCTACCTCGCCGTGCTCGCGAAAAATCTTCCCTCGCCGCTCGCCCCGGAGAGCGACGAAGAGAAAGACGACGCCAAGGAAAAGGAAACCGGGAAGAAGGCTGACCCCGATCCGAAGATCGCGGAGGCCAACAAGCCCGCCGATACCGACAAACCCGCCGCTGACGCTGTCGCGAAAGCGGACCCGCAGCCCGCCACCGATACGGCGAAGGAAAAAGACCAGAAGCCCGGCAAGGTCGTCATTGATTTCGAAGGTCTCAGCCAGCGCATCATCACGCTGCCGTTGCCGGAAAAAAATTACGGCCCGCTCACGGCCGGCAAGGAAGGCATCGTCTACGTGCTCGAAGGCCCGCAGATTGCCGATGGTCGCGGCGAGGGCGGCGCGAAGTCCGCGTTGCAACGCTTCGATCTCAAGACGCGCAAGACGGAAAAGATTCTCGATGGCGTCGAGGAGTTTCATCTCGCGGCCAAGGGCGAGAAGATGCTTTGGAAAGCCGATGCGAAATGGTTCATCGGGGGGGCCGACAAGGCGCCGAAAGCCGGCGAGGGCGCCCTCAAGCTCGAGGCGTTTGAAGTCTGGGTCGAGCCGCGCGCCGAGTGGCGCCAGATGTTCAAGGAAGTCTGGCGCATCGAGCGCGATTTTTTCTACGACGCCGGCTACCACGGCATCGATCTCGCACAGGCGGAGCGCATCTACGCGCCGTTCCTCGACGGCATCGCGAGCCGCGCCGATCTCAACTACCTCTTCGCCGAAATGCTCGGCCAGCTCAGCATCCAGCACATGTATGTCGCGGGGGGCGCGCGACCCGAGATGAAGGAAATCAAGGTCGGCCTCCTCGGTGCCGACTACACAATCGTTGGCGACCGCTACCAGTTTGCCCGCGTGTTTGATGGCGAGAACTGGAACCCGTCCGCCAAGGCCCCGCTCACGCAGCCAGGCGTCAATGTGCAGCCCGGCGAGTTTCTCCTCGCCGTCAACGGCCGCGAACTGCGGGCGAACGAAGAGGTTTTCAGTCTCTTTGCCGGCACCGTGTCGAAGCAGACGGTGTTGCGCGTCGGCCCGAACGCCGCTGGCGCGGGAGCGCGCGACGTCACGGTTGTGCCGGTCGCGAGCGAGTCTGCATTGCGCAACCTCGCGTGGATCGAAGGCAACCGCCGCAAGGTCGACGAACTCAGTGGCGGCAAGATCGCCTACGTCTACGTGCCGGACACCGCGATGCCTGGCTACACCAGCTTCAACCGCTACTTTTTCGCGCAGGTCGGTCGGCAAGGTGCGGTGATCGATGAGCGCTTCAATGGTGGCGGCCAGCTCGCCGACTATATCGTCGACTACCTGAACCGCCCGCTGCGCACCCGCATCGTCACGCGCGAAGGCGCCGTGAACGACTCACCGGGCGCGGCGATCTTCGGGCCGAAGGTGATGCTCATAAATGAATTTGCGGGCTCCGGTGGCGACGCGTTGCCCTGGTATTTTCGCAAGGCCGGCACCGGCCCGCTCGTCGGCACACGCACGTGGGGCGGCCTCGTGGGTATTGGCGGCTACCCGGTGCTCATCGACGGTGGCACCGTGACCGCGCCGCACATGGCTCTCTACGATCTCAACGGCAAGTGGGCGGTCGAAAACGTCGGTATCGCCCCGGACGTCGAGGTGGCCCACGACCCGAAACTCGTCCGCCAAGGTCGCGATCCGCAGCTCGAAAAAGGCGTCGAAATCGTGCTGGCGGAGCTGAAGAAAAATCCGCCGAAGGATTATCCGATTCCGCCGTATCCAAAATACACCCCGCGTTGGCCGGCGCAAAAGCCGTAGCCAGCCACGCGCGTGGTCGCCGCCACGCGCCAGCTTGGGCGGAGGGAACGCGAAAGGTGATGGCTCACCACGTGTCGATCGCGCCCTTGGGCACAGGGATGGCGTCGCGGTCAAAAATGTCGGCGGCGTTGGGATCGCGCATGAACGACGCGACCATGGGCTCGGGTTGAAATTTGTCCTTCAGCGCGCCGTGCTCATCGCAGAACTGCGCGCGCCACGCCAAATACTCGGCGATCGCCGTCTCGAAATCGGCGCGGGTGCAGAGGGCGAGAATGCTTCGTTTGAAGGGCTTCGAGGGTCCGAAACGTTTGGCATACCACGGCGCAACTTTGCGGAAAAGACGGCAGCCGTACTCCTCGCCGAAGAATTCGCAGTAGCGCTCGAAGTGTCGGCGGAGCACGCGGAGGCGCTCGGTGAAATCGGGTTCGGGCAGGAGTTCGCCCGTGCGGAGCAGATGCTCGGTGCGGCGAAAAATCCACGGATCGTAGAAGGCACCGCGGCCGATGCTCACGCCGGCGCAACCCGTTTCGTCGAGCATGTGTTTGGCGGCGATCGGCGTCGTGACGTCGCCATTACCAATGACCGGGATGGTTTTCACCGCCTCCACGACCGCGCGAATGCCGGCGAGATTGACGCGACCGGCGAAACCCTGCGCGCGGGTGCGACCATGGACAAAAATTGCGGCGACGCCGACGCCTTCAAGCACGCGCGCGAGATCGGGCGCGGTGAGATTCTCTTCGTCCCAGCCGAGGCGCATCTTGGCAGTGACGGGGATTTTCACGGCGTCGATCATGCCGCGCACGAGGGCGGCGGTCTTGTCGAGCTCGGTCATCATGGCGGAGCCGCCGCCGATCTTCGTCACTTTTTTCACGGGGCAACCCATGTTGATGTCGACGGACTGGGCGCCGAGTTCCTGGCACATCATGGCGGCGTCGCGCATTTCCTCGGGCACGCTGCCGAAGAGTTGGATGGCCATCGGGCGATCCTCCAGTGACGACGCGACGAGCTTGAGCGCGGTGGGATTGCGCTCGAGGAGGGAGCGGGCGTTGACGAGATCTGTGGTGGCCCAACCGAGACCGCCGAGTTCGCGCACGGTCACGCGCATGGGCAAATTGGTGTAGCTCGCGAGCGGCGAGAGAAAGAGGTTCGACGAAAGTTCGTAGGGCCCGAGGCGCATGGGGCGGCTATTTGGCAAACGGGGCGAGGAGCGGAATGCGCTCGCGACCGTGGCGCCGGTAGAAGGAAAAGTCGGAGTCGAGCGTCGCGAGTCGGGCCTGCGGATGCAGTTCGGACAAACGCACCATGCAGGCGTCGGCGAAATCCATCCGGGGGGCGTAGCGACGGAGCAGGTTTTCCAAAGGGAGACTTTCCTTCGGCAAGTGTTGAGCCACCTCGAGCGATCCATCGCGCATCATCGCGAGCACCCGCCAAAAAGCGGTGCTATGGGCGATCAACAGCTGACTTGTTTCCGCGATGACGGCTTCGCGCGTGACGAATGGGCCAGGGAGGCAGCCAAGTTCCGTCGTGGCCCAGTCGTGATGTTGATCCCGGACGTCGAGTAACGCGACCAGTGGGCCGGTGTCCAGCAGCGTGATCATCTCCGGCCCATGCTCTTCTTCCCGAAGTCCGCGAGGTATTTTTTGTTGGTCGAGAGGTCGCCCAATCCGCTGTCAATGCAGCCGAAGTGATGCCCCGCCATCTCCCCAAACGTCTTGGCTTTTGCTGGTAGCCTGGGCGCCGAGGTGGCTTTGAATACGTAGGAGGCCCCTGCGCTGCCGGTAACAATAACCTCGTCGCCGGCGGCGGCGGCCCGACGGGCTTTTCCGAAGCTGCGGCGGAATTGTTGGAGGGTGAGCGTCATGCCGGCAACGTGGAGAAACAGGTCGGAGTGTCAACGGCCTCACCGGCCGCCCTCCGGTCGGCGAAAACGGAAGAGGAGCGTGATGACGAGGCCGACGGTGACGATGAAGAGACTCAGCTGGAGCCAGAGCGAGTTGAGGCGGAGTGCGGGCGGTGTGATCAGGTTGGCGCGCCAGACTTCATGGAAAACGTAGGCGAGGAAACTCTGCAGCAGAGTGCCGAGCCAGAAGAGCATCGCGCCGAGCCACGCAAAAGTTTCGGCGCGGCGTTTCGCCGCGAGCCAGTAGTCGCGGTGGGGCAGGTTGACGAAGCGTTCGGGCACGCGGGGCAGATAACGGGTGAGCGCGAAAAACAGGCCGCCGACAAAGAGCGAGATACCGAGCTGGCCGAGCGTGTGGGCGTCGCGGGAGAGCCAGCCGTTGGGCTGTCCGTCGGAGCCAAAGTGGGTGGCGACCCGTGCGGGCAAAGAGCTGTATTGCCCCGCGGCGAGAGCGAGCGCGGTGAAGGTCGCGGTAAAGAATAGAAGGCGAGGGAGGTGTTGCACGGGAGGAAGCGGAACGGGGCGCGGAGCGAGGAGTGGCGGAGCGCTGGCGCGCTGGGAAAGGAGTGATGGATTGCCGCGTCGCTGCGCTCCTCGCAATGACACGCCGGCGTTCAGCGGGTGGCGAGGGCGAGCTTCATGCGGCGCAACGCTTCGATGAGCGTGGCGCGCGTGCAGCCAAGGTTGAGGCGGACGTAGGTGCCGCGCGCGGCGCCGAAATACGCGCACTCGCTCAGGCCGACGCCGTGTTCCTCAAAATGGGCGATGGGGTCCGCGAGACCAAGGGCGGAGATGTTTAGCCATGCGAGGTAAGTGGCTTCGATCGGGGCCTCGATGACGATACCGGGGAGGTCGCGGGCGACGGTCGCGAGGAGGAGGTCGCGGTTGCCGCGGAGGTAGGTGAGGAGGGCTTGGCGCCAAGGCTCGCAGTCGCGGTAGGCGGCTTCACAGGCGACGTAGCCGAGGTTGTTCACTTCGGCGACGATGCCGGCGGTGGCGCGGACGAAGCGGGTGCGCAGCGCGGGGTCCGAGATGATGGCGAACGAGGTGCCGAGGCCGGGGACGTTGTAGGTCTTACTCGGCGCCATGAGCGTGATCGTGCGCGCGGCGATTTCGGGCGAGAGGAGCGCGGTGGGAATGTGGCGTAGCGCAGGATCAAGAATGAGGTCGCAGTGAATCTCGTCGGAACAGAGCACGAGGCCGTGGCGCACGCAGAAATCGGCGAGGCGCACGAGTTCCTCGCGACGCCAGACGCGGGCGAGGGGGTTGTGGGGATTGCAGAGATAAAAAAGTTTCGTGCGCGGGGTGACGGCGCGCTCGAGGGCGTCCCAGTTGATCGTCCAGGCACCCGAGGCGGGCGGGCCGCTCGCGCTCCCGGGGGAGAGCTCGAAGGGAACATTCACGGAGGCGCGCGCGGAATTTTTCGGCGCGGACATGAACGGCGGATATACCGGAGAGAGCGTGAGGACTTCGTCGCCGGGCGCGGCGAAGGCTTGGGCGGTGACGTTAAGGCCGACGACGAGACCGGGGAGCCAGACGATCCAGGAGGCGTCAATTTTCCAGCCGTAGTTGCGCTCCAGGGCGGCCACGACGGAGTCGACGGTGGACTTGACGGGGCGGGAGTAGCCGAAGAGGCCGTGGTCCACGCGCTCGTGCAGGGCGGCGAGGATGGCGGGGGCGCACTTAAAATCCATGTCGGCGACCCACATGGGCAGAATATCGCGGCCGGCGTATTTCTGCCATTTCTGGGAGTCGGTCTGGGCGCGTGGGATGGCGGTATCGAAGTCGAAGGTCATGCGAAAAACCGGAGAAGACACCACGACCGCAGCGGAGTCGCGACGAAAATTCCCAAGTGAGACGGCACAGGGAGCGACGAAATTTCCCAGCGCAGTTGGGTGCGGAGCGACCAAGTGCCGATGGGTGCGGGACTTGGCCTGAAGCCCACGGACGGCACCGCGTATGCACAGGCAGGTGCTCGTAAGTGAGTGCAATCATCCAACCAGAAAATCACCTCCCAACGGAGACCATCACCATGAGACTCGTTCGTTATTCCTCTCCATCCTCTCGCAGCCTGACTCCTTTTTCGGGCCGCTTTGCATCGTCGCCGTGGTCCGGTCTTGAGACCGAGATCGACCGCTTGTTTACCGCTTCGCTCGGTGAACTTGCCGGGGCCGCCGCGTCTACGGCGCGCGTGCCCGTCGATCTCTACGAGGACAAGGCCAACACCTACGTCCGCGTGGAACTCCCCGGAGTGAGCCGCGACGATATCAGCGTCGAAGTCGTCGACGGCTTCCTCTCCATTGGGGCGACGCGCAAGACGCCGGCTGCGGAGGGCCAGGCCGAGCAGTCCTTCGCGTTCAATCGTTCGCTGCGTCTCAACGACGAAGTGCAGACCGACAAGATCGCGGCGGTCTACGAAAACGGCGTCCTCACAGTCACGTTGCCAAAACGCGAGGTGGCCGCGCCGAAGAAAATCACCGTCGCGGTGCAGTGAGCCGCGACGCGTTCTCACCCGTTCCCCACTCAACCAATCACCCTCAATTCTTACGACTATGTCACTGATTCAAAATCTCATTCCATCATTCGCGCGCCAGACCGAGTCGTGCGCTTGTCCTCCGGCCGCTGAACTCGGCACGACCGTGAAACCAACCTATGAAATCAAGGAGGCGGCCGACGTGTATGCGGTCACCGTCTTCCTGCCCGGTGTGACCAGGGACGGTCTTGAAATCACCGCCGATGAAAACCAAGTCCGGGTCGTGGGACGCCGCGCATGGCAGCGTCCCGAGGCTTGGACGGCGGTGTATCGCGAGAGCGCGGACGCAGCCTACGAACTCGTGCTCACGCACGACAATGCCATCGATGCCGACAAGATCGTGGCGGCGCTACGCGATGGCGTGCTCCGCGTGACGTTGCCGAAACACGAGGCCGCGAAGCCGCGCAAGATCGCGGTGAGCTAACTTATCGAATCGCCCGCAAGCGGGCTCCTACCGACGGAGGATGCCGTCGTCGCACCGCCGGGTGCCGCGTTCGCGGCCCCGGCGTTTTTTTGGGCGACATCAGAGATCGGTCGAGACCGTCAGGCGGTAGGAGCGCGGATCGCCCCACGAGGCGGAGCCGATGGCGGCGGAGCGGTAGTAGTCTTGGTCGAAGAGATTATCGACGTTGAGCTGGAAGGTCGTGTTACGGTTGAGGACCTTCCGGTTGTAGCTGAAGAATGTATTGTAGAGCGTGTAGGCCGGTGAATAGAGATTGGTCGAAACCGCGCCTGCGGCGCCGGTGAGATTGACCGCGCCGCGGTAGGTACGCAGGCGCCAGTTGGCACCGCCACCAATCGCGAAGCCCTTCAGGGTGCCTTGGGAGAAGGCATAGCGACTCACGAGGTTTCCGCGGGCCTTGGTGAAGCCGCCGTTGGGCACGCCTTCGGGCACGGTGGAGATGAGATCGTTGAGGAGGGGCGTCGGCTTGTTGAGGGCTTTGCCTTCGGCCTGAAACTCTTTGAGGATCGGCACGCGGTCGACGTTGGCGACGTCGTTGTCCGAATAAGAAGCGCTCAGGCGCCAGTTGCGGGTGAGGTTGGCGATGGCCGCGACTTCGTTGCCCTTGGTGCGCGTGGTCTGGTAGTCGCCGGTGGCGGTGACGTCGAACCCGCTGCCGAAGTTAGTGGCCATCTCGTCGCGAAACGCCGCGGTCACGCCGGGCACGGCAAAGCGGGCATTGGGCGTGAAGTTGTTATAATTGACGTAGTTCAGCTCGAGTTTGCCTTGGAGCAGCGTGAAGCGGGCGGAGATATCGCGGCCCTCGCCGACCGGGATACTCGACAGTTCGCCGGCGTTGAAGGTCGCATTGCCTTGGCCGACGGAGATGCGGAAGGACTGGGCGTAGTTGTAGCCGATGGCGAACATGTCGTTGAAGCGGAGCACGCCGCCGTAGTTCGCGCCGTCGACTTTGTAGCGGACGAATTGCTGGGCGGGGGTGTTGAACGCGTCGAGGTAGTCGACCTCCCACTCCTTTTGGGCGCGCACCATGCCGCGCGTGGTCTTCATGTTAAATTTGTCCTGACGGTAGCCAATCATCGTGAAGAGGTGGTCTTTGAAATAGGAGCCGGAAGCGCCGACGCCCCACGACGGCGTGTAGAAACGGCGGTCGATGAATTGGCCGGTGGCGGCGACGGCGTTGGACAAATCGGGATAGTAGGCGGAGACGCCGGAGACGGGTCCGAGATCGGCGGTGCGGGAAGAATCGAGGCCGTCGCGTAAATAATAGCGGCGGGTGAAGCGATTGTTCGTGAAGGCGGTGCGGTTGGCGACGAAGGCGGCCTGCGTGATCGCGGGATTGAGGGTGCCGACCCAGTTGGGATTCGTGGGATCGAGATACTCGGCGAATTTCGCTTTTTTCTGCCCCGGGGTGTCCTGGTGTTGCTGCACATTCGCGATGAACTGTTGCTTCATCCACTTGAAATTCAGGTCGTAGACGGCGGAGAAGCGGATATCGCGCACGGTGTTGCCGTTGTAGGCATGGGTGCGGAAATACTCGGTGTAGAGCTCATTAAAATACGGGTTGGCCTGGCCGTTGGCGAGGAGTGGGCTGCGGTCGCGCGTGATGTTGCGGGCAGTGGCTCCCCAACTCTCGAGGTTTTGCTGATAGAAGTTTCCGCTGAGCTGGAGGTGGAGATTCTTGCCGATGTCTTGGTTGACCTCGAGGGTGACGGATGTGGTCGCGTTGTTGTAGGTGGCGTTGGGGCCGTTGGTCTGAGTGCGTTTGGGAATGAGGTCGGGATCTGCGACCGCGATACCCGCGCCGGTGCTGATCACGCGGCCTTGGGCGCGGTAGCCGGTGCCGAGTGCGGTGTTGTAGACGTAGCCGACGGCACCGAGGGTGGCGGTGTTGGGGCGGGAGAAGGCATCGATCATCATGCCTTGCGAGAGCACGGCGGCGGTGCGGTCGTGTTCGGCCATCACGGTGATCATCGTTTGCCGGGCCGGGCGGTAGGTGATCGCGCTGTAGATGCCGCTGAAATCGCGGCGGACGTTGTTGAGCCAGGAGTCGTTGTGGCTGTTTACCAGGGCAAGGCGGACGGCGAGTTTGTTGTTGATCAGGCGACGGTTGAAATCGAGTTCGCCGCGGAGGAGGTTGTTGCTGCCGGTCATGATTTTGGCGCGGGTGAGATCGCGGCTGAGGAGGCCGCGTTTGGTGATCTGGTTGTTGGCGCCGCCGACGTCGGCTTCGCCGTAGAGGAAGGCGTTCGGACCGCGCAGCTCTTCGACTTTCTCAGTGGAGAACGCGTCCATCGGGGAATACCAGATCCAGCCGTTGCGGAGGGCGTAGGCGTTGGGGACGCCGCGGAGGATGACGCGGCTCTGCACGAGGGCGTTGGGGTCGGGGTTGGATTCGCCGGAAACCATCCAGGTGGACATCTCTTCCATCGTGGTGAGACCGAGGTCCTCGATGAACTGGGAGTTCATGATCGAGATGGAGTTGGCGACGTTCCTCAGCTCCTGCGCGGTGCGCATACCGGAGGTGGTTTGCATCGACTCGTAGCCGAGGTCTTTGTCCTCGGAGACCGTGAAGACGGAGAGTTTGACGGCTTCGCTTTCGGCGGTGGTTTTTGAGGTCGCAGCGGCCGGGATCGTTGACGACGCGGCCGGGGCGGTCTGCGCGAGGGCGAGCGCCGGGAGCAGCGTGCTGGTGAGGAGGGTGCACAGGGCGAGCGTGAGGCGGTGCGCGGAGTGGGATCGGGTAGTCATGGTCATGGCGAACAAGCGTAGGATGGTGGGAGCGGAAGAGCGTCTCCAACGCTGGAGCGCAGTTTCCGTGCCGCGCGGAGTGGGCCGAGGTAACAGTGTGGTGCGTAGCGGCAGGCGTCGAGGGCGATTTGTGGTGAACGCGCGCGGTGGGCACTTCGCGCGGAGGGGCGGCTCGCCAGCCGCCCAAGGATGGCGACAAGAGTGTCGCCGGTCCGTCGGCCGTGTGGCCACTGCGGCGACCGCCACCCGGCAGATGCGTCCGATTTTGGTGGGCGGCCCGAGCTGGGGAAGAAAACGTGGCCGGGCTTTCATTTCCAGGGCGATTGGCGCAGGGTGGAGTCCGTCTACAATGTCGTTGTCACCGCAATCCTCCGCCTCCGGCCCTGTGCTGCTGTTCGACGGCGGGTGCGGGCTGTGCCAGCGCATCGTGCGGATCTTGCTGCGGATCGACAGGGGTGGGCGGCTACGATATGCGCCGTTGCAGGGTCCGGCGGCGCAGGGTTTTTTGCGGGCGACCGGATTGCCGACGGAGGATTTTGATTCGCTGGTGTTCGTGCCGGACTGGCATGGGCGGGAGGGAAATGTTTATCTGCTCCGGACCGACGGCGTGATCGCGGCGCTGCGCACGGTGGCCGGCGTCGCGCGGGTCTGCGCGGGCTTGCTCGCCGTGTTCCCTTCGAAATGGCGCGACGCGGGTTATCGACTGGTCGCGCGGTGGCGCTACCGGATTTTTGGCGAGTGGCGGGCGCGGCCGCTAGCGCGGGCGGAATGGGCGGCGCGGTTTATGGAGTGAAGCGAACCCGGGTTTTTGATCCACGGATTTCACGGATTCGCGCGGAAACGAAATTTTCTGCATCCGGGTCCAGCGGTGAAATCTGTGGTTAGCGTTTTTTCAGCTCCGGTTTGATCAACCACGACATGAGCACCGAGGTGGTGAGCACGGCACCGATCACCAGCAGGGAGGTGCCGGTGGTGATCTTGACCCAGTGTTCGACCAGCATCTTCAGCCCGATGAAAACGAGGATCACGGCGAGGCCGACCTTGAGGTAGCGGAAGAGTCCCATAATGCCGTTGAGCGCAAAATAGAGCGAGCGCAGGCCGAGGATCGCGAAGATGTTCGAGGTGAGCGCGACGAAGCTGTCCTTCGTGATCGCCAGCACGGCGGGCAGGGAATCGAGGGCGAAGACGACATCGGTGGTCTCGATCACGATCAGCACGATGAACATCGGCGTGGCCATCCGGCGGCCTTGGTGGACCGTGAAGAAGTGGCCGTGTTCGTTGTGCGGGGCGACTGGGAAGAAGCGGCGAAAGAGGCGGACGGCGGCGTTGTGCTCGGGATCGACTTCGGCGTCTTTGCTGGGGAGGGCCATCTTCACGCCAGTGTAGACGAGAAAGGCGCCGAAGATGTAGAGCACCCAGTGAAAGCGCGCGATGACGCTGACCCCGACTAAAATAAAGACCGCGCGCATGACGACTGCGCCGATGATGCCCCAGAAGAGCACGCGGTGTTGGTAGCGTGGTGCGACTTTGAAGTAGGCGAAGACAAGGATAAAGACGAAGACGTTGTCGACGCTGAGGCAGAGCTCGATGATGTAACTGGCGAGAAATTGCTGGCCGAGTTCGGGTCCGCGGAAGTGCCAGACGCCGCCGCCGAATGCGAGGGCGAGGGTGCCCCAGACTGCGCACCAGCCGAGCGCCTCTTTCATGGAGACGACGTGGGAGTCGCGCTGGAACACGCCGAGGTCGAGCGCGAGCATGGCGGTGATGAAGAGGAAGAATGCACCCCACGCCCAGAGGGGCATGGCGTCGATGGCGGCGAGGAACGGAAACATGGGCGCGGAGCTTGGTCGGCTCAGGGCGCGGCGGGCAAGCGGGGAGTGCGGAGGGGGCCGGCCAACCCAGGACGGTGTGAAAATCGTTTTTCCGATCTTTCTCTTTTCTCGCTCTCTTTCTCTTTAGTCAGGGTTTTCCGACGGGAGAGAAAGAGAACGAGGAGAGAGCACGATTGCTGGGAGCGAAAGCGACATCGACCCGTCGCCGCTGCCAAACCGCTTTGACACACCGGGAGCGGGCCGTTGAGTCGCAGGCCATCGATGAAACATTTTTTCAGACTCTGGTTCACCACGCTGGCACTGCTGATTTCCACGCTTGGCGCGGTGGCCCAACCGGCCGCGACGACGGCGGCCGACGTGGCAGAGGCGACCCGCACCGCGGCCGCCGCCGCGGTGGCGACCGGCCGCGCCGACGTGCGGACGCCGGATCTGCTGGAGCACATCGTCGATGTCATCTTGCGACTCTTCAATGTCACGAGCAGCGGCAATACGGCGACCCACTATGTGATCAGCGCGGTCTTTCTCGTGTGTGCGATTTTGCTGCGGCGGTTCCTGACGACGATTTTCTTCAACCAACTCAAGAAGCTCGCGGCGAAGACGGCGACGACGCTCGACGACAAGCTCTTCCCGGCGATGGAATCACCCGTCGCGACGTTCGTGATGGTGACGGGTATCTTTGCGGCGTTGAAGGTGCTGAAGCTCTCCGCGACCGCGGACCATAGCATCGCGGCCGGCTCGACGGTGGCGTTTTCTCTGGTGATGTTCTGGGGCCTGCTGCGGGCCTTCGATGCGATCATCGATCATGCGGCCGAGCTCGCGAAGGAGAAGCAGATGGGCATCGCGGCCTTTATGCCGTGGATCAAAAAATCGCTCATCGCGGTATTCGTGGTCGTCGGCACGTTGATGACGGTCCAGAGCCTCGGCTATAACGTCTCGACGATTTTGCAGGGTCTCGGCATCGGCGGCCTGGCCTTCGCGCTCGCGGCGCAGGACACCATCGCGAATCTCTTCGGCTCCATCGTCGTCGCCATCGACCAGCCGTTTAAGATCGGCGAGACGGTGAAGATCGGTGCGCACACCGGTACGGTCGAGGATATCGGGCTGCGTTCGACGAAGATCCGGCTCGTGGACAAATCGCTCGTGGTCATGCCCAACAAGATGGTGTCGTCCGAGGCGATTGTGAATCTCTCGCGTTTTACGCAGCGGCGCGTCGAGCAGGTGATCGGCCTGACTTACGACACCACGCCGGACCAGCTCGCGGCCATCGTCGAAGACTTCCGTGGAATCCTGTCGGCGGAGTTGGAGATCGATCCGACTTCGGTCATGGTTTTTTTCCGCGATCTAAGCGCGTCGTCGCTCGATGTCTGGGTGGTTTATGCGAGCCGCGAGGCCGATTTTCAAAAAGGCTTGGCGCTGAGGCAGCGCGTGAACCTCGCGATCATGCGCGCGGTGGCGGCGCGGAGGCTCTCGTTTGCGTTCCCTACTTCGGTGATGCACCTCGAAGGACCGGTGGCGAAGGCGTTGGTGAGCGGCAAGGGCTGAGCTCCGCTCAAGCGGCGCATCCGCAGGTTGAAGGGTGACAAACGCCGTTTCGTCGGAACGGCGGCCCGCCGGCAATCCGAGACTGCCCCATTGGCGCGCGGAGCAACCCGGGCTGGCATGCCCTTGGCACTTCAATCTGCTGGCAGCAGCATCGCGAGCGTGCGGCGGACGGCTGCGCGGTCAGGAGCGGCCAGCGCACCTGCCTTTCGCAGCACAAAGCGCTCGTCGAGCGTGAAGATCTTCATCCGCACCACCGAAGGGTGACTCAGCCCGGCCGCCTTGAGGTCGAGCAGTGTCACGTCGAGCGGCCAGCCGCGGTTTTCGTGGCTCGTGATCATCGCCAGCACGAGGTGCGCGGCGCGGTCGTTGAAGCCCTGCGCGGAGAGCACGAGCGCGGGCCGCCGCTTGGTCGCCGCGCTGTCCGTGAAGGGAAATGGGACGACGACGACCTCGAAGGCCTTAAAGGTCACGGTAGGCGCGCTCGTCGTTGGCCGAATGCCACTCGTCGCTCAGCGTTTCGACCACGGCTTTGGCGAACACGTGGTCGGCGGGCCGGGCTTTCTGGAGGAAGATGTGGCCGTCGCGGAACTTAAACGCGACGGAGTCGCCCGGTTTGAGCCGCAGTTTCTCACGCACACGCCCGGGGATGGTCGCCTGGCTTTTGCTCGTGAGTTTACTAACGGAGAGGGTCTGCATGGCGGGTAAGAGCGGTATTACTCACCGCACAGGGGTCAAGCGCGCTGTAGAATCAATCCAGCGTCTGCCGGTAGCGTTTTACGCCGAGGGCCATCGCGACGACGAGGAACGCGAGGAGCGGCCAGAGGTGCGGGGTGATTTCGGCGAGGCCGTTTCCTTTTAATAAAATACCGCGCACGATGCGGAGGTAGTGGGTGTTGGGGAGAATGGAGCCGACCCATTGCGCCCACTCGGGCATGCCGCGAAAGGGAAACATAAAACCCGAGAGCAAGATCGATGGCAGGAAAAAGAAGAACGCCATCTGCACCGCTTGCAGTTGGTTTTTCGCGAGCGTGGAAAATGTGATACCCATCGCGAGATTGGCGGCGATGAAGAGGAACGACACCGCGTAGAGCAGCAGCAGACTGCCGATCATCGGCACGTGAAACACGAAGTGGGATGCGACCAAAATGAGGGTCACCTGAATGTAGCCGACCACGATGTAGGGGAGAATTTTCCCCAGCATGACCTCGAAGGGTCGCACCGGGGTGGAGAGGAGATTTTCCATCGTGCCACGTTCGCGTTCGCGGGTGATGGCGAGGGCGGTGATGATCACCATCGTCATCGTGAGCACGACGCCCATGAGGCCGGGCACGACGTTGTATTGGGTGATGTTCTCGGGGTTGTAGTGGGCGTGGAGCTGGAGATCGATCGGGCCTGATTTCGCGCGCAGGCGGGCGAGCGGGCCGGTGAGGTCGCGGTCGAGCACATGGTCGGCGATGGCGCGCACGGCGTTGAGGGCGGGACCGGTCGCGGAAGGATCGGTGGCGTCGGCTTCGATGAGCAGAGTGGGGCGTTCGCCGCGGAGGAGACGGCGGGAAAAATCTGCGGGGATGTTGATCACGAACTGCACTTCGCCGAGTTGGAGGAGGCGGCGGGCTTCCGCTTCGGTCGCGGCTTCGTGGGTGAGCGTAAAATAACCGCTGGTGCGCAGCGCGGCGACGAGGGTGCGCGCAAAGGGCCCTTGGTCGGCGGCGCGGATGGCGGTCGGCAGGTGCTTCGGGTCGGAGTTGATCGCGAAGCCGAAGAGCATGAGCTGCATCAGCGGGATGCCGACCATCATGCCGAAGGTCACGCGGTCGCGCTTCATCTGGATAAACTCCTTGAGCACGATGGCCCAGAGGCGATGGAGGGTGAAACGTTTCACGGGTGGCTGGGGGTAGCGCGAGGCTTCAGCCCGCGTGGTGGGCGGATGGCGCGGGCGGACGCGGGGTGGTGGGCGCGGGCCCGGGCGGCGCGGGCGCGGGCGGTGGCGAACGCGGACGCGGGCTGAAGCCTCGCGCTACCTCGGAGGGGGTTCATGCGAAATTGTCCTTTGCGGCGTCCATTAAACTGATGAACACGTCTTCGAGGCCGGCGTGGATTTCTTTCCATTCGTGGCGCGGATCGCGGACGGAGTTGAGCGAGGCTTCGAGCGCGGTGGCGTCACGACCGCTCACGTGGAGGGTGGTGCCGAAGGCGACGACTTGCTCGATGCCGGGAAGGCCGCGGAGTTTTTGCGCGAGATCGAGGAGGCCGGGACCGGTGACCGTCCAGGTCGTGAGGCGGGCGCTCGCAAGCACGTCGGCGAGCGTGCCGTGGGTGAGGAGTTTGCCGTAGGCGAGATAGGCGAGGCGGTGGCAGCGCTCGGCTTCGTCCATGTAGTGCGTGGTGATGAGCACGGTGAGGCCCTGGGCGGCGAGGCGGTGAATCTCATCCCAAAATTCACGGCGGGCCTTGGGGTCGACGCCGGCGGTGGGTTCGTCGAGGAGGAGCAGTTGCGGCGAATGGATCAGGCAGGCGGCGAGGGCGAGGCGCTGTTTCCAACCGCCGGAGAGTTGGCCGGCGAGTTGGTGGCTGCGGTTGGTGAGGCCGAGGCGTTCGAGACTCTGTTGGATGGCGGCGCGGCGGTCGGGGACGTCGTAGAGGCGGGCGATGAAATCGAGGTTTTCGCGGATGCTCAGATCTTCGTAGTAACTGAATTTTTGCGTCATGTAGCCGACGTGGCGTTTGATGTCGGCTTGTTGGCTGCGGACATCGTAACCGAGGCACGTGCCCGAGCCGGCGTCGGGGGTGAGCAGGCCGCAGAGCATGCGGATGAACGTGGTTTTCCCGCTGCCGTTGGGACCGAGGAAACCGTAGATCTCGCCGCGGCGCACGCGGAGATCGATCGCGTTGACGACGGTCTTGGCGCCGAAACGTTTGGTGACGCCGGTGACGTCGATCGCGAAGTCGGAGGGGGAAGAGAGGGGAGCGATCGGGTCGGACATGGGCGACGGTGGCGGTGGCGCGGAGGGCGGGTCAAAGCCTCGGCCCTACTTTTGCACGTCGACGGGTTGGCCGGGGTGGAGGTCGCGGGCGGCGGCGGAGTCGGTGAAAAGGGCTTCGACGAGCCAGACGAGTTTCGCGCGGTTCTCACGGTTGTAGAGAATCGGTGGCGTGTATTCAGGCTTGGGCGAGAGGTAGCTGATACGCGCTGCGAGGGGTGGGCGGCCGGTGATTGCGATGCGCACGGTGTCGCCGGCTTGCAGTGCGGCGAAGTCGGACTCGGCGACGTAGAAACGGACCTTGATGTTTTCCGGTGGCAGCAGGGCGACCACGGGCAGACCGGCGACGACGAATTCGCCCTCCCGGTAGAGGGTGTCGTAGACGAGGGCGGCGCGGGGCGCGGACTGGGATTTTTGGGTGACGTTCCAGTCGGTGCGGTCCTGGGCGGCGGTGGCGGCGCTGACCTCGGCGGCGGCGGCGGCGAGGGCATCGCTGCGCGCGCCGAGGCCGGCGGTGGTGAGTTGCGCAGCGAGTTCGTCGATGGCGCGGGTGTTGCGCTCGTGGGTGAGGCGAGCGCGGTCGATGTCGGCGGCGGCAATGACGTTCGTCTGGAAGAGATTTTCTTGGCGGGCGAGTTCGAGTTTTGAGAGCTCGGCACTGGAGCGTGCTTGGGCGAGGCGGGCTTCGAGGGTGGCGAGTTCACTGGGGCGCGAACCTTTTTTCAGATCGGCGAGGCGGGCTTGGGCCGCGTGGAGTTGGTCGGTGGCCTGGCGTTGGGCGGCGAGTTCATTGGCCCGTTCCAAGGTGAAGAGCGGGGCATCGACGGCGACCCGCGCACCTTTGATGACCGCGAGCGTTTCGAGCCGGCCGGCGAGGGGGGAGGCGACATAGACGAAGTCCCCTTCGAGATAACCTTGCCAGCCGACCGGGGCCGGGCGGGAGCAGGCGGCGAGAGCGAGGAGCGCGAGCGCGGCGGCGGTCAGAGGGAAGAGTGGGCGGCGCATGACCGGTGTTCTGGCAGCAGGAAGGAAAAGCTCCAAGGCCGAAAAATTTGGCGACGTCGGTTTGCGGTGATTAAAATTTGGGGGCGGTGGGCGGGTCTGCGCGCCATGTCCGCTCAGCCCAACGTCAAAGCCGAAATCACGGCACGCCTCGCCCGCAAGGCTCTCGGGGCCCTAAAAAATATCTGGAGCCGTGGTTGCCAGCTGATCTTGCGCCGTTGATTGCCGAGCTGTCGGTGGAGGAGTTGGCGGCTTTGTTTCGCGTGGGGTCGCGTGAACTCGAGGCGACGATCTTTACCTGCGGTCCGCTCAAGGCGCAGAAGAAGCTGCTGAAGATGCTCACGCAGGCGCAGGCGGCGGGGTTGCTGAACGCCCTGCCGCCCGATGAGCGCACGGCGTTTCTCAACGAACTGGCGCTCGACGTGGCGATGCAGATGCGGGCGAGGCTGACCCCCGGACGAGCGAAAGGTCGCGCCGGCGCTCCTCGTGTATCCCGAGCACAGCGTAGGCCGAATGATGACGCTGGATTTTGTTGGGGTACGCGCAGAGTGGAGGGTGCGCGAGGCGCTCGATTCTATCCGGGAGCACGGTTACGACCGCGAGACGCTCAACCTGGTCGATGGGGTCGAGGCCGACGGGCAGCTGATCGACGATGTGCGGGTGCGGCGATTCCTTCTTGCGGCGCCCGACGCCACAGTGGCGGCGCTGCTCGCCGGCAATTTTACGATGCTCTCGCCGTTGGACGACCGTGAGAAGGCGCCCGGCTTGTTGCGGAAATTCGACCGGGTGGCGCTGCCGGTCACGGATGAAAATCGGAGGATCATCGGCCTTCTGACGATCGACGACATGCTCGATGTGGCGGATGAAGAGGCGACCGCGGACATCCAAAAGCTCGGCGGCAGCGAGGCTCTCGATGAACCCTCCACGACCCTCGCGCTGTCGCGGATGGTGAAAAAACGGGCGAGTTGGTTGGTCGTGCTGTTTTTGGGCGAGATGTTCACCGCGACGGCGATGGGTTATTTCGAGGGTGAGTTGGAGAAGGTCGTCGTGCTTTCGCTCTTTATTCCGCTGGAGATCAGCTCCGGCGGCAATGCGGGCTCGCAGGCGGCGACGCTGGTCATTCGCGCGCTGGCGCTGGGCGAATTTCCGTTGCGCGACGGGTGGAGAATCATGCGGCGGGCGCCGCCCTGGGCTTGATTTTTGGCGCGATCGGCTTTTTGCGCATCGGGATTTGGTCGATGTTTTCCTCGGTCTACGGACCCGACTGGATGCTCGTGGCCCTCACCGTCGGACTCGCGCTCGTGGGCCTCGTGCTTTGGGCTTCCTTGCTGGGCTCGATGCTCCCGCTGGTGCTAAAACGCCTCGGGTTCGACCCCGCGACTTCGAGCGCGCCGTTGGTCGCGACGCTCGTCGATGGGACGGGGCTGATCAGCTATTTCAGCGTGGCCTATCTTATCATGCGCGGAACGTTGCTGTGACGAAGACTCCCGCGAAAATTCCCGTCACTTGACGCCGTGGGCGGGCGTCCTATCACTTCACGCTCTGCGCCATGTCTCCCCGCACTCTGATGTCTCTCCGTTGTTTGGCCCTCGTGGGTTTGGGGCGATTGGCTGCGGTCGAATCGGCGGCGCAACCGTCAGCGTCACCGTTCATGCCACCTTCTGCGGCGGCGGCCAATGTGCCGGCCGTCGGTGCGCCGATTGAGTTTCGCGGCTTCATGGAGACATCCGAGGGGATGCGGTTTCGCCTGTATGATCCGGCGCGCAAATCCGGGGTGTGGGTGAAGCTCAACGAGCGTGACGCCACCCTCGACGTGGTGGCCAAACAGTTTACGTCCGCCAGTGAGACTCTCGTGATCGAACACCAGGGGCGGACGCTGACGTTGGCCCAGCGGGTGTCGAAAGTGGTGTCGTCCGGTTCGGCGATGCAAAATATCCCGCCGCCTCCACCTCAAATGACCAATTTGCCGCAGGCGGTCACGCAGGCCGTAGTGGTCAACCCGACGCCGGCCGATGAAGCGCGCCGGCTCGAGGCCGTGGCCTCGGAAGTCGCTCGTCGCCGGGCGCTGCGCGAGCAGGCGTCGCAGCAGATCAATCAGCCGCCGACACCGGCTCACCAGCAGTTACAGCAAGCGATGCAACAGCAGCAGATGCAGGCGCGCCAGCCGCCGCCCAACTTGCCCAGCGCCGGCCAGCAGCCGGCGCAGCGTAGATAGTGGTGGCACCGCTTGTCATTGCGAAGGAGGCTGGCCGACTGTGGCAAGCCAGCTGAAATTCCAGAGGGATCGCCACGTCGCTTCGCTCCGCGCGATGACAAACTGGGATGGCCGCAGTCGCTTGGGCACCTTCGCCAGGACCAATCCTTTGTGTTCACGAGCCGGAGTGCACTGACGAAGCCATCCAGTTGGGTTGCCGCGGTCGGCAGAGCCTCCCTCGCAAGGGCAAACACGAGGGCCATGGCGTGAGGTTAATGCCGAGGGGGATAAGCCCAGCCCCACAATGGCCAGCGCCCTTCCCAGGCAGTGCGCCGAACGCGCAAGAACGTGACCTGCGCCCGGCCCAGGTTCGGAAAAAAATACGTGCGCCGTCGGATCGTGCGCGTAGGGTGGCGATTCGCATGTCCCGTCCGTCCCAGTCCACGCCCGCCGCTGCGCCCTCGAACTGGGTGCTGATCCGGCGGCTGTTCGGGCTGGCTTGGCGCTACCGGCTCCACTGCCTGGCGGTGCTCGGCATCCAGCTCGCGTTACTTACGATGGGCATTGTCGGACTCAGTTTCACCGGTCTGGGCATCGACTATATCCGGCACAAAATGGACGGCACGCCGCTCGGGGCGAACCCACTCCATCATTCACTTCCGGCCGACGGGCCGCCGCTGCACGTGCTCAGCCTCCTCGCCGGTTTGATTCTCGTGCTCGCGCTCGGTCGCGCGCTGCTCAACTACACTTACGCCATCTCGATCAATGTGCTCGTCCAGCAGAAACTCGTCGTCGATTTGCGGGGCGAAGTTTACGAAAAACTCCAGCGACTGAGTTTCCGTTTTTTCGACGCCAACTCCACGGGTTCGATCATCACGCGGGTGACGGGTGATGTGCAGGCGGTGCGGATGTTCGTCGATCAGGTGCTCATGCAGAGTGTGATCATGGTGATTTCGCTGACGGTTTATGTGATCTATATGGCGAGTCTGCATCCGGGCCTGACGTTGGCGTGTCTCGCGACCACGCCGGTGCTGTGGCTGATGTCCGCCTGGTTTTCGCGGAAAATTCAGCCCGAATACGCGCACAACCGGACGCTCGTCGAACGGATGGTGCAGACGCTGGCCGAGAGTATTCAGGGCATCGCCGTGACGAAAGGATTTGGGCGCGAGGCCGAAGACCGCGCGAAATTTGAGGCTGCGAACCAAGCGTGTTTTGACCAGCAGCGCGGAATTTTTTGGCGGTTGAGTCTGTTCACCCCGGCGATCGGTTTCCTGACGCGCATCAATATCATGGTGCTGCTTGGCTACGGGGGCTGGCTCGTGGCGCATGACCGGCTGCCGTTCGGCACGGGGCTGATCGTATTTGCCGGCCTGCTCGAACAATTTTCCGGCCAGATCAACAACGTCGCCAATATTGTGAACAGCGTGCAGCAATCGCTGATCGGTGCGCGGCGGGTGTTTGAAATTCTCGATGCGCCCGTCGAGGTGAAGAGCGCGCCGCATGCGCTGCGCCGTCCGAAGCTGACCGGCGAAGTGCGGTTCGAAAACGTTTCCTTTACCTACGACGGGGCCGAAGCGGTGGTGCGTGACATCAATCTCACGGTGCAGCCCGGCCAGTGCGTCGCGATCCTCGGGGCCACCGGTGCCGGCAAGAGCGTGCTGATGAGCTTGATTCCGCGCTTCTTCGACCCGACCTCCGGGCGGGTGCTGCTCGACGGCAGCGACGCGCGGCAGCTCAACCTCGACGATCTGCGCCGCAATATCGGCCTGGTGTTTCAGGAGAGTTTTCTCTTCTCGAACACCGTGGCGTCGAACATCGCGTTTGGTCACCCGGAGGCGACGCCCGCGCAGATTGAGAAGGCCGCGCGCATCGCGGCCGCGCACGACTTTATTGTGGGCCTGCCGAAAGGCTACGACACCGTGCTCGGCGAGAGCGGCAACACGCTCTCCGGCGGCCAGCGTCAGCGCCTCGCGATCGCGCGCGCCGTCTTGTTGGAACCCCCGATTCTCCTGCTGGATGATCCGACGGCGGCGATCGACAGCGAGACGGAGCACGAGATTTTTGAGGCCCTCGACCGGGCGATTGCAGGGCGCACGACGTTTATTGTCGCGCACCGGCTGAGCACGCTGCGCCGGGCGGACTTTATCCTCGTGATGGAAGACGGACGCATTGTGCAGCGCGGCACGCATGAAGAGCTCATGCAAGAGGATGGTCCCTATTTGCGGGTGGCCGACCTGCAACTGGTGGACGGACGCGAGCTGCAGCAGTTGAAACTCAGGGGAGGTGCCGCGTGAACTCTTCTCAACGCGTGAAAGCTCACCCTCCGAATCGTTCTCGTTCTCCTAATCTTAATCGTTCTCTCCCCCCGAGAGGATCGACCGACGGCAGGAGAATGAGCACGGGCCGGAGAACGAGAACGATTAAGAGAACGAGAACGATTTTCAGGGAGGGCCGCCCGTGAGCGAGATCCCCGCCAAGGTCAGTGATCTCGGGCTCGTGCGCCGTCCGCTGGAGGACGACGAGGATGCCGAGCAATTTAAGCCGCTCGAGTGGGGGCTGATCCGGCGCATGTTCACCTACGCTCGGCCGGCGAAGCACAAGCTGAAGGTTTTGCTCGTCCTCACCGTGATTCGGTCGGCGCAGTTGCCGGCACTCATTTGGGCTTCGGCGACGATTATTTCCGGCCCGATCGCGCGGCACGACATTGGGGTGCTCCCGTGGGCGGTGCTCGGTTACGGGCTGCTCGCGCTCAGCACGGACGTGCTGTTTCATTGGCGCCAACGTTACGCGCTCGAGATTGGCGAGACGGTGGTCAACGGACTGCGCGCCGAGATCTTTGCGAAGACGCAGCGGCAACCGATGAGCTTTTTTCACCGCGTAAAAATTGGGCGCATCATCAGTCGCGTGACGAGTGACGTGGAGGCGTTGCGGGTGGGCATTCAGGACGTGATGTTCGTGAGCGCGATCCAGTTTGGTCAGATGGTCTTCACGGCGATTGTCATGCTGCGCTGCGACTGGGTGTTGTTCCTCGTGGTCGCGGGACTCGCGCCGGTGCTGTGGAGCGCAAACCGGCATTTCCGCTCGCGACTCAGTCACCTGACGCGCGCCTCGCAGGAGAGCTTTAGCCGCGTGACGGCGACGTTGGCAGAATCCGTGAATGGGATACGCGTGACCCAGGGCTTCGTGCGGCAGGCGACGAATGCCGGACTCTTTCGTGGTCTGCTCGCGGACCATTCGCGCTACAACATGGCGCTCGCGCGCACGTCGGCGAAACTCACGCCGCTGCTGGAGCTCAACAGCCAGTTCTTCGTGGCCATTCTCTTGCTCTTCGGCGGCTGGCGCGTGTTTGAAGGAGCGATGTCGGTGGACGCGCTCATCACTTTTTTCTTCCTCTCGAATTTCTTCTTCTCGCCCATTGCGGTCATCGGCAACCAATACAATCAGGCGCTGGTGGCGATGGCGGGGGCCGAGCGGGTCTTCCGGCTGATCGATACGAAGCCGGACTGGGAGGATGCGCCCGCTGCCGTGGCTTGGCCGCGGGTGGCGGGCCACGGTGCGCGGGTGGAATTCCGTCACGTTTCCTTTGGCTACGATCCGCAGCGACTGGTGTTGCACGACGTGAATTTTGTGGCGGAGCCCGGGCAAACCGTGGCGCTCGTGGGCCACACGGGCAGCGGCAAAAGTTCCATCGTCAACCTCGCGGCGAAATTTTATCTGCCGACCCGGGGTGAGTTGTTCATCGACGGACGCGAAGTGCGGACGATCACGAGTGATTCGCTCCATCGCCAGATGGGGATGGTGCAGCAGCAGAATTTCCTCTTCAGCGGCACGGTGCTGGAAAACATCCGGCTCGCGCGGCCCGAGGCGACGGAGGACGAAGTGCGCGCGGCCGCGCAACAACTCGACTGTCTGGATCTGCTGGAAGCGTTGCCGCAAGGGCTGCACTCCGCCGTGGGCGAGCGCGGCGCGGGGCTGTCGGTCGGCCAGCGCCAGCTCGTGTGTTTCACGCGGGCGCTACTGGCCGATCCGCGGTTAGTGATCCTCGATGAGGCGACGAGCTCGATCGATGCGCTCACCGAAGCGCGCTTGCAGCAGGCGCTCGTCACGCTGTTGCGGGGTCGCACGAGCTTTGTGGTGGCGCATCGGCTCTCGACGATTCGTCACGCGGATTTGGTGCTCGTGCTCGACCAAGGACGGGTGATTGAGCGGGGCACGCACCCTGAATTGCTCGATCGCGGGGGGCATTACGCGGCCCTTTACCGGCAGTTTGTGCAGGTGGACGAGCGCGCCTAAGAGGAAAATGCCTCTAGAAAGTTGAAGATTCTCCTAGGCAAGGGGGCGTTTTTCCCTCTAGAACGGGCGTGTTCCTAGAGGAAAAACCCAACAAAAATAACATTATGGCTAAAAAAGCAGCACGTAAACCAAACGCAGCGTTCATGAAACCGGTCACGCCAGACGCCGCTCTCGCGGCCGTCGTTGGTGCAGCCCCGCTCCCACGCACCGAGCTCACCAAGAAGCTCTGGGCTTACATCAAGAAGAATGGTCTGCAGGACAAGAAGGTCCGCACCCAGATCAATGCCGACGACAAGTTGAAGGTCGTTTTCGGTGGCAAGAAGGCCGTCTCGATGTTCGAGATGACCAAGCTCGTCTCCGGTCACGTCGCGAAGTAAGTCGCCTGTTTCATTTTCAAACCGCCCCGGATTTTTCCGCGGCGGTTTTTTTGTGCGCGACCGGGCCGCGCGAACTGGCTGGCGGGTCGGCTTCGGCATTGCGCGCGGGCGCGCCGCGGCTTTGTTTCGTGCCCTACCCCATGTCTCTCCATCTGAGTAAATCGAAAATTGCCGCCGGGTGGGTGTTGATCGCGCTGGTCGGCGTGGTCGCCGGTGGGTTCGGCTACCGCAGCGAGGAATCACGAAAGACGGCGGAACTGATCGACGCCGCCAAGCGATGTGCGGTGGTCTTCGACGGGCCGGAACTGCGGAAGCTGGCCGGGGCGCGGGCCGATGGGCAAAGTCCCCTCTACGCGGCGATGAAGCGGCGGCTGATTGATTTGCAGGCGGTGAACCCGCGCGTGCGCTTCGTGTATGTGTTCCGCTCGCGGCCGGAGACGGGCCAAGTGAGCTACCTCGGTGATTCGGCGAAACCGGGCGCAAAAGATGAGTCGTTGCCGGGAGACGACTTTCCCCAGGCGGCGGAATCACCGGGCCTGCAGGCGATTTTGCGTACAGGGATGGCGGCCACGGAAGGGCCTTTGCAGGACGATTTCGGCGTCTGGATTACGGGCTATGCCCCGATTGATTCCGCGCCGGCCGGGAAACCGGGGGAGTCCAGCCGGCAAATCGTGGGGATGGATATCGACGCGGCGGACTGGAGCCGCGGTTTGTGGTCGGCCGCATTTCAGCGGGCGTTTTACCTGTGGATGTTGCTGGGGATTCCCTTCGGGGCGCTGTTGGTGATGCGCCGCCAGCTCGAGCAACGGGAGGCGATCCGCAATCTTTCGGAGGCGATGGAGCAGAGCCACTCGGCGCTCCTGGTCGTCGATTTGGATAGCTGTATCGAGTATGCGAACCGGGGGCTGTGCCGACAAATGGGGTATTCCCGCCGTGAACTCATCGGCCACAAGTGGCGCGATTTTCAAGTGGACGAAACGCCCTCCGAGATCCTGGCGGAGATGGTCTCGACCGTGCGGGCCGGGCGGGCGTGGGAGGGCGAGTGGTCCAACCGGCGCAAAGACGGCGCCGTGTATCCGGTTCGTGGGGTGGTGACGCCGGTCAAACACCGCGATGGGAGCATCTCTTGTTATGTCGCCGTGTTCGACGATATCACGGATTTCAAACGCAAGGAGGCCGAGCTGCGGGAGGCCCGCGATCAGGCCCAAACCGGGGACCGCGCCAAAGGGCAATTTCTCGCGACGATGAGTCACGAGGTGCGCACGCCGCTGAACGGCATCGTGGGTTTTACGAACCTGCTGCTGGATACGCCCCTGACCGCCGAGCAGCGCGAATTTGTGCACACGATCCGCACGGGAGGTGAGGCGCTCATCCAGCTGACGGGCGACATCCTCGACTACGCGCGCATCGAGTCGGGTAAACTGGCGCTGGAGCCGGCTCCGTGCGATCCGCGCGAGTGCGTGGAGGAGGCCCTCGACCTGTTTGCGACGGTGGCGACGGCCAAGAAGATCGAGATGCTGCACTGGATCGACGACGACGTGCCGGCCGCCGTCCTCGTCGATGGCGGACGCTTGCGCCAAGTACTCATGAACCTCGTGAACAATGCAGTGAAGTTCACGGACCGCGGTGAAGTGGAGGTCACGGTCACGCTCGCGCCCGAGCCGACGGCCCGGCCGGTCGATACGCCGGGCGCGACCGCGCTGGCGGCGGTGAGCGACACGGTCGTGCTCAAATTTTCCGTGCGCGATACGGGGATCGGGATTGCGCCCGACCAATCGGAAAAACTGTTCAAACCGTTCAGTCAGATCGATGGGACGAGTACCCGGAAATTTGGCGGCACGGGCCTGGGCCTCGCGATTTGCCGCAACATCATGCAGCGGTTGAACGGTGAAGTTTCATTCACCAGCGAACCGGGCCACGGCTGCGTGTTTTCATTTTCACTACGCGTGCCCGTCATCGTGCCCGCCCAGCCCGCGCCCGGCCTGCCGGGACGGCGGCTGGCGCTCGTGGCCCGCCCCGGGAGCATGCGCCGTGAACTCGCCTGCCTCGCCCGCCGGTGGCGGGTGAACTTGACCGAGGTAGACGACGCGGCGGAGTTACGGGAAGGCGAGTGGGACAACGCCCTCGTGGAGGTCGACGACGCCCTGGCCCGTGTGCTCACCGCACCCAATGCGCGCCCCCTGGGGCTGCCGCCGGAGAAGACGTTTGGGCTCGTGTCGCTGTCGTTGTCGACCGAACGCCGCCAAGCGTTGCACGCCCATTTCTGTCTGCTGTTGAACAAGCCGGTGCACCAAGCCGCGCTCTTTGGCTTGCTGAGCGAAACGCGAAAACCCGCGCCGGCGGCACCGGCGCCGGCGCCGCACCACGCGCTGCAGGTGCTCCTGGTCGAGGACAACGCGGTCAACCAACGGCTCATGGGGAAGGTCCTCACCAATCTCGGTTGTAAGTGGAGCATGGCGGAGAACGGCCGTCGCGCCGTCGAGGAACTGTCGCGCGACGGGGCCGCCTACGACGTCGTGTTGATGGATCTGCACATGCCGGAGTTGGACGGATTGGCGGCCATCACGGAAATTCGGTCTGGGAAGGCAGGCCCCGCAGCGAAGACGGTGTGGATTGCGACCCTCACGGCCGATGCCCGGGACGATCAACGGGAGCGGGCCCGGGTGGCGGGTGCGAACGACTACCTGACCAAACCGCTCAAGCTGACCGACCTCGAGGGTGCCTTGCAGCGCTTCCACACCGGGCGGAAGAACGCGGATAAATCTCAGTCCAATTCGGAGTGAAGCTGAGCCTCACCAGCGTGAGGGTAGGCGTCTGCTTGCAGGCAATTTCTAGATTCTGCATCGCCTGCCAGCAGGCTCCGGCAAAAGACCGTCATTGGGCTCAGCTTGAACGCCACTTATACCAACGTCATTTGAGTTTTTGACTGCTGGTAGCTGCGAATGTGAGCGAGTGGGTGTTTCGACTATCATCCAAATATCACGAGACGTTGGTAGTAGGAGCAATCGGGCTCGCCCGCGCACTCACGATTCAAGCGCGGCGGCGATTTGTTTGCAGGAGGTCTTGAGGATTTCGAGCCGGGCGAAACGTTTGTTATCGGCGGGCACGAGGTGCCAGGGAGCCGTGGGCCGGTCGGTGAGCGCGAGCATGTCGCCGACGGCGGTCTCATAGGCGGCCCACTTGCGGCGGTTGCGCCAATCCTCGGGATTGATCTTGTGCTGCTTGTAGTCGGTCTCCTCGCGGTGGCGGAAACGTCGCAATTGCTCCGCCTTCGAGAGGTGTAGCCAGAACTTCAACACGATGATGCCGTGCGCGGTGAGTTGGGCCTCGAAGTCGTTCAGCTCCGCGTAGGCGCGGCGCCACTCGGCGTCGCGGCAGAAGCCTTCGATCCGTTCGACGAGTACGCGGCCATACCATGAGCGATCGTAAATCGTGACGCGGCCGGCGCGGGGCGCGTGGCGCCAGAAGCGC
Source organism: Opitutus sp. GAS368 (assembly GCA_945871085.1). GTDB lineage: Bacteria > Verrucomicrobiota > Verrucomicrobiia > Opitutales > Opitutaceae > GAS368. Next base: position 2,282 of record CAMBVX010000022.1, on the reverse strand, counting down.
CAGAGGTAGTGGTGCACTTTTTCCTCGTCCGTGGGCTTCGCGATGGGGATCACACGGAAATCGCGGGCGTCGAGGGCGCTCGTGAGCCGGCGGATCGCGCCGCCCTTGCCGGCGGCGTCCCAGCCCTCGAAGACCCACACGATCGAGCGCCCACGCGCGGCGGCGGTGCGCACGGCGCGGTGGAGGCGGCCGAGCCATTTGTCCCGTTTTTCCCCGTAGGCGGCTTCGGAGAGGGGCTGATCGAGGCGGAGTGCGAGGAGGCGTCGGCGACCGGCGGGACGCAGGGCGATCGTGCGTGCGGGCTTGGTGGCGGGTCCGATTTTCGATCGCGCGGCCAGATGCTGGCGGAAACCCGCGAGCACGCACTCGCCGACGGCGAGGTTGCGCGCCCGGGGATCGGTGGCGTCGATGACGTGCCACGGCGCGCCGGGATGGTGCGTGGCGCGCCGCATCTGTTCGGAGAGGCGGGCGTGGTGCTCGTAGTCGCGGTGGTGCTGCCAATCGTCGGCGGTGACGCGCCAAGCGGTATCGGGATCGCTCTCCAGGGCGAGCAGCCGTGCGTGTTGCGCATCCTTCGAGAGCCGCAGCCAAACTTTGACGATGAGGGCCCCCCCATCGGCCAGGAGTCCTTCGAAATGGGCGAGACGATTCAGGGTCGCGGTGAAATGGGCAATTTCGCGCGGCGTGCGGGGGTCGGTGCGGAGCGCTTCGGCGTGCCAACCGCCCGCGTAGATCGCCATGCGACCGCGCGGCGGAAGACAGCGCCAGTAGCGCCACATCGGTGGGCGTTCACGCTCTTCGTCGGTGGGCTGGTGAAACGCAAAGGTTTCGACGCCGCGCGGGTCGAGCCAGGCATTGAGGAGATTGACGACGTCGCCCTTGCCGGAGGCCTCGTCGCCGGCGACGACGAGGAGCACGGGAAACGGGGCTTGCTGGAGTGCGACCTGCATCTGCACGAGCGCACCGCGGAGCGTGGGCACGCGGGCCTCGTAGTCTTTTTTTGGGAGGCGCGTCGCGCCGTTTGCCTTCGCCATGAGAGAGAGGTGGCGAGAGGCGCAGGGGTTGTCGAGGCTCGGGAGTTATTTTGGGGGAGGCGGGCGATTTGTCACAGAGCGGCTCGAAACGGCGCCGGTGGGCGAAAAGGAAAAGCTGCCGCCACGGTCGAGGCTGGAGAGCCAGTGGGCCCCTCCGGAAGCGAGGTAGGCGTCCCCGAGATGGGTGCCGAGGGTGGTGCGCACCTGGTTGCGGGTCTCGTGGGCGAGGGCTTTGAGCGCGTCCACTTTCTGCTGGGAGTTGAGGCTGGTATCGGCGGCGATGCGGCCCGACGCGGCGCTCGTCTCGAGCGGAAATTTGGTCAAGGCGTCGACAGTCGCGGGCGGAAGCGCAAAGCGGCGCTGTAGATCGACGAGGGTGCGGTAGTCTTCGCGTTGGGCCAATTGCCACGCGGCGTAGCGGTCGGCACCGAGGGCGGCGCGGAGGTCTTCGGAGAGTTTAGCCTCGGCGAGGGTGCGCGGTTCGGCACCGGTCAGAACGACGGTCATGCCGGTGGAGGGAAATTTTTCGTCGAAGGATTTCTGGAGATCGTAAACGGCGCGGAATTCCGCCTCGGTGCCATCGAAAGAGGCGAGGCGGGTGGCGAGTTTTTGGGCGGTGGGGGAGGTGCGGAGTTCGCGGGCGGTGCGTTCCTCGGGGGTGAGGAGCGCGGCGAGATCGCGCGCGTATTCGCTTTCCAAGATACGCCGGCGGTCGGCGGCGGCGGTCGGATCACCGGGGACGGATTGGTTGAGCTGGAAACGGAGGTCCGTGTAGTCGCGCTCGAGCGCGGCGAGGTCAGCGGCGCGGTCGGGCGGGAGAAACAGATACGGTTCGAGCTCGGCCGCAGTGAGCGCACCGGCGCGGCCGAAGAGGCGGGTCATTTCTTCGCGCTCCGCGGTGCGGAGGCCACGCAGGTCGTTCTCCTGTTCCGGGGTGACGCGGTAGCCGTGGAGACCCTGCCACCAAGGCAGCGGGGGCGTGGCGGCGCGCAGGTCGCGATCGCGGGCGCGACGCGGAGCCTCGATGACGGCGCGGATGGCGGCGCGCACGGCTTCGGCCGGGAGGCCGAGGGCGAGGAGGCGGTCGCGCAGTGCGGCGTGCGAATCGGTGGCGGAGCGGGCGGAGGCGACGGTGGTGGCTTTGGTGGGAGCGGGCGCGGCCGAGGGTGGGTGCGCGGGCGCGTTGAGTGCGAGAGCCGATGGCGTGGGCGCAGGGGCGCGGTGGAAGAGGAGCCACGCGAGCAGGGC
>CAMBVX010000021.1 GCA_945871085.1 Opitutus sp. GAS368 | reverse complement strand
ACCAGCTCCGATTCCACCGCGCTGGCCAACGCAATTTTCGACTCACCCGCAGGGTGAACGGTTTCACTGACAATAATCGGGTGCATCGTGCACCCAATTAATCACCTCCACGTTTAACTGTCCCGCTCAACTGTCGCTTTTAGGTTTATGGCGCTAAGTATAGCTGCGGCGAGAGCCCGCCCGGATTCCAGATATCCACGCGATTGGAAAAACCGACACCTGCACCGTTGCCGCCGACGCATGGTCGCGATGCGCGACGGCGTTGACGCCCCCCTCGCGCACGACCTCCCGCCGCAGCTCCGGCCGCACGGGCGCCCGTGCACCATGATGATTCCCATAACCCGAGGCCACTGCAGATCCGCGTCGTGGAACTCGGCTTTTTCGGGAAAACTTCCACCGGCCCTTGCCCGGTGCTACGAGGCGGCCGGCCGGCGTAGTTGCACCAAGTCCATCGCTCCGACCGCCTCGTCAGCTGTTGGCCGGTCAGCACTGGCTGTCGTCTCCAACACCCTCAGCCGCCCAAGAAAACACGCTCTCGCTCGGCATCAGGAAAAGTTACCGCGTGAGCAGTCACGACCAGTTTATCATCCTGTTTTGGTAGCGCGACCGCGCGTCGTTATGATAAATCCGGCGAATCTCGCCGGTCGCCCTTCAGGGATTCGGCGCGCTTCCGGCGATGGGGTCGGGCAAGCGGACCTGCAACCCCAAGCGGGCGGTCGCAGGCGAGCAGTTGCCGCAGCTCGGTCGAGCCGCGAAGCACGGTCAAACGCAAGCGGTAGCGGCGGATTTCGCCGGGATTGAGCGTGGGATGAAACGAGGGATCTTTCTCCCGCGCGCTGCCAAGCAGGGAGCCGCGGAATGGCTCGAGGGCGCTGGCGTAGGAGCCGCGCGGACCGTAGTGCTGCCAATGCGCGAGGCGCGGGAGCGCCGTGTGCGGAAACGTGAACTCAAGGCCGAGGCCGCGGCGCGCGTTGACGAGGCCGATGCGGCACTGGCCGTCGCGCTCGGGAGCGAGCTCGACGACGAGGCCGCGTTCGCCACCGCCCGCGTGCGCGGCGAGCGGCGCGGGCACGCGTTTCAATTTTTCCATCGCGGAGGCGGGGAGCGGCTGGAGGATGTCCTCGCCGGGCGTAGACGGCACGACCCAGTAGCGCGCGCGGCCGCGGTAGACGAAGCGCGCACCCTCGTCGAGCAACGGGTAGCCGAGGTTGCAGTGGTAGAGCCAGTGGTGTGCGGCAGGTGTATCACCGATGTTTTCCACTTCGTCCTCGATCGTGATTTCGGGGCGGCCGAGGACGCAGGAGAGGCGACGGCGGATCTCGAAGTTGGGGCCGAAGACACGCGTGTCGCGGATGACGAGCGCGAGCGACATCCCGAGGCGGCCGCGGCGCGGGTCGGGATTGGTGAGCGAGACGAGCGCAGCGGGCGTGTTGGAAAAACGACCGTGCAGTGTGACGGGAGTGCCGACCTCGGTGCGCGCGCCGCCGATGTATTCCGGGCCGCAGGTGGTGACGAGGCCGCCGGGCCAGTTGCGCAGCCACTCGTTGTCGCGATGGAAGGCGGCGCTCGGCGGCGTGAGGCCGTTGGGCGTGAGGTAGGCGAGCGCGCAGTCGTTGAACGCGGCGTCCACGATGTCGCCGCCGCGGTCGAGCGCGACGGTGAAGCGCAGGCCCGCGCCGGTGTCGACGTGTGCCACGCGCACGCCGGGCCCGCCGCCGGCGCCGGGGGCGTCGAGCGAACCCGTGCGGATGCCGCCGAGCTGGAGCGGATGTTCAATTTTCGGGAGGTCGGCGCGCGGCGTGCGCACGCGGCGGGAGGAGGCGGGCATGGCAGGAGTCACCACGGTGGCAGCGCCATCGTGCCGCCGTCGAGCACGAGCGAGGTGCCGTTGATGTAGCCGGCCTCGTCGCCGAGGAGAAACGCGGCGGCCTGCGCGACATCGATCGGCTGCCCGAGCCGGCGCACCGGAACGCGGTGCGCGACCTCGGCGTAGAGTTCCTCCTTTGGCTTCGACCAGCCCGCGCAGGTGGCGGCGAGCATCGGCGTGTCGATCGTGCCGGGGCAAAGGCCGACGACGCGCACCTTGCCCGCGTGATCGACCGCGAGGCAGCGCACGAGCGCCTCGAGCGCGGCCTTCGACGCGCAGTAGAGCGCGTGCGCGGGGAAGCCGACGAACGCCGCGACCGACGTCGTGATGACGATCACGCCGGCGCCCTGGCGCTCCATCACGGGCACGACGTGTTTCGCGGTCCAGAACACGCTCTTCACGTTCACGTCCATTACGCGGCTCCACACGGCCTCGTTGAAATCGGTGACCTTGCCCTGCGCCCAGACGCCGGCGTTGCAGTGGATCCCGTCGATGCGGCCGTGCAGCTCCAGCGCGCGCGCGACGAGCGCCTGCACGCTCGCCTCGCTCGAGACATCGGTGAACACGAAATCCGCCGTGTGCCCCGCGGCGCGCAGCTTGCGCTCAAGCGCGGCGCCGGGCGCGGCCTGGTTGGAGGCGATGACCACGCGCGCGCCGAGCGCGGCGAAGTGTCGGCTGCACGCCTCGCCGATGCCCGAAGTGCCGCCGGTGACGATGAGGACTTTGTCGTGAAGAGACATTTGCGTGGGAGAAGGGAGAAGGGAGAAGGGAGAAGGGAGAAGGGAGGAAGCGGCGGACGGAGACGAATGACGGGGATTATTTCAGAAATCACCCGGCCACTTTCCGATCCAGCCCGCGCGTTGAAGAACCTCGTCGCGCGTGACGGGCGAGCCGCCGCGGGCCTTGCTGAGGGCGTCGGCCTCCATGAACGCCACGATCTCGAGCGTCTCGCGCGGGGGCACGGGGGATTTTCCTGTGCGGAAGAACTCCACGATGGCGGCGACGAGCGGCGCGTAGCCGTCGAATTGCGCGACGGCGGCCTCGCCCTTTTCGCCGACGGCGCGGCCGACGTAGGTCGCGGCGAGCGGGCCGCGCGCGACCTCGCGGAACACGCCTGTGCGGCCCCCCGCCCACACGCCCTCGGACACAATGAGCACGCCCGGCGCCGAGGTGCGGCGCACGCTCTCCCAGCCCGTCCCCACCACCGTGAACAGCGACTCCACCCCGTGGATGCCATACCAGAACAAGTCGATGTGGTTGGGCTCGAGCGGCGACGGACTGCTCGTCACCGCCGAGCGCACCGCGCCGATCTGGCCGGCGCGGACGGCCTGCGTCGCGGCGCCGAAACGCAGTGCGGAGGAGCTGAAAACGGGTACCCCGTGTTTTTTTGAGAGCGCGAAAATCTCGATCGCCTCCTTCAACGAGGCGGCGATGGGCTTTTCGATGTAGCAAGGCTTACCAGCGCGGATCGAGGCTGCGGCCTGCGCGAGGTGAGCGCGCGCATCGACGCTCTCGATCAGCAGGCCGTCGACGTCGCGGAGCAGCTCGTCGAGCGTCGCGTAAATCTTCACGCCGAACTCGCGCTGAAGGCGCTCGGTGTAGCCGGGGGCCTTGGTCTGTGAACTCTCGATGTCCGGGCTCGCCGCCTGCACAGCGCCGACGATCCGCACGCCGGCGAAGGCGGGCGCCGCGTCCTTGGCGTGGAGGATTTTCGTGAACTCGATCACGTGGCCCGTGTCGAGGCCGACCATGCCGAGGCGGAGTTCGGCGGCGGCGGCGGCGTAGGCAACCATCGCGCAAGCGAAGGCGACAAGGTAGGAGCGCGCTTGCGCGCGATTCGTGGACGGCAGCCCATCGCTTGCGAGCGAGCTCCTACCTTCGGGGCCGCGGGCGAAAAAATATTTCATGGAGTTCATAGTCCGATCCTCGCCGCGAAGCGCCACGTGCGGCCGTCGCCCCAGGCGCCGGTCGCGAGTGCGTAGGAACGGAAATAATCCTTATCGAGGAGATTGTTCACGTTGAGGCTGAGGTCGACGCGACGCGCGCGGATTTTCAGGCGGTAGCCGAGCATGAGATTCCAAAGCGTGTAGCCGCTGGTCCAGAGTTCCTCGGCGACGCCGTCGAGGTTGCGGTCGAAATTGCCCTGATAGGACTTGTCGCGGAACTGCACGCCGCCGCCGATGGAAAAATCCTCCAGCGTGCCGGAGTCGAAGCGATACATCGTGACGAGGTTGGAGCGCAGCTTGGTGAAGCCGGGCAGCGGCGTGCCGTCGGGGACGCTCGCGAGAAACGCATCGGTCTCGGGCGTAGGGCGGCTCTGTGCCTTGGCGCGCGCCTGGTAGCCCTTGAGCTGCGGGTAGCGCTCAGAAGTCTCGAGATCGTTCTTGGAGAAATTCCAGGTGAGGCGCCACGCCTTCGTGAAGTTGGCGACGGTCTCGAACTCGAGCCCGGTGGATTTGGTCGTTTGGATGTCGGTGCCCGCGGTGTCGATCTCGGCGCCGAACATTCCGCCGAGCTCAATCTGGCGGACGTTGGCGGGGACGGCGGGGTTGGCGGCGTTCTTCGTGGCGTTGGTGATGAAGTAGGTCCAGTTGGACTCGAGCTTGCCGTCGAGAAACGTCCAGCGGAGGCCCCACTCGTGGCCGTCGCCCATGAGCGGGCCGCGAAGCTGGCCGGGCGTGAGCTGGGCGCCACCGACCCCCGAGGAGAGCGAGACGCTCTCGGCGTAGTTGTAGTAGGCGCCGACGTTTTTCGCGAAATGGAAAACAGCGCCGTAGTTGAAGGAGTCCTCGGTGATGCGCGTGCGCACGACGCTCAGCGGCGTGTCGAGCTTGTAGGTGCCGCCCGTGACCGGGTTGTAGAAATCACGGCTCGGGTCCTGGTTGAACGAGCTGCGGCGCCAGCCGACGAGCGTGTGCAGGCGCCCGCCGAAGTAGGCGCCGTCGCTGCCGATGCCATACGCGGGCGTGCGGTAGAGCCGGCTGGAGAGCCGGCCGGTCGCGCCGTCGGCCGCCAGGTCGCGCCCGATCACTGATTGGCCGGCGATGGCGCCGCCGCGCGAGAGCGCCGCGCGATCGCCGTCCTTCAGATAGAAGCGGCGGTAGAAGAAATTCTGGCCGACGGTCGTGACGTTGGCGGTGTAGGCCGCGAGCGTCTGCGCGGGGTTGAGCGTGCCCTTGAAGTTGACGTTCGCGGGATCGATGAACTCGGAGTAACGGAAATCGCTGGGCGCCGCGTCGTGGTAGACACCGCTCGCGACGATCTTCTGGACGGTGAAGGGCAGCTTCAGCTCGTAGACGGCAGTGAGGCGGGCGTTGTGGACCGGCTGCCGGCCGTTATTCCGGCGGCTGTAGTATTCGGTGTAGAGCTCGTCGAAGTAGGGATTGGGCGCGCCGCTCGGGAGCGTGGCGTTGGTGTCGCGGTAGACGGCGGCGGCAGAGTTACCGACGCGCTCGGTGGTCCACTTCTCGATGTCGAAATACGTGTAGCTCGCCTGCACGTTGAGCGCCGGCCCGATTTTCTGGTCGAGGTGGATCCCGAACGCGATCTCGTTGCTGTCCTGCACGGAGCCGGGCCCGAGGAAATTCAGCTCGCGCGGGAGCACGCGCTCATCGGCGAGGACGAGGTTGGGGCCGGTGGAGCGGCGGCGGTTGACGGTGTCGTAGCTCAGGCCGAGCACGGGGATGAACGTGCGGCCGCCCTGCGCCGCGGTGAGCGCGGTGGTGGCGCCGGTGCGCGCGGTAGTCGTGTAGCCGTCGGCGAGCAGGTTGCTGCCGATGACGCCGTCCTGCACGCGATACTCGAGGTCGGCGTTGATGTTGGTGTGGCGGAACGGCCGCCAGTTGGCGGTGAGGTAGACGCCCTGCATCTCGCGCTCGGCGTGGTGCTGCTGCGTGCCCTCGCGCGAATAGACGAGCGCGGCGCGCACGGCGGCGTTGCGGCCCATGCGGCGGTTCACGTCGAACTCGAAGCGGTGGAGATCGTAGGAGCCGAGAATCACGTTGGCGTTTTGAAAATCGCGATGGGCGGCCTGCTTGGTCAGCTGGTTGATCAGCCCGCCCGCGGTGCCCTCGCCGTAGAGAAACGCCTGCGGGCCGCGCAGCAGCTCGACGCGCTCGATGGTGTAGGCGTCGGTCGTGCCGCCATACCAGGTGACGCCGTTGCGCAAGCGGAGGTTGGCGGTGATGCCGCGGAAGACGAAGCTCTCGTTGGCGTTCTCGCGGTTGGTGTCGATCTCGCCGGTGACGCTAAAGGCCATCGCGTCGGAAATTTTCACCGCTATCAGGTCATCGAGCAGCTCGCGGTTGAGGACGGAGATGGAGTTGGGCGTGTCGCGCAGGTCGGCGAGCGTGCGCGAGCCGGAGACGGTCTGCGTGGAGCGGTAGCCCTCGTCCTTCTTGGAGCTGACTTGGAAAATGGAGAGCACAACGGGCTCGTCCTTGGTGTTGGCGGCGGGTGCGGGCGCCGCGGCGGCGCGGAGGCTGGCGGGCAGGACCACAGCGGTAGCCAGCATGGCCGCAGCGGCAAATCGAGTCTTGGTTTTCATGGGGCGAGGGGTGAAGCAGAGGTGGGCGCGATCATTTCCACGGCAACTCGTCGTCGCTGGAAAACGTCATGAACTCGAACACCGCGCCGTCGCGCAGCGTGAACGCCACCATGAAGCCCGGCGACGGGCTGAAGGGCGCGAGGATGACATTCTCTCCACGCAGCGCCTCGGCCATATCGGGCACTCGAAACGCCACGTGCGGCAAATCGCGGAGCGGGCCGGTGACGGGGCTGTCGGGCTCGAAGCGCAGGAACTCGACCTTGTAGGGATGGCGGCGAGGATCGGTGACCCAGACCTTGGTGTCGGCGACGTAGACCTCGTCAGGCTGGCTGACATCCGTGGGTAGACCAATGTGGTGAAAAACGCGTGGGCCGGTGGTGGTGCTCATGGGGAAATCCGGGCGGCGATGGTCCGCTCAGCCATGCGGGCGAAGTCGTTTTGCGGCGCGTAGCCGAGCTCGTAGCGGGCGCGGCCGATGTCGATCGCGAACGAGTGGTAGCGCGGGCAGCGCAGCGTGATCGTCGGAAACATGAGGCGATCCGAGAGCAGCCGCGCGGCGGATGCGTAGTCGAACGGCGCGGGGCCCGCGATGTTGAACGTGCGCCCAAGTGCGGCCGGGTTGCCGAGTATGAGGCCGAAAGCCTGGATCACGTCGTCGATATGCACGATATGCCGGCGCAGCGGCGTGCCCGCCGCGTCGACGAGGATCGGGACGCGCTCGTGGCGCTGCCGCACGAGCTCGAGAATCTCGGGAGTCACCTCGCCGAAGCCGTGGCCGGGCTCGGCCGGGTCGACGTTGTGCAGCAGGGAAAAGTGCCGGAGCAGGTCGTCGCCCTCAAAAACCCACGACGAGCGCAGCACCGTGACCGGCAGGCCGTATTGCAGCGCGTATTGGTTGGCCATCGTCTCCTCGACGACCTTGGAGAACGCGTAGTGGCCCGGGTAGGCGCGCAGCGGGCTCTCCTCGGTAAGCGGCGCCGGGTTCGGGTAGAACCAGATGCCGAGCGCGGCGTCGCCGCTGAAGAGGATGAGCTGCTTCACTGCCGCGGCGCGCGTGGCCTCGAGGACGTTGAACGTGCCGCGCACACTCGCGTCGAAGAACGTCGCGGCGTCCTCCTTCGCCGTGGCGAGATGCACGACGACGTCGGCGCCGGCGATCACCGCCGCGACGGCACGCGGATCGGCGATGTCGCCAGTGACTGACTCGATCCCGTTGACGTCGATGGGCGTGCGGTGGACGAGCGCGCGGGTCGCGAGGCCGCGTTCACGCAGCGCCGTGACGACGCGCCGGCCGATCTTGCCGGAGGCGCCGAAAACGGCGGCGGTGCGGAGCGGGATCGCGGCGGCGCTCATGTTCAGAGGCGCACAATCTCACCGGTGGCGGCGGACTGCTCGGCGGCGAGGCAGGCCCGGACGGCCTCGCGCGATTCCTCGGGCGTGATGACGGCGGGGCGCGTGTGGTTGACGACGCAGCCGGCGAAGTAGGCGAGTTCGTCGCGCAGCGCTCCGGCGCGCACGCCGTGCAGCAGCGGCCAGTAGGTGGTGTCGGGCGATTTCCAGCCGTCCTTGTCGCAGATCGAGAAGTTCGGGTGCGTGTCGTGGATCGCGATGGAGCCCTCGGTGCCGTTGATCTCCATGCGTTCGTCGATCTGGAACGCGGTCGTGTTGGGCAGGCACCAGTTGTCCTCGAGCACGCCAGTCGCGCCGCTGTCGAAGCGATACATCGTCCAGCCGATGTCGGAATTCTTGAAACCGCGGATGTTCACCGTCTGCGCGTAGGCGCTGACGATTTTCGCGGCGGTGAACCAGAGCATCAGGTCAGTGTCGTGCACGCCGTCGCCGATGATGGGGCCGATCTTCGGGAGCACTTGCGCGCCGACGGAGGCCGGGAGGTTGCGGCGGGCGTAGAGCGAGACAATTTTCCCAATGCGGCCGGAGGCGACGGCTTCCTTGGCGGCGGCGTAGCGCGGGTTGAAGCGGCAGATGTGGCCGACCATGAGGAAACCCTTCGCCGCGCGCGCCGCCGCCACGATCGCGTCGCAGTCGGCGAGCGTGGAGGCCATCGGCTTTTCGAGGAACACGTGCTTGCCGGCCGCGAGCGCGGCAAGCGTGGGCGCGGCGTGCTGATCCCACATCGTGACGATGCTCACCGCCTCCAGCTCGGGGTCGGCGAGCATGGTCTGGTAGTCGGTGAACGTGCGCCGCACACTGAACGTCTTCGCGAGGGCGGCGAGGCGCGAGGGGTCACGCGTGCAGAGCGCGTGCAACTCGACGTTGGGCAGACCGGCGAGTGCCTCGCAGTGCTTCTCGCCGAACCAACCGAGGCCGATGACTCCGTATTTGATTTTCTTCATGGGGAAGCGGGGGTGCCGAGCGCGAGGATGGCGTCCAGCGCGCGACTCGTGTTGTGAATGAGGACTTCGGGACAGTGCTTGTAGAACGGGACCGGCGGGATCATCTCGGCGGCGACCCAGCCGTCGTAGCGAATCGCGCGGAGGGCGCGCATCACGGCGGGCCAGTCAACGTCGCCGGAGAGGAGGTCGCAGAAGCCGTCGACCGTGCCGACGGCGCGGCGAAAATCCTTGAAGTGCACGCGGCGGATGCGCGGGCCGAGCGCGGCGATCCAGTGCTCGGGGTAGCCCGTGAGCAGGGCGTTGCCGGCGTCGAAGTAGGCGGCGACGGCGCGGCTGCTCGCGGCGTCGATGAACGCGCGCATCTCGAGCGGGCTGAGGAGGAATTTATTCCAGACGTTCTCCACGCAGATCGTCACGCCCGCGGCCTCGGCGACAGGCGCGAGCCGGCGCACGAAGTCGAGCGCGCGGTCATACGCGTCGGCGTAGGGCACGACCTCCGCACCTGGGATGAAGTCCACGCCGACGGCGCCCGGCACGACGAGAATCGCATCGATGCCGAGCGCCCGCGCGCATCGAATCTGCGCGCGGAGAATCGTCTCGGCCTTCACGCGCACGGCGGGATCGGCGCTGGCGGCGTTGGCGCCCCAGTAGAGGCCGGTGGCGAGGCCGCTCGGCACGAGGCCCGCGGCGTCGAACTGGCGGCGCACGACGGCGAGGTCGGCGTCGGTGGACTTGAGGGAGACCGGACCGTCGGCCGTAAGATCGATTTCGAAGCCGGCGAAACCGGCGTCGTGCGCGAGCGCGAGCTTGCGATCGAGATCCCAGTCGAAGGGGAAGGACCAGACACTGATGGATTTTTTCATCGGAAATGGTTCAGAGACGGACGGTGCGTCCGGTGGCGGCGGAGCGGATTTCCGCGAGCACGGTGCGGACCGACTCGGCGCCCTGCGCGGGCGTGGCGATGGCGGGATGCGTTCCGCGTTCGAGGCAATCCACGAAATAGCGCAGCTCGTTGAAGTAGCCCCCGAGCGAGGCGACGTTGCCGCCGCGTCCCTGAGCTTCGCCTACCTCGGACGGCGTGAAGGCCATCGGTTGGCGCGGGCCGCCGCCCTCGGTGAGCATGAGCGGCGCGGCGGCGCGGCTGTCGTATTCGATCACGGCGCGCTCGTAGATGGCCTCGAAGCCCATCTGGAAGCCCCACTGCGCGGGATAATTCCAACCGCCCGACGCCGTGACGGCGAACTTGGGAAACCGATACGTGGTGAAGAGGTGGCTCCAGCCGGTGGCGTCGCGCGTGCCGACGGAGGTGACGGCGCGGGGCTTTCCGAGCAGGTGATGCACAAAGTCGGTATCGTGGATGTGCAGATCAAACGCGGCGCCGCCGGACTGCTGCTCCTTGTTCACCCAGTTGCCGACGCTGTAGGCCGGGCGGCCCGAGCTGCGGTAGAGGTGCAGGCTGAGCAGCCGGCCGCCGCGGCGGGAGCGGTGGAACGCCTCGAGCGCCTGATACTCGGGCCAGAAGCGGATGCACTGGCCGATCTGCATCTTGATTTTCGCGCGGCGCGCCGCGGCGGCGAGCGCGAGGGCCTCGCGCGCGGTGGCGGCGAAGGGCTTTTCGCAGAACACATGCTTGCCCGCCGCGATCGCGGCGCGCACGTAGCGCGGATGCGCGGGCGTGGGCACGCAGATGTCGACGGCGTCGGGATTCGTGGCGGCGAGCGCGGCCGCGAAATCGCGGTGCACGGGGGCGTCGAGGCCAAGCCTCGCGAGCTTGGCGCGCGTGGCGTCCACGTTGTCGTCGACGACGCCAACGAGTTTGGCGGCGGGGAGGAGGGCGTAGACCTGCGCGTGCAGGCTGCCCATGAAGCCGAAACCGGTGATCAGGATTTTTTGCATGGGGAAATGGAAAACGGATACGCGGGGGCGCGTGGAATTATCTCGTGATTGGTTGGGAGATACGGAGGTAGGCGAAGAGGTCGCGCAGCGCCGTGTCGGAGAGACCTTCGAGTAGGCCGTCGGGCATGAGGCTGCGGCCCACGGGGCGCAGCTCCTTCACGTCCGCCTGGCGGAGCGCGATGTCCTCGCCCTCGAGGCCGCGGAGCACGATGATCTGCGCGTCGCGCTCGACGAGAAAGCCGCTGAGGCTGCGGCCGTCCTTCGTCTCGAGCAGCACATACTCGAAGCCCTCGCGGATCTCGGCGTTGGGGTTGACGATGCTGAGCAGCATCGTGCCGAGGTTGTCGCGCTGGTAGTAAGTGAGGTCGGGGCCGACCTTGCCGCCCTTGAAGAAAAGCTTGTGGCAGCTCGCGCAGCGCGCGGTGAAATGGGTCTCGCCCGCGTAGGGATTGCCGGGGCCCGACTTGAGCACGGCCTCGATGGCGGCGATGCGGCGGTTCCAATCGGCGGCCGGTGCGGCCGCGGGCGCCGGGAAAAGTTTCGCTAGCATCTCCCCCACGCGCTCGTCGCGATGCGCCCGGATGCGCGCGACGATATCGGCGGGAATCTCGGCCGCGGGCGGCTGCCCGGCGGCGACGGCGCGGAGCAGCGCGAGGCTCCACTCGGCGCGGCTGGCCAGGAGCGCGAGCGTGGCGTTGCGCACGGGGCCGCTCGTGCGCGGGAGAAACCCGGCTGCCCACGTGCCCGTGTCGGGCGCATCGTAAATCATGAGCGCGACGAGCGTGGCACTGCGCAACGGCGCCGCGTGATTGCCTGCGGCGATGGTGCGCAGGACGGGCGCGGCCTCGGGCACCTTTACCTCGCCGAAGACGCGCGCGTAGAAAACGCGATCCGCGGCGGGGGCCTTGGCGTCCTGCAGAATCGCGAGGGCCCGGTCGATTGCGGCGCGTTCGCCCTGGCGCACGCGCAGGACGAGCGGCGTCTGGCCGGTGTCCACGAGCGCCTGCATGAGCTCGTCGGGCAGGCCGACGGTTTCCCGGCCGCGGTAGGCTTCCTCGAAGCCCTTCATCAGCGCGGCCGCGTGCGCGGGCGACGGCGCGAGTTTCAACAAACGCGCGCACGCGAGCAGATCCTCGCGGCGGCCCTCCATCGCGAAGCGCTTCATGATCCGCGGCACGAGGTGATCCTGCACCAGCGGGCGTTGCCAGAAATCGGCGCGGGCGAACAACCCGAGCACCGCTTCGCGGTCGAGCGGCACGTGCGCCTCGAGCACCCACCACGTGAGGAGCGGGATGTAGGTGTCGGTCGCGTCGACATCGCTTTTCCCGACGCTGCGATCTGGCATCGCGGTGATCGGGGCGCAGAGCGCGGCGACGAGCCCGAGCGCCTGCGGAGTGGCAAGACGCCGCGCGGTCGAAGCGAGCTGGGCGCGCGCCTCGGCGTCGATCTCGTGGCGGCCCAGCTCTTCGAGCGCGGCAAAGATCGCGGGCGGCACCGGGCGAGCGCCGGTGGCGCCGACGCCCTTGAGGCCGAGGCCGCGATTCACGCCGTAGCGATCGCCGGTGAAACGCACGGCCCAGGTACGGACGGAGGCAAAGTCGTGGCGCAGCGCCGCGAGCGTCGTCGCCTCGTCGAGCGTGCCCATCTGGTGCAACGCCCACACGCCGGCAAGCGCGCCGAGCCCGCGGTCGCGCGCGATCAGATCGCGGATTTCCGGGGCGACGGCGGTCGCGTGGCGCTCGCCGAGCAGGCGTGCGGCGGTGAGGCGGTGCCACTTGTTGGGGTGCGCGAGCAACGGCACGAGCTGCGCGGAGGTTTTCGCGTGGAGGTTGGTGTCGCGCTCGAGCGGCAGCCCGCGGCCGCGCAGGCGGTAGATCCGGCCCGTGCTGGGATCGATTTGGTTTTGGTAGTGCTGGCCGTGCGCGATGTAGAATTCATACATGTCGGACACGAACATCGAGCCGTCGGGAGCGTTGGCCGAATAGATCGGGCGGAACGCGACATCGGTGCTGCTCATCACGATCCCGAGGTCGGCGGTCTCGAAGGTGGCGCCGGCGGGCCGGCGCTCGACGTCGATGATCTCGTTGTGCAGCGGGTCGAGGGCGAAGAGGTGGCCGCGGTAGCGCGCGGGCATCGCGGTGCCGTCGACGAAAGCGCCGTAGTGGGAAAACCGTTTCACGGGCGTCTTCGTCGCCATCTTGGGAAGTTCGCCGAAGGCGTAGCGGTTGCGGCCCGGCCCGAACTTATTCGGTGTGACGCCCTGCATGAGATAGAAGCCGCCCTGCACGTAGTGGAAACCGCGCGACGTGCCGCTGTTGAGTCCGGAGTAGAGGCGGCCTTCGGCGTCGACCTCGAGGCCGAAGGGATTGCCCGAGCCCTCGGAGAACAACTCGTATTCGCGCGTCTCCGGCTGGTAGCGCCAGATCATGCAGCCCTCGAAGTAGACGCCGGCCGCGCCCGCGGGATCGAGGCCGGGGCGCGTGACGCGTGACGAGGTCGTGCTGCCGTTGCCGCCGTAGAGCCAGCCGTCGGCGCCCCAGACGAGGCCGTTGGAAACGGAGTGCGTGTCCTCGATGCCAAAGCCCTGGAGATGCACGACCGGCGGGCCGTCGGGGATGTCGTCGAAATTGGCGTCGGGATAAAACAGCAGGTAGGGCGGATTCATCACCCACACCCCGCCGCGGCCGCGCACGGTGGCGTTGGCCATGTTGAGGCCGTCCTGGAAGACGGAGTGCCGGTCGAATTGCCCGTCGCCGTCGGTGTCTTCGTGGATCGAGATCCGGTCAGCGCCGCGATCATGGTTCGGCGGCGGCGGCGGCACGCGATCGTATTTCGAGCGGTAGTAGGCGTCGCGACTCAGCATGGTGACGCCGGCGGGATAAGGATACTGGCGGTATTGCGTGATCCAGGTGCGGCCGCGCTCGTCGAAACTGATGTGCGTGCCCTGCGCGACGAGCGGCTCGTGGAGGAGCAGTTCCACCTGAAGATCGTCGGCGGACTTAATCTTGGCCAACGCCTCTGCGGGCGAGAGCCGCGCGCCGGTGATTTGTTTGGCACGGCCGAGCACGCGGCTCGACTGGCGGAACTCGGCGAACGACGACACGGCCGGCTGCGTCGCCAACGCCGCGCCCGGCGCGTAGCCGTCGCCGGCGAGAAAGTCCCACTTGCCCGCCATGAGGCACTCGAGGTTGTAGGTCATGATTACCGGCGCCTCGCCGAGGAAGCCGCCGGGGCCGGCGTCGCGATAGACGCGAATCGCGATCTCGTTCCAATGATCCTTTTTTAAGGTGCCGACGGGGACCTTGTGCGTGTGCAGGTCGGCGCGGTCGCTGGCGAAGTTCGGCGGAAACTTGCCGCCGGCGCCGACGGCGACGCCGTTGACGAAGACCTCGTGTGCATCGGCGACCTCGCTGAGGATCACCGTGACGGACTCCTCGAAGAGATTTCGCTCGTGGGCGTTGAAGAAGAGCGGCGCGGGCTTCACCCACGCGCGATACCACGCGACGCCGCTGTGGCCGCGCGGCCACGCGCCGGGGACGGCGACGGGCTGCCAGTCGGCGGCAAAGGCGGTGCAGGCTAGCGCGAGGAAAAGGGTAAGAAGGGATCGCATGGGACGGAGATTACTTGGCCAGGGGTTTGGGTTGGTAGCTGGGCCACACGATGGTCTTGGCCTCGTAGCCGGGATCTTCCCACGAGGGCCAGAGGGGCGCTTCGGCGCGGACGCTGGCGTGGAACCTATCGAGCTTCGTGCGCAGCTCGGCGAGGCGCGCCGGCTCTGCCGGCGCGAGATCGTATTTCTCCGCGGGATCTCGCGAGAGATCGTAGAGCTCGAAGCCGGTGAGCGGCGCTGTCTTGTGCGCGACGATGTGCGACTGGTTGTGATCGCCGGCGCGCGGGCGCGGGGCGTCGTGGCGCGCGAGGATTTTCCACGGGCCGTCGCGCAGCGCGACCTGCGGGCCGAGCGCGGGCGACCAGTGGTTTTGCCAATAGAGCGGCTGAACGCGGCGAAACTCGCCACCCGCGAGGAGCGCGGCGACGCTCGCGCCGTCGATCGCGCGATCGGCGGGGGGGGCGAGACCGGCGAGCTCGCAGAGCGTGGGCAACACGTCGACGCCGCTCACCGGCGTGTCGCTCACGGAGCCGGGCTTGATGCGCCGCGGCCAGCGCACGATGCCCGGCACGCGGATGCCGCCCTCGTAGAGGTGGCTTTTGAATTCCCGGAATCCGCCTGACGAGCCGACGTTGTGGTAACGCGTGCGCGCGGGGCCATTGTCGGAGGTGAACCACACGAGCGTGTCGGCGGCGAGGCCCTGCGACTCGAGCGCGGCGAGGATGCGACCGACGGCGGCGTCCAGCTGCGTGACATTGCCGTAGTAGGCGACGCGACTCGGGTCGTCGGGATGCCGCGCGCGGTAGCGATCGGCAAACGCTGGATCGGTCATGATCGGCTCGTGGGGCTCGTGCAGCGCGACGTAGAGGAAGAACGGCTTCGTGCGATCGCGGCCGGACTCAAGCCAGCGCACGGCCTCGGCGGCGACGATGGCGCCGGAGTAGCCGGGCTGCGGGCCGAGCGGGACTCCGTTACGGACGAAGTTGAAAGGGTTGAGATGATTCGGCAGCGCGTTGTTCTGGACGGCGAACCAATGCTCGAAGCCGTGATCGCCGGGCTGGGGCTGGCCGAGGAGATTGAAAAAACCGTTGAGGTGCCATTTGCCGACCTGCGCGGTGGCGTAGCCGCCTTTCCGCAGCAACGAGGCGATCGTGATCTCGCTCGCGCGCAGGTGCGTGGGGCTGAGAAACGGAATGGCGTTGTAGATGCCGACGCGGTAGGGCGTGCGGCCCGTCATGATACCGGCGCGCGCGGGCGAGCAGACAGCAGCGGCGGAATAGCACGCGGTGAGCTTCAGCCCCTCGGCTGCGAGGCGGTCGAGGTGGGGCGTCTGGATCTCGCGGTGGCCGAAGCACGCGAGATCGCCGTAGCCGAGATCGTCGGCGAGGAAAATGAGGAAATTGGGCCGGGGCTCGGCGGCGGCGAGCGCGAGCGGTAAGAGGAGGGGGACGACGAAGCGGGGAAAGTTCATTTCGCGTGGGGATCGCTGCGAAGGTAGGCAATGAGATCAGCCATGCGCGGCTCGTCGAGCGCGGCCTCGAGGCCTTGCGGCATGAGCGAGAGGCCGAGCGGCGACGAGGCGGTGATGCCGTCGCGGGCGAGCGTCTCAGTGCCGCCGGCGTGGCGCACGATCACGGCGGTGTCGGTCTCGGAGACGATCATGCCGACGACGTTGCGTCCGCCTTCGGCGGTGAAGGAGAACGCCTCCCAGCGCGGCTCGATGGCGTTGTTGGGATCGAGAATGTCGGAAAGGAGCATCTCGGGGGTCTTGATGCGCACGTCGGTGATATCGGGGCCGACCTCGGCGCCCTCGCCACGGAAACGGTGGCACACGGCGCAGGTCTGCGCGAAGACCGCGCGCCCGCGCTCGGCGGAGCCGTCCAGGCCGGGTAGCGCGGCGGCGTAGCGACGCACGAGTTTCCGGCGATCATCCTCGGCCGCGCCGAAGACCTCGCGGCCGAGTTTCCGCACCTCCTCGGTGCTGGAATTCAGGATCAGCCAGCGGCCCATCGCATCAACGAGCGAGGGGTTGAGGCGGCCGGCCTTGATGTTCTTCAGCAGCTCGGCGGGGTTCTGCTGGAGAAACTGGATGGCGGCGGTGCGCGCCGTGGCGCCCATATCGGGGAGGTTTTGATAGAACGCCGGGGCAACCTCGGCGCGCGGCAGATGGCGGAACGCCTCGACCGCGGCGCGCTGCACCTCGGGCGATTCGCGGCGGTGTGTCAGCGGGCCGACGAAACCGAGCGCGTCGGCGCGCGGCATGTGCTCGAGAAACGGAATCGCGGCGAGCCGCGCCGCCGCCGGCCGTGCGGGATCGCGCAGCGCGGCGGTGGCGGCAGAAGCGACACGGCGCACGCCGTCGAGCCAACTGGCGAGTTCGGCGGGCGGTTTCTCGAGCAGCTCGGGAATCGACTTCGGGAGGCGCACGACCGGCTGGCGGCGCAGGCCGTCGGCGACGCCGCGAAGTACGGCGAGGCGCCACCAGTCGCCGTCTGCGTCGCCGGCGGGAGCAGCCAGCGCGGCGAGCGCGGGCCGCAGCGCGGCGGAGTCGCCGTCGGCGGCGAGCACCGCGGCGAGGCCGGCGACGATCTCAGCGCGGCCCGCCGCGGGAGCAGCGGCGAAGGCGGAATCCGCCAGCAATACCGCGAGCACGCCGCCCGAGCGCGTGGCGGGCGAACTCAGGACCGCGGCGCGCATCCACGGGTCGGCGGCGTCACGCGCGGTGGCGCGCGCGAGGAGGCGCTCTGTCTCGTCGCCGGTGAGGCCACCGGCCACCAGCACCGCAGCGAAGCGCACGCGAGGCGCGGGGCTCGCGGCGAGTTCCACAACCTGTCGGCGCAGCGCGGCGCTCTCGCCGAGGAAACGCGGCGCGAACCACAGGGCGAATTCCACGACGCGCGGCTCGGCATCGCCGAGCGCCGTCTCGAGGTGCGCGGGCTTGATTCGGTTGAGACCTTCGAGCACGCCGAGCGCGTGGAGGCGGGCCGGCGCAAAACGGCTGCCGCGCAGCAGCGCCTCGACGGCGGGCACGACGGAGGCGTCGCGCGCCTCGACGAGCAGGCGCTGCGCGGTGTCGCGGTGCCAGCCGTTGCGATGCTCGAGGAGCGCAACGCGACCCGGGGCATCAGCAGGGACGGGAGCGACACGGCGGCCGCGCGGCATCGACTCGGGCACGATCCGATAGATGCGGCCGTGCGCGGAGCCGGCGGCCATGTCGTTGGCAGCGACGAACTCGTCCGGAAAAAAGCGCGAGCCATCGAGGAAGCGGCGATACATGTCGACAACGTAGAGTGCGCCATCGGGTCCGTTGACGATGTTTACCGGACGGAACCACTCGTCCTCGCTGGCGAGAAACTCGCGCGTCGGATGCACGCGGCGGGCCTTGAAACTCGCGCTGGCGGGGTCGAGTTTCCAGCGCGTGACGAGCGAACCCGTCGGCTCGCACACGAAGAGATCACCGGCGTAGGCGTCGCCGAGCAGATCGCCGCGATAGACGCCGGTGCCGCACGCAGCCGTGAACGAGCCGGCGTGCGCGCTCGCGGTGGTGCGGAAGGTTTTCAACGGATAGACTTTCCCGTCGCCGCCGGCGGGCACGACGTCGTCGTCGGACTTCGTGAGCAGCGCGGCGGGGTTGCGATCGAGGAAGTGGCGCGGCAGGACGGCGAAGAGCCCGGGGTTGCGGTTCTGGCTGAAGAAGCGCCGGCCCCAATCGTCGATCGCCTGGCCGAACTGGCCGGAGCCGGACGCGGGCCCAAACTCGGCGGTGCCGGGATGCCAGCGAAAGTTGCTCGTAATCGTGAAGCGGCGCCCGGGCGCACCCGCGGGCGTGAGCTCCTGCTTGAAGAGTCCGAGGTTCAGATAGACCCAGTTGTCGGGCGCGCGGCGCGGCGCGGACATCTGGCGATCGGTGTGGAGCGCGGGCGCGACGGTGAACAGCGTCTCGGTGCGGTCGGCGCGGCCGTCGTCGTTGTCGTCGTGCAGAAGGAGAATGGCGGTGTTGGACGTGACGAGCAGGCCGCCGCGCACGCAGAGCACGCCCTGCGCGTAGTCGAGATCGTCGGCGAAGAGCGTCATGCGATCCATGCGGCCGTCGCCGTCGGTGTCCTCGAGGCGTTTGATGCGCGAACGCGGGCGGATTTTTGGATCGCGGTTGTAACCGTTGTTCTCGACGACGAACATCCAGCCGCGCTCGTCGAAGCAGATGTCCACGGGGTCGGTGATCATCGGCTCGCTGGCGACGAGCTCGATGCGGAGGCCGGGATCGAGGCGGAACGATTTGAGCGCGGCGGCGGGCGAGAGCGGCTCGCGCTGGATTTCGGGTTCGCCGGAAAAGCGGGCGGCCTGGGCGGACGCGGCGAGCGCGAGGAAGGCGCACGCGGCGACGAGGCGGAAACGGGGTCGAATGCTCATGGCGTCGGCAGGCGCGCGGCGTCGCGGCCGCTCTTCCAGCGGTCGAAGCGCGGATCGGCGTGGGTGGCGAAAAACGTGCCGAGCTGCGCGGCGAGTTCGGCGCGGCGGGGCTCGATGCCGGGCTGGCCGTAGAGGTTGAAGCGCTCGCGGGGATCGGCGCGCATATCGTAGAGCTCGAACGGGCCGGCCGGGTGGCGCGCGACGTATTTCCACGTGTCGGTGCGGACGGCACGCGTGTCCTCCATTTCGTAGAAAATCACGTTGTCCCAGGCGGGCGCGGCACCGCGGAGCGCGGCGGAAAAATCGCGGCCGGGCGAGCGCGGCTTCGTGGGCATCCGATCGCCGAGGCCGAGGTGCGTGAGCACGGACGGGAGAAAATCGTAGTTGCTCACGAGCAGATCGCTCGTGCGGCCGGAGGGGATACGCGCCGGCTGCCGGAAGAGCAGCGGCACCTGCATCATCAGCTCGTGCGCGCCGTGCGGCCGCGTGTGATCGCCCATGCCCCAGAGGCCGTTCTGTCCGCCCATCCAGCCTTGGTCGGCGGAGTAGACGACGAGCGTGTTTTCATCGAGGCCAAGGCGCTTGAGCGTGGCCATGATTTCGCCGACACCGTCGTCGACGCCGCTCGTCTCCGCGGCGAGGCGCTCCATCGCGAGCTGCTGGTTGTGAAACTGCTTGTTGTGATGCTGCCACGGGTGCATCGCATCGACCGGGAAACTTTTGAAATGGTGATCTCGGTAGGCGGCGGCGTGGCGGTTGCGCGCGCGGTTCATCATGAGCGGGCCGAGCGAATACGGGCCGTTGTAGGCGAGATAGAGGAAGAACGGCCGCGCTTGGTTCTGCTCGATGAACTCGATGCCCTTGCGCGTCCAGAGATCGGTGGTGTAGCCGGGCTCCTTGCGCACGGCGCCGTTTTCGATCACGGGCTGATCGTAGAACTCCTGCGTGCTGCCCTCAGGCTTCGTTACCCAGAAAGAAAAACCCTCGCTGGGGCGGAGGTTGTCGCCGAGGTGCCACTTGCCGCTGAGGCCGCAGGTGTAGCCGGCGTCGCGGAGGATTTCGCCGAGCGAGGTGAACTCGGCGAGGGTGTTGTACGCGCGCGGCCCCATCATGATCGGCGGCGTGACGGGCGTCTGGAGGCCGTGCTGCGACGGGATGAGACCCGTGAGAAACGTGGCGCGCGTGGGCGAGCACACCGGATTGCTGCTGAGCGCGCGGGTGAAGCGGATACCTTCGCCGGCGAGGCGATCGATGTGTGGTGTGCGGATGTCGGGGTTGCCGTAGCAGCCGAGGGTCCAGGCGCCCTGGTTGTCGGTGAGGATGAAAATCAGATTGGGTTTCGCGGGCTTGGCGGGTGCAGCGAACGCCGCAGCGGTGGAGAGCAAGAGGAGGAAGATGATGAACGGGAGGGCAGGGACTGAAGGGAAGGGTCTCATGGGAAAGGCTTCAGCGAATCTGAGGATCGACTTTGCCGTGGGGCCACGGCGTGCCGGGGGCGGCGATACGCGGGTGATCGGGCGCGGGGTCGGGGCGCAGTTGCGCGGCGAGCGCGAGGCCGGCTTCGGCAAACTGGCGGCCGGCGGTGATCTCGAGGTTGCTGTAAAAGGTGAGGCGCGTCTCGTAGCCGCCGCCGCCGGGACCGAACGCCTCCTCGGTCGGCACGTAGCCGACGGAGCCGTTTGCGCACGACACGGGAAACGTGAACGGAAACGCGCTGCGGCGTTTCTGCTCGAGGCCGAACTCGACGAAATACTCCGCCGGGCTGCTGAGGAAAACCGCGGGGCCGACCTGCACCGCCTGCACCTCGACCTCGACGTCGGGCTCGACCGTCACGATGTGATCCAGCAGCAGCGTCTCGCGCGCGAACGTCCACTCCGTGAGCGCCGCGCCCGCGGCGGATTTGCCGGCGGCGACGATTTCGCGGGCGTGCGCGACGCGCTGGGGCGAGGGCACGCGGCGCGCGATGCGCCAGGTTTTCCCGCGCGCAGCGAGCGTGGCCCCGTCGGTGCGCGGCATCGTGAGCAGCACCTTGACGGCCTCGGCACCGACGCAGCCGCCGACCTGTTCGAGCCACCGCGTAGGCGTCGGGCGCTCGTAGGGGCTGAGGTTGTCCACTTGCGTGACGTCGCCGGAAGGCCCGGCGAGAAACAACACCGGCGCCGTCGTGCGCAGCGCGCCCTGAATCGTGCGCTCCATCGCGCCGGGCCAGTTGGCGGAGATGCCTCCGGGATTGGTCGTGGCGTGACAGGCGAAGTTAACGATTACGCCGACGAGCTGGCCGTCGGCGTTCCAGGCGCCGACGACGCCGACCTGCGGATCGACGGGCGCGGCGTAGCCGGCGATGTCGGGGTTCATCGCGCCGGCGTGGCTCCAGGTCCTGCCGTTTTTCATGCGTTGGCGGCGGTTGAAGGCGACCTTGTGCTCCTCTCCGAAACCGAAGCCGAGCGAGACGGGCGCGAGCCGCGTGTGGGCGAGGCGCACGGCCTCGACGATTTCGCGCTCGACGGTCGCGAGGTAGGCGGGATCGGCGAGCGAGGATTCCTCGTAGGCGAGGCGCTGGATGTCGCGCGGTGCGCGTTCGAACTGCGCCAGTGTGACGATACCGATAGGGCCCGACGAGTGCGAATGCGTGGCCGCGATCAGCACGGAGCCGGGCGCGAGGCCGGTGGCGCGGGCGATGCCGGTGCGCGCGCGCAGCACGACCTCGCGCGGGATGATCAGGGCGTCGAGCGAGACGAGCGCGACCCGCGCGAGGCCGTCGTCGAAGACGGCGGCGCGGACCTTGCAGGGATCGACGTGCGTCTTGAAGACGTGGCGCGCAATCGCGTGGGCCTCGCGCATGCCGATTGTCGGCGAGATGTCGCGCTCGGCGAAACCGGCGCGGACGGCGGTGGCGGCGTCAGCGATCGCGAGCGTCAGGAGGAATGAGACGAATGCGACTGATGGGAAGCGTCTCATCGGGAAGGACGCAGCACCTGATACTGCGGATTGCGAATCCAGCCGGCGGGGCGGACGCCGCGGCCCTCAAGGTCGTAGTCGCCGATGTGCTCGCGGCCCTTGGCGGCGAGCGCGGTGAGGCGGGCGACGACGTCCGGGTGCGCGGCGACGACATCGTTCTTCTCGCCTGGATCGGCGACGACGTCGAAGAGGCGTGCGGCCACCCGGCCCTCGCGCGGCGGCTGCGCCGACGTCGTGCGCACGCGGTCGAGCGCAAGGAAGAGTTTCCACGGGCCGGAGCGCACGGCCTGCAGCTGGTCGAAGTGATAATAATAGAACGACTCGTGCGGCGTGCGCGCGCCCGGCGTGCCGGCGATGAGCGGCCAGATGTCACGGCCGTCGATTACCTCCGGGCCGGGCGCGGTGGCGGCGCCGGCGAGCCGCGCGAAGGTCGGCAGGAGATCCATCATCGAGGCGAGTTCGGTGCTGGTCGTGCCGGCGGGGATGCGCGACGGCCAGCGGACGAGAAACGGCACGCGGTTGCCACCCTCGGCGGGGGAGTTCATGTGACCGGAGAGCGGCGCGTTGCTGCCGCCAAACGGCTGGCGACGCGTGGCGGAGTTATCGGCGGTCCAGATGACGAGCGTGTCGTTGTCGAGGCCGAGGCGGCGCAGGGCGGCGAGCACTTCGCCGGCGGACCAGTCGAGTTCCTCGACGGAATCGCCGTGCGGGCCGTTGCGCGACTTACCGCGGAAGGCGTCGCTCGCAAACGGCGCGGTCGTGCTGCCGGGCATCGCGTGCGAGATGATGAGAAAGAACGGGCGCTCCCGGTTCGCGGTGATGAAGTGGATGGCCTCGGAGGTTTCGCGTTTCGTGAGTTCGTTGCGATCCGGGCCAGCCTCGATGACGGTCTCGCCGCGCATGAGCGGGAGCGGCGGCCACGTCTGGCCCTCGCGGGGCGTCATGTCGTCGCTGTAGGGGATGCCCCAGTATTCGTCGAAGCCCTGGCGCGTGGGGAGGAACACCGGCTGGTCGCCCAGGTGCCACTTGCCGATGAGCATTGTGGTGTAGCCGGCGGTCTTGAGCACCTCGGCGACCGTGACCTCGGAGGGATGGAGGCCGATGGGTTCACCGGGCTGGAGGACGGCGCCGCTGCGGGCATTGGTGTGGAGGTTCAGGCGGCGCGGATGGATGCCGGTCATGAGGCCGGCGCGCGACGGCGTGCAGACGTTGGCTGCGGTGTAGAAGTGCGTAAACTTGCGCGACTCGGTCGCGAAGCGATCGAGGTTGGGCGTGCGGTGAAGCGTGGAACCGTAGGGGCCGATGTCGCCGTAGCCGAGGTTGTCGCAGAAAAATATGAGGATGTTCGGCGGGCGCGCGGGGGAACGTGGCTGCGCAGAGGCGGTGGAGATCGCGAGCGCGCTAAGCGCGGCGAGGAGGAGATGATGGGATGCGGTGATCACGGGGGGAAATCGGGACGGAATTGGACGGAAGGATTCCCGCAGATTCAGGAAGCCACCGATTTCGAACCAACGGACGGGTTGGTGATTGGGGTGAGCGAGACTTGGCCGGCCTTTGTTTTCATCTGTGGTTTCCTGAATCTGCGGGAAAACGAACGGCTCAATAGCGGCCCTTGATTCCGAGCGAGATCGAGGAGCCGTATTCACTGTTGAGGGAACGGCGCGCGTAGCCGGGGGTGGCGGAGCCGTAGTGGAGCTGGGTGAGCTCGTCGTTGAGCGCGTTGCCGATGGCGCCGACGAGCGTGAAGCGCGACGACAACTGCCACGCTACGCTGAGATCGAGGATGCTGCGCGGCCGGATGTATTGGTAGCCGTCGGGGCCCCACGCGGGCTGCGGGATCAGCTGGTTCAGCCCGCGGTAATTCCAGCGCGGGCTGAAGGAGAAGCGGCGCCAGTTGAACTGGAAACCCCCGTTGGCCGTTTCTGGCACGAAGCTCGTGAAGGCCGCGCCGCTCGTGCCGGACAGGTCGAGCTTGGTGGCGTTGGCGAAGACGGTGAAGTGGCGGCCCCAGGCGCCGAGCGGGCGCAGCGAGTGGCGCACGCTGAACTCGACGCCGCGCACGCGGGCGCTCCCGGAGTTGATCGTGGTGGCGAGGTTCCAGCCAACGTAGCGCGGATCGAGATCGAGCGCGGCGACATCGGCGGCGGTGGCGAGCTTCACGGAGTTGGCGAAGAAGTCGGAGATTTCCTTGAGGAAGACGCCGGCGCTGAGCACGCCGCCGTTGGGCGTGTAGTATTCGACGGAGAAATCGAAGTTGTCGGCGGTCCACGGCCTGAGGCCGGTGTTGCTGACGGTGATGTTGCCGCGGGCGATGCTGGGATCGGAGATTTCGCCGGTGGAGAGGTCGGCCTCCTGCACGGTGGCGGTCGGGATGATGTCGGGGAAATTCGGCCGGCCGTAGGTCTGCGCCCACGCGAGGCGTACCTGGAGATTGTCACTGACGTGGTGCGTGAGGTGCAGGCTCGGATAAAATCCGTCGTAGGTGCGGCTGGCGGTGAAGGCGCGCTCCTTGCGCACGAGGCGCGTCTCCTCGATCGAGCCCGCGGCACCGGCATCGGAGCGGCGGATACGCGCGCCCTGGGCGTTGCGGGCGAAGGTGCCGTCGGCGTTGCGCGCGAAGACGGCGTTGGGATCGACGAGCAGGCCCTCGCCGGTGACGCCGGTGTGCTCGTAGCGCACGCCGCCGAGGACGTTGAGCCGGCCCTTGAAGAGCCGCGCCTCGGCCTGGAGGTAGCCGGCGGACGCGGTTTCTTCGGCGAACTGCGAGGTGTTGAGGCGCGTGTTCTCGGCGGCGACGACCTGCGCGGGCGTCATCGTGAAGAGCGTGGGGTTGGCCTGGTTGGCGAGCCACGCCTTCGACGGGTTGATGCCGATCGGGTTGCGGAAGCTGTTGAAGAGTTCCTGGTCGCGGTAGGTATCGTAGAGGAACGGTTGCACGTCGGCATTGGCGCCGGTGTAGGTGAACGTCGCGGACTCGCGGCGGGCGTCGACGTTCTGGATACGTCGGAGACTGCCGGCCTGGAGCGCGAAGGGAAACGAGAACACATTGAGCCGGCGCCGCAGGTCGGCGTTGGCGTGGCGCGAGCTGAGCACGTGCTTGCGGTCGTCGTGCGTGGCGGCGGAGAGGCGGTAGTTGGCGGGGTTGAGGATATCGACGGGAACGTTGGCGTTGTCGAAGGCCTCAATCATACTGGGGCTGTCCTCGCTGATGTTGCGGAAGTTCACGCGCACGGGACTGCGGTTGATGGCGGTGACGTTGTTGAAGTGGCCGCGCGACGTGCTGGGGAGGAGCGTCTCGGAGCGCGAGTAGTTGGCGTTGGCCTCGAGGCGCCAGCGGCCGTCGTCATAGCGGTAGCCGAGGTTCAGGCCGGACGTGTAGTCGACGCTGTATTGCCAGCCGCCGGTGGCGGTGAGCGCGCCGCGGCCGGTGGCGCCGAGCGTGAAATCGGGGCCGTAGCTGAGCGCGGCGCCGCCGGCGACGGCGGGCGTGGCGTTGGTCCCGGCGCTCGGCGTGGCGGTGGTGTGGCCGGTGCTGGCGCGCGTGTTCTTGCCGTGGCGCGCGCCGAAGGTGAGCACGGAGTTGGGCGTCACGCGCCAGTCGGCCTTGAGGCTGTAGATACTGCGGTTGGTGTAGCGCGGCGAATCCTGGATGAGGAACTGCTGGAGAAACGGGTAGGCGACCGTCGCGTTGCCGCCGGTGACGGTGTTGGCCCAGGTCTTCCGGCTGATATTCTGCTCGTTGAATTTCTGGTTGAAGACGCCGGTGAGGACGAAGCCGAAGTTCTTCCCGATGGGTTGCGTGTAGTCGAAATCGAAGCCGGGTTTCACCGTGTAGATGCGCTCGTCCTTGTAAGAGGTGGGCGTGCGGCTGAGGCGCAGGGTGTTGCTCGTAGCGCCGAGGTTGAGCCCGTAGCGAAACTCCGCGCCGGTGCGCTCGAACGCGTTTTTGCTGATCATGTTGATCGAGCCGGCGAGGGTATCGGCGGGCGTGGCGGGCGTCGGGACCTTGGTGACGTCGACGCGCGTCACGTTGTTGAGCGACTGCGTGCGCATCTCCACGGCGCGGGTGGGGCCGGTGTTGGCACCGGTGACGATCGGGGCGCCGTCGAAGAGCACGGCGGTCTTGTCGCCGCCCATGCCGCGCACGGAGATGGTGCTGACCTCGGCGTTGTCGTAGTCGGCGGAGAGGCCGGGGAGGAACTTCAGGAAATCGCCCGCGCTGCTGTTGAACACCTCGCCGAACGCATCGGTGGCGATGACATTCTTGATGTTCGGCGCGAAGCGCTGCTCGTTGGTGGCGATGGCCTGCGCGTCAGTCTCCCGCTGCGACGCTACCGTGAACGGATCGAGCCGCACGACACTGCCCGCGCCGCCGGCGCTGCCGTAGCGCGCCGCGCTCGTGAGCTCGACATCGCGCGCGATCGCGCGGCCGGCCGGCACCTCGACGCTCACGGTCTGCGGGTCGAGGTCGGTGTAGAAAACATCGAGCGTGACCGGGCCGCTGCGGATGTCCGCGAGCCGGTAGGTGCCGTATTCGTCGGAGAACACGACCTGCTCGGTGCCCCGCACGGCGACGCGCGCGCGGTTGAGGTATTGCCCGGTGGCGACGTTGCGCACGCGGCCACTGACGGATCCGGTGCCATCGGTGGCGGCCGCGAATGTGGCGGGAGCGGTGAAGCCCCCAGCGACGGCCACGGCGACAACAAGACGGAGAATGCAGGCCCGAGGAGGGGTTTTCATGGTGGGGACGGGGTTGCGTCTGACTTTCTCGGTTACGGGCAGCGGGGAAACACGGGCGTCGGTCAACGTTGAGCTTGCTCCTTCGTCCAGCGTTGGAGCAGGTTGCGCAGCTGGCCCATCTGGCGCAGGAGCTGGGCGAGATCGGCGTGGAAATGCTCGATGGCCCACGGGCCGCGGAAGCCGGCGTCCCACCCGATTTGGAAGCAGCGCCGCAGATCGTAGGTGGTGTGCGTGCCGTCGGGGCCGAGGTCGAGTGCTTTGAAGTCGCACGACGCGGCG
Organism: Opitutus sp. GAS368; assembly: GCA_945871085.1. GTDB lineage: Bacteria > Verrucomicrobiota > Verrucomicrobiia > Opitutales > Opitutaceae > GAS368. Next base: position 11,204 of record CAMBVX010000021.1, on the reverse strand, counting down.
AGCGGAAACGCCTTCGCGAGCCCGGCGTAGCGCACGGCGTCGGCCCAGTTGCCGGTGTCAGGCTGCGCGCGAATCCGCGGACCGACCGCGCGGATGAGATCGGGCACGCCGTCGGCGTCCTCCTTCATCCAGCCGATGTTCTCGACGAGCACGGTGAGCCCGCGCTCGCCGCCGTAGTCCGCGAGCTCGCGATACGACGACGCCGTCGCGGCGAGATCGGCGCGCTTGTTGCCGGGCAGCGGCCGCACCCAGCGCGCGCCGAGGCGCGCGGCGACGTCCAGCGCGCGCTTCACCTCGGCGACCGCGGCGCGCCGCACCGCCGGATCGGCTTGGCCGAGATCGGCCTGCGCGAAATTTATTTTCAAATTGGTGATCACGCAGCCGGCATCGGTCGCGGCGGCCCGGAGCTGATCGACGTAGGCCGGCTCGAGCGAGACGAGCGTCGCCGTCATGAGGTCGATCACCTTCATGCCGAGTTCGTCGCGCATGATCTTTGGAAGGTCGAGCAGGCGGAGCTTGCCGGCGGCGCGCTCGTGCGAAAGGTGCCGCATGAACGACCCGGAGGTGATGCCGATCTCGCCGGCGAGGGACGCGGGCGCGGCGGCGGCGCGGCCGAGCGAGGCCAGCGCGGCGGCGCCGGCGGAGGAGCGGAGAAAATCGCGGCGGTTCATGCGGTGTCGATGAGTTTGGCGGCGCGGTGCGCGGAACGCGTCGCGGCCTCGAGGCCGCGCCACAGGCTGTCGAAGGCGGCGCCCGCAAAATGCACGCGCCCCACAGGCTCGATCAGGTGCGGCCAGACTTCGGCGATGCGACCGGGCGGCCAGGGTTCGCGTTCGCACCCCACGCACGTCGGCTCCTCCTTCCACCATTGGTGCACGATGCACTGCTCGATCGTGTCGCGCGCCTTGCCGGGGTAGAATTTGCGGAACGCCTCGATGGTCTGCTCCGGCGTCTGCACGGGCTGGCCCGAGCCGAAAAGCAGCCGGCGCTCGCCGGGCACCTCGGTCGCCGTCTCGCAGACGGAGCCCATGCGCGAGTCGCCGGTGAGGAGATTGATGCTCGGGATGTCGCCGCGCCAGAACGCCGTGCTTGTCTGCAACAGCACGCGCGACTGCATGCCCATCGGCACGGACGCGAGCGCGGCCTTCTTTCCCGCCGGCCATCCGGGCGTCACGTCGAGCGCGGCCATGTTGCCCGGCGCCATCGCGAGCACGAGATGATCGGCGGTGAAGTCCCGCATCGCGCCGGCCTCCTCGCAACGCACCGTTACGCCCGCCGCGTCGTGCCGGATTGAGCGGACGGGGCAGTGGCGCCGGATGCGCGCGCCGAGACGGGAGGCGAGCGCGTCGGTGAGAGTCTGGTTGCCGCCCTCGAGATGATAGACCTCGCGCGGCTGCTGGCGCAGGCCGCGGTTGCGGATGATCGCCATGATCCAGAGGCGGTAGAGCGCAGAGGTGTCGCCCGCCGCGGTGCCGACGGCTTTGGCGGCAGTGGCGCGGCGGCCGAGGCGCGCGAAACGGATCGCGGCGTCCGAAGCGCCCTCGCGCGCCGCTAGATCGGCGGGGAGCAGACGATCGAGATCGTCGAGGCCGATGCCGAGCGGGCGGTTTTCGTCGCCGAACTTGTCGAGGTATTTTCCAAAAAAGAGCAGCGGCAACTCGGACATGCCGTGCTGGAGAACGTAGTCGGCCTCGCGCGCGGTGAAACCGAGGCCGAGCAGTTGCGAACGATCCGAAAACACCTCGGCCTCGTTGACCCAGCGGTCGCCGAGTTTGCGATGGAGGTTGTGGTGGCGCGGCCAGACCAGCGGTTTCAGTCGGAATTTGTCGATGTAGTCCCACACGATCGCGTAGGCGGGGCGGCCAGGGATGTTCTCGGCGCCGACATCCGCGTAAAGTCCGTCGGGCAGCGGATCGCGGATTGTCTTCACGTGGCCGCCGGCGCGGCGCGAGGCCTCGAGCACGGTCACGTCGTGCCCGCGCTCCATCAGCTCGTAGGCGCACGAGAGGCCCGCGATGCCGGCGCCCGCGACGATCACGCGCTTGGGGCGGCGTCCGTCGGCGGCGCGGGCGCGCCCGCCGAGGGCGAAGCCGGCGACGAGCGTGGCACCGGTGCGGAGGGCGTCGCGACGATTCATGGCTTCTCGGCCTCCCAGGCGCGCAGCTCGGGCGCGAGGCCGCCGCCGTAGTAGGGATATTTGTCGAACTCGTCGTAGTTCGGATCGAGGCGCGGATCGGCGGTGTCCTTCATCCACTGATCCACGCGCGCGCGGTGTTGCGCGAGGGCGGCCGCATATGCGGGCTGCGCGGCGATGTTGTGCAACTGATCCGGATCGTTGCGCACATCGTAGAGTTCCTCGGCGGGGCGCTTTTTCAGGATGAGCGAAACGAATTTTGCCATCGCGGGATCGTTCCGGTGCGCGAGGATGTGGGCCTTGGTGCGGCTGGGGTCCACGTCGCCGTAGTCGCCGACCGAGTGATAGACGATCGGATCGCCGCCGGGCCACCGGTTGGGGCGGAGGTTGCGCAGGTAGAGGAAATCGCGCGTGCGCACGCCGCGCACCGGGTAGCTCTGGTCGCCGCGGCGGACGTTGGCGTGGCGCTCGCGCTCGACGAACACGTGGTCGCGCACGACGGCGCTCGGCTTGCCCAACAAAATGTCCGCGAAGCTCCGCGCCGTCATCTCCGGCCACGGTCGTAAGCCGGCGAGTTCGAGAATGGTCGGCGCGTAGTCTGTGACCGACACGAAGTCCTCGACGACGCGGCCCGCGGCGATTTTTCCCGGCCAGCGCACGGCGAGCGGCACGTGCGTGCCGGCGTCGTGCACGCTGCCGAGGCCGCGCGGCATCTGCCAGCCGTTGTCGCTCGTGTGGATGACGACGGTGTTGGCGAGTTCGCCGCTTTTCTCCAGCACCGCGATCGCCGCGCCGAACTCCGCGTCCATCTGCTCCACGCACGCGAGGTAGTCGGCGATTTCCTCCCGCACGGCGGGCGCGTCGGGCAGGTAGCCGGGCACGCGGACCTTCGCCGGATCGATGCCGCGGCTGCGGCCGAGGCCGGGCTTCCAGAAACGGAGCGCGGTGTGCGTGGAGCCATACCAGAAGAAAAGCGGCTGGCCGGGCTCGCGCTTGCCGAGGAACTCGGGGAAGTCCTTGTAGAGTTTGCCCGTCGGCGTCTCGGTGCGGCCGAAGCCCTGGAAAATTCCCGGCGCCCAGCCCTTGCCCATGTAGCCGGTGTGGTAGCCAGCCGTGGCGAGCGCGTCCACGAACACGCGGAATTTCCCCGCGAAGCGCCCGCCGTGGTTGGCGATTTCCTCGAGCTGGTGCGCGGCGCGGCCGGTGACGAGGCTCGAGCGCGTCGGGCCGCACGACGGCACCGGGCAAAACACGTGGGTGAAGCGCGTGCCTTCGCGCGCCATACGGTCGAACGCGGGCGTCTTCACAAGCCGGTCGCCGTTGGCGCCGGCGTGGTCGTAGAGCCAGTTGTCGGCGAAGAGAAACAGGATGTTCGGCCGCGCGTCGGCGGCGCGCGCGGACGTGGCGGCGGCACACGGCGCGACGAAGGCGAAGGCGAGGGCGAGGGCGAGAGCGGGGAGGAGGATTTGTTTCACAGGCGGAAGAAAAGTTTGCGGCGCCACAGCCACCACGCGACGAGCCAGATGACGCCGAGCCACGCGAGGTGCTCCCACACCGGGCCGTAGGCGCCCGTGAACGTGTCGGCGCCGAGCTGAGCGCGAAACGCCTTCGTGATCCACGCGGGCCACGTGAGCGTCATCAGATAGACGGCGAGCGAGTTCATCCCGAGAATCTCGAGTGGGAGCGACCAGCGGTTCCACCCGCGCACATCGATCACGGCGTAGAATGCGGCGAGCATCCACAGCGTCAGCCCGCCGCTCCAGAGCGCGAATGACGGTGTCCAGATGCGCTTTACGACCGGGCACACGGTGAACCCCGCCACGACGCCGATCACGAGGCACCCGGCGCCGGCGACGACGAGCCAGCGGAGTTTTTCTGCCGCAGGGCGCGCGCCCATCAGCACCTGGCCGGCCATCACGCCGAGCAGCATGTTGGCCATCGCGGGGATGAAGTTGAGCGTCGTCGTGCTGCCGACGTGCGCGACAAAGGGCTTGTCGTTCGGAAAAAGGTTGAGGAACCAACGATCGAAGTCGGCGGCGAGGCTGACGTTGCGGCTCCAATGCCCGCGGAAACCCTCGAGCACGTCGGCCGACTTCGCACTCGCCGCGGCGAAGTCGTAGGTGGCGCCGGGAATCGGATACAACGAGAACAGCAGCCACCAGCCCGCGAGCAGGCCGCCCATCCACGCGAGCTGCGTGCGCGCACTGCGGCCGAGCAACAGGAAAACGAACACGTAGCCGAGCCCGATCTGCGTGAGGACATTCAGGAAGCGGCCGTTCTGCGTCATCATCAGCGTGCCGAGGAGCGCGAGCAGCGCCGCGCGCCCGATCGCGTGGCGCACCTGGCGCGCAGGCGGATCGCCAACGGCGGCGCGCTTCGCGTAGGAGAACGGCATCGCCACGCCGACCATCAGCATGAAGGCTGGCATGATCAGGTCCCAGAACACGCCCCATTCCCACGGCGCGTGGCGGAACTGGACGGCCGCGGCGGCCCACCACGAGTCCGGAAACTTCGCCGCCATCTGCACCGTGCCAAAGCCCGCCGCGGCGAGCGTGAACATGATGAAGCCGCGATAGGCGTCGAGTGACCGCAGGCGGCCCACTGCCGGCGCAACGGCCGGCGGCGGCACAACCTCAGGCTCAAGAGTGGCGGTGGCGGGCATCGTGTCTGGATCGCAGCGCGACTCAATCCACCTGCGGCGGCACGTTGCCGAAAACCCACGGCACGCCGGGACGGGCGACGCGCGGCGGCTCGGGCACGCGGCCGGGTTTCAGCGCCGTCGCGAGTTCGACTCCGGCCTCGGCGAACTGGCGGCCCGCGTCGATCGCGAGGTTGCTGTAGGACGTGAGGCGCGTCTCGTAACCGCCGCCCTTCGGGCCGAAGGCGTCCTCGGTCGGCACGTAGCCCACGCAGCCGTTCGCGAGCTCAACGGGAAACGTGAACGGAAACGGGCTGCGGCGTTTCAACTCGAGGCCGTATTCCACGAAATACTCCGCGGGATCGGTCAGGCACACGACCGGCCCGATCTGGATCGCTTGCACCTCGACCTCCACGCGCGGCGCCGTGCGCACGAGGAAGTCGGCCATCAGCGTTTCCTTCGCAAACGTCCAGTCGGTGAGCGCGGGGTTCGCCGACGGCTTCCCCGCCGCGACGACGCGGCGCGCACGCTCGACGCTCGCGGCGGCCGGCGCGCGGCGCGGGATTTCCCAGACTTTGCTGCGCGCAGCGAGCGGCACATCCGCACCGCGATGCATGGCGAGCAAGACCTTCACCGCCTCGGCGCCGACGCGGCCGCCGACGAGCCGCATCCATTCGCCTTCCGACGGACGCTCGTAGCGGCTGAGCGCATCGAGCTTCGAAACATCGCCGCATGCGCCGGCGAGAAACACGATCGGCACCTGCGTTTGCAACGCGCCTTGGATCGTCTGCTCGAGGTGGAAAACCCAGTTCGCCGAGATGCCGTCGGGCGAGATGTTCGTATGCAGCGCGTGGTTCACGATCACGCCGAGCAGGCGGCCGTCGGGCGTCCACGCGCCGATCACGCCCACGTCGGGATCGATGGGGCCGGCGTAGGAAATGATGTCGGGATTGGCCGCGCCGGGGTTGGTCCACGTCTGGCCGTTCTTCATGCGGAAGCGGCGGTTGAATCCCGCCCGATCCTCGTGGCCGACACCAAAGCCGAGCCGCGCCGGCGCGAGCGCCGCCTGCGCCGCCTTAACGCCGTCGATGATTGCGTCGCGCACGCGCGCGAGGTAGGCGGCGTCGGCCTGCGCCGTATGCTCGTAGGCGAGCTGGCGGATGTCCGTGGGCGCCGCGTCGTATTCGCCCGGCTGCACCATGCCGACCGGCCCCGAAGAGTGCGAATGCGACGCCGCGATCAGCACCGCGCCCGCCGCGATGGGCGTCGCGCGCGCGATCCCGGCGCGCGCCTCCTGCACGACCGCGCGCGAAAGCATGAGCGCATCGACCCCCACGATCGCGACCGTCGTCGTGCCGTCCGCGAAGACGGCCACGCGGACCTTGCAGGCGTCGTGGAATTTGCGATGGAACGCCTTTCCGTAGCCGCCCGGCCGCTCCTGCCCGATCGCGGGGGTGATGTCGCGCTCGGCGAACCCGGCGCGGATGCCCTCCGCCGCTATCGCCGGCAGCGCCAGCAACCCCATGGCGAGCAACGCGACGCCGCGGCGGCGCGGCGGCAGTCCAATCCTGATTGTGGTGGGCATGGGGTGACGACGAGGCGCCGTTGCGGGGACTCAGCGGCTCGGAGTTCCCTCATGCAAACATGGGCGCTTTTGTTTGCAACAAAAAAATTTTGTTGCATCGGCAGGGATCGCCGGCAGGAATCCGCCGCACCCACCCGCCATGCCTGCGCCACGCTCCTCTCCGAAATCCCGCCTCCGGCGTGCGCCCGCCAGACCCGGCGCGACGCTCGCCGAGCGCGTGGCGCGGCTCGTCGCCGACTCGCCGGAGGATCGCGCGCTGCCGACGACGCGCGAGATGGGCGACCGCCTTGGCGTGGCCAACACAACGGTCTATCGCCTGCTGCACCGGCTCGCGACCGAGGGCGTGATTTGGCAGCATCCGACGAGCGGCCGCTACTACCCGGCGGCGGCGCGCGCGCTGCTCGACCGGCCCAAGCCCGTCGCGTGCCTCACGCGCCGGCTCGAGCTCGCCAGCGAGCAATACCGCGAGTTGCTCGAGGGCGTGAGCGCACAGTGCGGCTCGCTCCATCGCACGATGCTGCTCTGGCACGACGATTTGCTGGTGAACCATCCCGAGACGGCGAGCGCGCCCGTGTTTGCCAGCGCCGCGCAGCAGCGCCTGATCCTTGGCGGCTTTCTCGACCGGCACGGCGGTTCCGCGGGCGGGTTCGTGCTCGACCACGTGTGGAGCGACGACGCGCTGCGCGTCTTCGGCGAGCGCCTGCAGCCCGCCGCCGTGCTCTACCGCACATGCCGCCTGCCGGGCTTCGCCAACATCCGCGCCGATTTCCGGCGCAGCTCGCTGATGGCCCTCACGCACCTGCTCGCGCGCGGCTTCGAGCGCATCGTGCCCGTGCTACCGTTCGCGGGCGATCCGGCGGTGGCCGAGTCGCTGGCGGCACTCGAGGCCGCCGCCGACGAGGCCGGCTGCCGCGCGCGCCTCGCCCGGCCCGCCCAAGCGTCGAGCGCCGCGGAGCGCGCGGCGCTGCTCGACGGCCTGCGCCGCGAGACCCGCCGCACCGCATTCGTCTGCCCGGAGGACAACGTTGCGCTCTTTCTCGCCTCGGCCGCGCGCGAGGCGGGCCTCAAGTGCCCGGAGCGCATCGGCATCCTCTCGACCATGGGCACGGATTTCGCCGCGCGCGCCGGCATCACGCACCTGCGGCACGATTTCCGCGCGATGGGCCGGCTCGCGGTGGAGGCCCTCGGCCCCGACGCGCCCGCGCAACGCACCATCGAGGCGAAGCTCGCCAACGGCACCACCACCTAGCCAGCGCGCGAACCCGCGTCGCTGAGATTCCCTTACCCCACCCGTCATGAAATCGAGCCCATCGCTTCACCGACGGCTGCGCACTTGCGGAATTGCCGCGGCGCTCGCCGGCACCGCGACGCTCCCCGCGCAGTCGCTCCCGCCCCCGCCCGCCACCACCCCGCCCGCTGCGCCGCCCGTCGTCCTCAGCCCGTTTACCGTCACCACCGAAGGCGACACCGGTTACCTCGCGCAGAACAGCCTCTCCGGATCGCGCCTCAACACCAGCCTCGCCGATCTCGCGGCGCCGGTCTCGGCGTTCACGGCCGAGTTCATCGAGGACGTCGGCCTGCGCAGCGTCGAGGAGCTGGTCGTCTACATGCCGAGCGCCGAGATTCTCTATCAAGAGGCCAACATCGCCACGTTCACCGAAGACGCCGCGTCAATCCGCGTGCGCGGCCTGCCCGCGACGGCCGCGGTGAACTACTTTCCGAGCAGCCTCCGCCTCGATCTTTACAACACCGGCCGGCTCGACCAATCGCGCGGGCCCAACTCCATCCTCTTCGGCTTCGGCTCGCCGGGCGGCGTCATCAACCTCTCGCCCAACCGCGCGAGCGTCGGCACCACCTTCGGCCACGCCGCACTCGCCGCGCGCTCGCACCGCGGCCTGCGCGCGACGCTCGACTACAACCGCGTGCTTCTCCGCGATCGCCTCGCGCTGCGCGTCGCCGCCGTGCGTGATCACGGCGGCACCTGGCGCTACAACGAATACGACGAGCAGGACCGCATCTACCTCGCCGCGCAGTTTCGCGCCGGGCCGCGCACGGTCGTGGACGCGCAATTCGAATACGGCGAGGTCGACAAGTCCAACGGCACGCCCGCCGGCGCCACCGACGGCTACACAATCTGGGCGGCTGCGGGCAAACGCCTCTCCGCTGTCGCCGACGCTGCTGCGGGCGTCATTTCCTACGGCGCCGCCGACTACCTCGCCGTGGACACCGACACCGGCGTCGCCTGGAACATGCGCAACCGCACACGCTCGCAGCCGCAGGCCGCCGTGCCCGGCGTGGGCGTCCTGCCTTACCTCACCGATTTCGCGCTGCTGCCGAAGAAGACCTCGCTCGGCGCCGGCCGGCCGTTTCCGCAGGAGGCGAAATACACGCGCAGCTCGCTCTTCGTCGCCCACTCCTTCGCGCGCGGCCTCGATGCCGAGCTCGCCGCCAACGTCCAAAGCGCGCCGCGCACCGCGATCAACGGCCAGCAGATGATGCAACTCTGGGCCGATCCCAATCCCACGCTCGCCGACGGCCGCCCCAACCCCAACGCCGGCCGCCCCTACGTCGAGGGTTTCATCCAGCGCACGCGCGCCGTCGATCAAGCCCGCTCGTTGCGCGGCACGATTAGCTGGACGCGGGACTTCGGCCCGCGCCTCGGGCGCCACGCAGTCGCCGGGCTGTGGGAAACCGACTGGTCGCGCACCGGGTTGTTGCAGGAGCGGCTCTTCGTTGCGCAGAACCCGTATTCCGCCGCGTCCCCGGAAAACCTCACCAACGCCGTCCGCTTCCGCACCTACGTCGATCTCGCGGGCGCGCCCGATCGCATCGTCGCCGGCGACTGGCGGCGCTTCGTATCGCCCGATCTCACCGAGGCGATCTCGGGTCGCCGCGTCGGCGCGCGCTTCGAGGTGTTTGCCCCGGCGCCGAGCGACAACCGCGCGCGCCTCGATTCCGCGATGGCCGTGCTCCAGAGCCACTGGTGGCACGAGCGGCTCGTGACCGTCGTCGGCGTGCGCGCGGACCGCCAGCACTCGTGGCTCTCGCCCATCAACACGCGCGCACCGGCCACCGGCGGCTTCGCGCTCGGCCCCTACATCGCCACGCGCGGCCGGACCATGACACTTGATGAGGGGCGCAACCAGACCACCAGCGCGCTCCTCCGCGTCACGCGCTGGCTCGGCCTCACATTCAACCAAGCCGGCTCGTTCGCCGTCGCGCCGTCCGGCTTCACCGCCACCGGCAACGCGCCCAACCCCGTCGGCCGCAGCCGCGATCTCGGCCTCAAGCTCGACCTCGGCCAGCGGCTCCTGTTCACCGCCATGTATTTTGAAACCAGTGACAGCAAGGGCTTCCGCGCGCTCGGCGGCCTCGGCCCCGAGCAGGTTTACAAGAGCATCTGGGCCGCGCTCGGCGCCGCCGGCATCCGCGCGCCCGACGGACGCCCGGCCATCGACCTCGTGCCCGCCGCCAACGGCTTCACGTTCAACTCCGTCACCAAGGGCTACGAGCTCGAGGCCATCGCCAACCCCACGAAAAACTGGCGGTTCTATTTCAACCTCACGCAAAGCAAATCCGAGGACACCCAACTCGGCGAGGAGGCGAAGACCTACTACGCCACCTACCGCGATTTCTGGGGGCAGCACGACCGCGTGCTCCTCGACGGCTCCGGCCGCCTCGCCCCCGTGGCCGACGACGGCTCGAACGTCATCGACACCGTCGGCAAGGGCCTCCGCTCGATCGAGGACCAGATCCTCTCGATGTATACGCTCGCTGAGGGCCAGCGCCCGCGCGGGCAGGTGCCGTTCAAGTTCAGCGTGCGCACCAACTACTCGTTTCGCGACGGCCCGCTCGCGGGCGTGGCCGCCGGCGCGGGCGTGCGCCACCAAGACGGCCAGGTGGCCGACTACCGCCCCGCCACCGCGACGACTCCCGCCCGCGTGCAGTTCGGCCGCGACAACACGCTCCTCGATCTTCATCTCCGCTACATCCGCCCCGCCCGGTGGATCGGCCAGCGCGCCAACTGGAGCGTGCAGCTGAACATCAACAACGCCCTCGACCAAACCAAGATTCTCCCGCTCCGCGTCAGCGCCACCGGCGGCATCGTGAACTATCGCTTCCAGTCCCCGCGCCAACTCGTGCTGACGACCAAGGTGGGATTCTAGAGACCGAACGCTTCCTGCGCACTCTTCGCTTTCCTTCCATGACGATGCCGGAGCATGGCGCGAGTCGCGCATCGTGTCGTTTCGGCTCACAATGGAGCCGAAGCCAAGGTGGCGGCGGCAACGCCGCAATCGCCCGCGACAATCGCTCGCGGCCTCGTAGGAAATTTTCGGATTCGACGGGTCTACTTCCATGGCGGCCAGAATCGGGAAAGTGTCGGCCGTTGGCATTTCGATGCGGTATCCCAGCTCTTTGTAGCCGGCCAGTCGCCGCCGAAACATTGCCTGAGTGACGGCGTGGGTCTCGTCGAGGTAATCGAAGATCAGCGGCGCTCCTTTTGCGGCGTGTGAACGGCTCTCGTTTGCCGGCGTGCCCTTGGGTAATCAGAGCGTCCTGTTGGCGGGCGTGAACGACGATGCCGAGGTGATGCAGGCGCTCGTCCACCGGCTGCTGCGGATGCGCGTGCGGCCCTACTATATTGACCAGATGGACCTCATTACGGGAGGGGCGCACTTCAAGGTCGATGTCCGGAAGGGCGTGGAGATTATTCGGTCGCTGCGCGGTCACACGACCGGCTACGCGGTGCCCCAATACGTCATCGATGCGCCCGGCGGGGGCGGCAAGGTGCCGATCAACCCGGACTACGTGGAAAAAATCACCGACGATGAAGTGATTTTTCGCAA
>CAMBVX010000020.1 GCA_945871085.1 Opitutus sp. GAS368 | reverse complement strand
CGCCAGCATCCCCTGCGCCTCCGACAAAGCGCCCTCGTCGTTTGCGTGGATTACCCCGAGCACCCCACCCGTCTCGACGCGCTCACCCACTTTCACCAACCCGCTCACACCCACCGCGTGATCGACCGCATCCGTCGCCTTCGCGCGCCCCGCCCCGAGTCGTAGGGCCGCGAGCGCTACACCCATCGCGTCGACCTCCGTCACCCATCCCGCCCGACTCGCCGCCACCGCGACCTGCCACCTCGCCTGCGGCAACCGCGTCGCGCCCTCGTCCACCACCCGCGCATCGCCCCCCTGCGCCACGATCATCGCGCGAAACTTTTCCAACGCCGCGCCACTCACGATGCTCGCCTCCAATTTAGCGCGCGCCGCCTCCTTCGTCGCCGCCATTTTCGCAAGCAGCAGCATCTGCTCACCGAGCGCATAGGTGACCTCCATCACATCCGCCGGACCTTGGCCGCGCAGACACGCGATCGATTCCCTCACCTCTAAAGCGTTACCCACCGTTCGCCCCAAAGGCTCGTCCATTGCCGTCAGCACCGCGCGCGTCGGCTTCCCCATCGCCGTCGCGACCGACACGAGCGCCAACGCCAACTCCCGCGCCTTCTCCTGGTCCTTCATGAATGCGCCCCGCCCGAATTTCACGTCGAGCACCAACACGTCGATACCCTCCGCCAGTTTCTTCGACAGGATGCTCCCACAGATCAGCGGGATGCTCTCCACCGTCGCCGTCACGTCGCGCAGCGCGTAAAGTTTTTTGTCCGCCGGCGCGAGGTCCGCGGTCTGGCCGATCAACGCGAGGCCGATTTCCTCCAACTGCGTGCGATAGGCCGCGAGCGAAAGATTCACATTGAACCCCGGAATGGATTCCAACTTGTCGAGCGTGCCCCCGGTGTGCCCGAGCCCACGCCCAGAAATCATCGGCACCACCACCCCACACGCTGCCATCATCGGCGCGAGGTGCAGGGATATTTTGTCGCCGACACCACCCGTCGAATGTTTGTCCGCCTTCGGCAGCGCGATCCTTGCCAGATCCGCCACGACGCCCGAGCGCATCATCGCCTCCGTGTAGTGCGCCGTCTCCGGCGGTGTCATGCCCCGCCAAACAATCGCCATGAGCATCGCGCTCAGTTGGTAATCCGCCCACGACCCATCGACCGCACCGCCCACAAAGGCCCCGATTTCCTCGCGCGTGAGCACGTGTCCATCGCGCTTGCGGGCGATGATGTGTTGCGGAAACGGTGCGGCGCTCATGCGTCAGAATTTCCCGTAGGCACGTTCCACCTTGGCCACTCGCACCGCGTAGTCGGCATACCACACCTCGCTTCCTCCGCGCTGCGCCTGCTGATGTTCCGGATCGCGCTTCCACGCAAAGATCGCCGCCTCGTCGCGCCAGTAACTCACGGTGACGCCCATACCGTCCTCGCCGCGCGCACTCTCGATGCCCAAAAACCCCTCGTAGCTGGAACCAAGTTCCACCATGCGCGCCGCCATCGCGTCATAGCCGTGGTCGCCGACCGTGCGCAGCGACGTAAAAACCACCGCGTAGTAAGGCGGCTCCGGCGTGCGGGCGAGGGCGGTGGGGTGGCTCATGACGTGCCCTTCTTCAACACCAGCATGGCGCTGCTGCCGATGAAAAACTCATAGTCCACGCGCACGACCTCGCTCCCAATGCCGTCGGCCCGCAGCTCCCGCCGCAGCGCCGCGAGTTTGGGATACGGCTTACCATCCGCGCCGCACACCGGATGAACACGCACTTCCCCCGCACTCACCCGCACCAGCTCGCGGCACGCCGCGACCTGCCACTCCAGCTCAAATCGTTTCGCGGAGATAAACAACAGGTGCGCGCACAGCACGAGGTCGAACGCGTTGTCGAAAAACGGCAGCCGTGGCAGCGCCCCGCCGACGTAGCGCCCGTGCACAAAATGCGTCTCGTAGTCCGTCAAAAACCGTTGCGCCGCGCTGCGCCGATCCGCCTCCGCCGTCTCGCACGAAGCAAACGCTCTCCTCCGAAACAACTCCGGCCTCGCGCGCAGCTGCGTCCGCCTGCTCGCGTCGTCGAGCTGCACGTGCGTTGCCAGCGAGTCGGGCGTGCTGCCGTAGCGCGGATCGACGGCCACTGCGTCAATCCCTCGCGCGCACGCCTCCGCCACAAACGACGACGGCCCGGCCGCGACATCCAGCACGTCGCGATTCTTCAGCGCCGGCACATCGAGCGCGAAAAACTGGGCGTATTCAGCCAACGTGCGGCCGCCGCCGGCCACCGAGGGCAGCTTGATCGGCGGCGACTGTGTAGGAGGCACCGAGCTGCGCGGCGAAGCGGCGGTCGGCGAAGGCGGTGGAACGAGAAGCGTAGCCATGGGAAGCAGTGGGAAGAGAGGGAACAGCGGGCGGTTGGGATCGTGAAAACAAAAAACCCGACTCGGGTGAGTCGGGCTTGGCGGTGGCAGGTTGCGGCTTTTTTCAGCCGTGGCGCTGAAGTTCAGCGCCTGTCCATCGTCGCCAAGCCGACCCGTGCCAGCGTGCGCGTTTAGCGACCGTCAGTTTGACGGCGGCAGCAGCAGCGACGGCGCAGGCGGAAAAATACATTGCGGGACGGGATGAGTGTTCAGCGACTTCAGCGCAAGCCGTTTTTCAAAAACGCGCGTGAGCCGTCACGATTTCCGTCCGCCAAACATCGAGCGCGCCATGTCAAACGGCGCCCGCGTGAGGCGCGTCACCGCCGACATCGTATGCTCCGCTGCGACCGGTTGCGCCGCTGCGGACGCTTCGTCCGCCTCCGCCAACAATCGCTCCTGCGCCGCCACCCGCGCCTCGCGCTCCGTCACCGCTTTCTCGCGACGCTTGATCTCCTTTTCGCTCTCCTGCGTGCTGATGCGTTCATCGCGGAGGTGCGTCTGCTCGGCTTCCAGCAGTTCGCGCGCGCGGTGAAATTTCTCCCACGCCCCTTGCAGCGCCGCCTCGCTCTCAAACGGGGCCTTGCTCGTGGGCCGCACGAACGGCGTCTGGCTTCTCCCGCTCGCGACGGCGGTCGTCCGGCCCACCTCAATTTCCGCCTGAAGCGCGCGCAGCCTCGACTCGTAGTCGCGGAGATTTTCTTCCCGCACGCGCAACGCGTCATGATCTTCGGCGAGGCGGCGGCGTTCCTCGGCGAGCGCCACGACCCATTTCTCTTCGGCCGCAGGCACGGCGGTGACTGAACGCGTAAGTTTAAGCGCGGGCGGGCGCGCGGGAAAGGTGATGAGTGTGTTCATGGCTGTTTGAGGGGATGTCCGACGTTCGCCATCATAGACCCCATCACCCTCCGCACGCCATAGCTGCACCGGGGTTTTACCGCGGCTTTACCGGTCCAAGTCCCGGTTTTGAATATTTTTTACGTAATGGCAGCCGCCCCATCGTCACGCCCGGAAAATCACGTCCTCACGATTGAACATCTTCACCGCCAGCCACAGCGCCACCGCCGCATAAACGCACGACGAACCAAAAATCAAAGCGAGCAGATCCCAATGCCACACGCCCGAGACCAGTTCTTTGCTCGCCAGTGAGACGTTCAGCACGGGCACGAGGGCGAGGCGCCAGTTGAGTTCCACGCCTGGCAGCATTCCAATCATCGCGGGCATCAGGATCACGATGATCAGGGGTGAAACATAGGTCTGCGCTTCCTTGTAATTTTTCGCCAACAACGAGATCGCAAAAAGCGCCGCCGAAAACAACACGACCATCGGTAACAGCATCCCGAGCACACCAATCAGGCCGAGCGGGTCTAGCGTCATCATCGCACTGAACCGATCCGCCGAGCGCGTCGCCGCCGCGGTCCCGGCGGCGCCGATCTTTTGCACGAGAAGCGCCCCGCCCACCGTCAGCGTGACCCCCATCGAAACCAACGAGCACGCGACCGTGCCGAGGGAGGCGGTCAAAATCATCAGAAATTTCCCCACCACGATATCCCCGCGCCCGACCGGGCTGCACAACAGTGTCTCCATCGTTCCGCGCTCCTTTTCTCCGGCAGTCAGGTCCATCGCCGTATACATCGCACCGGTGAAGGCGAGGATCAGGAAGAAATACGGGATGAATCCCCCGATCACATTACCGCCCACTTTTTCGGGGGGCGCGACGTTTTCGGTTTTCACCACCAAGGGCTTGATCGCCGCCGGCGTGAGGCCCCGCTCCCCGAGTCGCGCCACGACGATCGTCTCGGCATACGCGGAAAAAAACGCCCGCACTTCTTGCACGGCGCGGCCCGAACGCATTTCGCCGTCGTAGTTGTAAACCGTGATCCCGGGCGACTCGCCGCGCTCCAGCGCCGCATCGAGGCCCGCCGGCAGCTCGACCGCGGCGCGCAGTTGTTTGTCGGCAATCTGCTGCTTCCACGCCCCGGCTATCGGCAGAACTTTAACCGTGGGATGCGCGATCAACGCGCCGCGAACACGTGGCGAATCGTCGCCGCCGATCACCATGATCGTGGGCGCAGTCGCCGCGACCTCGCTCGCCACCTTGAATGAAATGAAGGCGACGAGAGCAAACAGACCGGGCATGGCGATTGTCGGAATGACAACCATCGAAATGAGCGTGCGCCGATCACGCAGCGAATCCTTCAACTCCTTCAAATAAACCGTGAGAATATTGGTCCAGTTCATTTCGCGTCCTCCGCCCCGACGATCTTCACAAAAATCTCTTCCATGTCCTGTTCGCCATGGGTGGCGCGCAAGCCGGCCAGCGTCCCTTCGGCCATCAACTTTCCGCCATGGATGATGCCGATCGTGTCGCAGAGTTTTTCCACTTCGCTCATGACGTGCGTCGAATAGATCACCGTCTTGCCGCGGTTGCGGCACTCGCGCACGAATTTCACGATCGCCCGCGCCGTCATCACATCGAGCCCGAGCGTCGGCTCATCAAAGATCATCACCGCCGGATCGTGGATGAGCGTCCGGGCGATCGAAGTCTTCTGCTTCATGCCCGTGGAAAATTTATCGCACCGCCGGTCGAGGAATTCGTGCATATCGAGTTCGTCCGCGATGCGTTTGGTGCGCCCGCGAATCTCCGCGTCGGGCAACCCGTTCAGTTTCCCGAAATACGCGATCATCTCCCGCGCCGTCAGCCGGCCGTAGAGCGCCGTGCTGGCGGCGAGAAAGCCGACATTCGCCCGGACCTTCTCCGGTTGGCGCGCGACATCGAAGCCCGCCACCGTCGCACTCCCGCCCGTCGGTTTGAGCAGCGTGGCTAGCAACCGCAACGTCGTGGTCTTGCCTGCGCCGTTGGCCCCCAGCAGGCCGTAAATTTGCCCCGGGGAAACGTGGAAGGAAATGTCGTCCGCCGCACGGATCTCACCGCGCCGCTTGTCACGGAAAGTTTTAGTGAGGTGGCGGGCTTCGATCATCGAGAAATATTCACAGGCTCATCTTGTCGCGAAACTCCTGCGCTTGCCGGCGGCTGAGCTCGACCTTCGCGCCGCCCTTGAGGTGCACCAGCAGCCCGCCGCTAAACCACGGCTCGATCTTGTCGATCCACGCGAGGTTGATCATCTCGCGGCGATTCGCGCGGAAGAAAAACTTCGGGTCGAGCCGCTCCTCCATCGCGTTGAGCGAACGAAAGAGCTGCGGCTGCGCATTCTCAAAATGCACCCGGGTGTAGTTGCCCTCGCTCTCGAGCAAGCGGATCGACCGCACCTCGACAAACCAGCACCGGTCGCCTTCGCGCACAAAAACTTTGTCCTCCGCCGCGAGCCGATCCCGCGGGGCCGTCTTCCCCGTCGCTGCGGCGCCCGCCGGAGCCACCATTTTCTCGTGCAGCTTCCCCATCGCCAGCGCCAACCGCGCGGGATCCACGGGTTTCAACAAATAATCGAGCGCGTTCAGCTCAAACGCTTTCACGGCAAATTCATCGTAGGCGGTCGTGAAAATCACCTGCGGCACCGGCGCCTCCAGCGACTCCAGAAATTCCATACCCGTCTCGCCCGGCATCTGCACATCGAGAAACAGCAAGTCAGGTTGCAGTGCGGCGAGCTGCTCGCGCGCCACTTTCGCGTTCGCCGCCTCGCCCACGATCTCGATCTCGGGAAAGGCCGCGAGCAAGCGGCGGAGTTCGTTGCGCGCCAAGCGCTCGTCGTCGATTAGCAGGGCTTTCATGCGCGGGTCGCCGCCAGAGGTAAAATCGCTTCCGCCATCACCAGGGCCGGTGTCTCCGCCCGCAATCGCAGCGTCGCTCCCTCGCCAAACAACAACCGCAAACGCTCGGCCGCATTGCGTAAACCGACCCCGGTCGACGCCGCGTGTGGCTTCACCCCACTCGTCGCGAGTTCACCCGGATTCGTCACCTGCAATCTCAGCGCACCGCCCTCACAACGCGCAATGATCGCGATTTCTCCGCCTTCCGTGCGGTTGGAAATACCATATTTGACCGCATTCTCCACGAGCGTCTGGAGCAGCATCGGCGGCACCGGCAGGACGAGCGTTTCGGGCGCAATGTCGAGCCGCACCCGCAACCGCTCTTCGTGCCGCACCTGCTCGAGCGAGAGGTAGTCGTTCACCACCCGCAGTTCATCCTCGAACGGCACGGTCTCCTGTTGGCCGCTCTGCAGCGAGTAGCGGAGTAAATTTGCGAGCTGCGTCACCGATTGCCGCGCGCGCGCCGGATCTTCGTCGATCAATGCCCGCAGCGAGTTCAGCGAGTTGAAAATAAAGTGCGGATTCACCTGCGCCTTGAGCGCCCGGAGCTCCGCTTCTTTCACCGCCGCGCCCACCCGCAAACGCTCAATCTCAAGCCGATTGTAACGGTCGAAGAGATGGTAGAGGACGTAAACACACCACCAGCCGGCAAACATCATCGCGCCGTTGATCACGCTGATGGCGATCGAAACCCAAATCCCAAAATCGGAACGAGCCGGCAGCTGCAACACGCCATGCGTAAAACCAAACCCCACCAACGACCACAGGGCCGATTGCGCAACGCTGCCCGCGAGCACCCGGGGCAATAACGCCCGCCAACCCATATTTTTCCAACCCCAACGTGTGGCCAATCGCCGAGCGTAATGCGAAATCAACAGTCCCAGGAGAATGACCATCACAATGACACACACATCCGTGATCTGCTCAGCCGCCGATGTCGCCCGGCGCGACCAAAAGACTCGGGTGAACGCGAGCTGCAGCACGAGAAACAGGCCCCAGCCCACCGTTTGGCAGATCACGTAGAGCCGCTGCTTCGCGCGTTCGCGGCGCAGCCCAGCGTCAAACAGGACATCAGTGGTCGGAACGGCTTCCATTTGGCGCACACTACACCCGCTTCCAATTCGCAGCGCAAACTTTGGACAAACGGCGGACGCCAGAGGATGAGCGGCGCGTTGCTTGTCTTCCCCGACGAGTCCCTCCTAACCTCCCCCCGTGATTTCTTCCATCGTCGTCATCGGCAGCTTCAACCAGGATCTCACGTGGAGCTGCACCGAATTTCCCGCTGCGGGTGAGACCGTGGTCGGCCGCTTCAAGACCGGCCCCGGCGGTAAGGGCTCCAATCAGGCCGTCGCCGCTGCGCGCGCCGGTGCCGCCACCGCGTTCGTCGGCGCCCTCGGCGACGACAATTTCGGCCATGATGCAGAGAAATTTCTGCGCGCCGAAGGCATCGCGGTGCACCTTGCCCGCAAAAAACTCCCCACCGGCAACGCCGCCATCCTCGTCAACCGGCGTGGCGAAAACCAAATCATCATCGCCCTCGGCGCCAACGCCGCCCTCGCCCCGCGCGATGTGCCCGCCGCATTGCTCGGCGACGCCCGCGTCGTCGTCTGCCAACACGAGACCAATCTCGCGCTGAACCTCCACGTCTTCCGCACCGCCCGTCGCGCCGGCGTCACCACCGTGCTCAACCCCGCGCCGATGCGGGCCGATTTCGACCCGCGCATCCTCGACCTCACCGATGTGCTCGTGCCCAACGAGACTGAATTCGTCGCCCTCGTGAACCGCCGCGGCTTTACCGAAAAGTCGCTGCACGCCCTACCCCACCACGACCTCCACCGCCTCTGCCGGTCGTTCGATGTGCCCACCATCATCGTCACGCTCGGCGCGCGCGGCTGCTTCGTCTCCCAATCGCGTGGCCACCTTTTTATCCCCGCCCACACCGGCCTGAAGGTCGTCGATACCACCGGTGCCGGCGACGCCTTCGTCGGTGGCTTCGCCGCCGGCCTCGTGCGTTTCGACGGCAACATCGCGTCCGCCGCCCGTTACGGCAACGCCGCCGCCGGCCTCTCCGTCACGAAATTCGGCACCGCTCCGTCCATGCCCGCGCAACGCGCCATCGCGCGCCTCCTGCGCTCGGCGTAAGGCGGCCTACTTCGATTTCTTCCCGGGCTTCGTCTTGGTTTTCTTCGCCGGTTTTTCTTCCGCCGGCTGAAACAGCGCGGCCACCGCGCCCGCCGGATCGCGGATCACGGCCATCTTTGCGCCACCCATGTCGCGCTCCGGTGCCACGATCACACCGCCCTTTGCAGCACACGCCTTCAGGCTCTTGCGCAGATTTGCGACGGTGATGTAGACCAACCACTGCGCCGGCAGATTCTTGTTTTCCTCGCGGGCGTGGCAGATGCCACCCGCCGGTTTTTTCGCACCTGGCGGCATCATACAATAATCTTGGTAGCCGCCCATTTCGATTCCCGCCGATTTCCACCCGACCACCGCCGCGTAAAATCCGCTCACCGCGACCGCATCCGGCACCGTCAAATCTGTCCACATGATACTCCCCGCTCGTGGTTTTTTCATATGATGAAACAGACCGCTCCCGCCCCCGCGGGCAAGCCCGACTCGATTCGCCGCGGAGAAAATTGGCGCGCGCTTTCCGCCCCGCCTGCCTGCCCGCCCCCGACGATCACGGCAATTCCGCGATGCTCAGGATCATTGCCGCCGCCAGCTCAAAATCTTTCACCGCCTGCGTCTTCTCCACATCGACCCATTCGTCGAGCGAGTGACCGCGGCCGCCCTTGTTGGCAGAATTGCGCGCGATCGCAAACGCCGGAATGCCGAGGCTGATCGGTAAGTTGGCGTCCGTGCTGTTGGTGTCCCAGACCGGAACTTTGTCGAACACGCCCATCGTCGCCGCGATCTGCCGCAACACCGGCGAGTCCGGCGACGTCGTGCCCGAGGGCCGGTCGCCAATCAGTTTGATCTCGACCGTAATTTTCCCATTCGCCGTCGAACGAATCGCATTCTCCGCCTCGACCGCGTCGGCCACGATCTGCTTAAATTTTGCGTCGATGTCCTTTAGCGCCGCCGGATCGACCGCCCGCATGTCGATCTCCATCGCCGTCTCAAAGGGGATCGAATTCACCGACGTGCCACCCGACACGATGCCAACGTTGTAAGAAACTTTGGGCTTCTTTGGCACGACCACCTGACCGAGGCGCGCGATCGCATCGCCCATCGCAAACGCTGGGCTCACGTTGCCAAACGCACCCCAACTGTGTCCGCCCGGCCCCTTAAACGTCACCCGATAGCGCAGACTGCCGAGCCCGGAGTTGCTGATTAAATCGAGATTGCTGCCATCGACCGTGATGAAGCGTTTAATCTTATCCTTCCACGGACCCTTCGTGAAAAGATACCGCACCCCGCGCAGATCGCCGGGTCCTTCTTCGCCGACATTGCCGATGAACAAAATGTCGCCCGCCGTCTCGACCTTCGCGTCACGCATCGCCCGAATCAAAGCCAACACAAATGCCAACCCCCGCGTGTCGTCACCAATCCCCGGCGCCAGCAAGCGCGTGCCCTGACGCTTCACCTTCACGTCGGTCCCTTCCGGAAAAACCGTGTCGAGATGCGCCGCCACGGCGAGGAGCGGCACCGCGCCGCCAGACTTACCGCGACGCAGGCCCATGACGTTACCCTCGGCATCCATCTCAACGTTCTCCAACCCGGCCTCTTTCAACATCGCCATGTAAGCCCGTGCCCGCGGTTCTTCACCAAATGGCGGCGCCGGAATTTCCGTGAGCTTGATCAGTTCGGCGACGAACCGCTCGAAGTCGCGGTCAAACACGCCGACCGCCGCCCGAAATTTTGGATCCGCCACAATTTGTCGTGCGAGCGCATTGCTGGCCGGTGCCACGGCCTGTGCACGCGCCTCACGGCCAGCCAACGACGCACCCAGCGCGAACAGGAGCGCCAAAGCCGAGCACCATCGATCAACCAAACGGTTTTCAGTTTTCAACATGCCGGGAGTGAGGTGGCTCGCGCTATTTTCTCAAGCCCCGGCCTGAAATTCTTCGGCGCCGTAGAAACTCGTGAGCAAAATACACTCCACTTTCGCCAAACTCCGCGCAGTTCCCCACACCCACTTCTGTCAGACTTGCGGCACGGCCACCCCCGGCCACCCGCCCATCGCCCCACCTTGCCCGTGCCCCTCACCCCACCCCAATCGGCGCCCCGTTGGCCACGGTCGCTGCCAGCGTTGAGCTTTTCCCTGTTCTGCGTCGGCGTCTTCGCGGCGGCCACACTCTCCGCCGGCGAGGAGCGAAGCTCAGTCGACACGCGCCTTCTCGCCGCGCTCAACCTTGAACTCATTTGGGTCAAGCCCGGCACATTTCGCATGGGCAGTCCGCCCGACGAACCCAATCGCAACAAAGCCGAAGGGCCCCAACTGCCCGTGACGCTTTCGCAGGGCTTCTGGCTCGGTAAAACGGAAGTTACCCAGGCCCAATACGAGGCCGCCACCGGCACCAACCCGAGCCGCTTCGCCACCGCCGGCAAAGACGCTCCGGTCGAACGCGTCTCCTGGCTCGATGCGATGGATTTCTGCAAAAAACTGACCGCACGCGAGCGCGCCGCCGGTCGTCTGCCCGAGGGTTACATCTACACGCTTCCGACCGAAGCCCAGTGGGAATACGCCTGCCGCGCCGGGACCACCGCCGACTTCGCCGGCAACCCCGACGCGATGGCGTGGCATGAGCAGAACAGCGGCGAGACCACGCATCCCGTCGCCACCAAGCAACCGAACGCGTGGGGTTTCTACGACATGTCCGGCAACGTGCTGGAGTGGTGCTTCGACTGGTATGGTGATTACCCGCGCACCGCCCGCACCGATCCGTGCGGACCAAGTTCCGGCCACTTCCGCATGGCCCGCGGCGGCAGTTGGCGCGTATCCATCAACGTCGGTCGCTCCGCCGCCCGCAGCGGCGGCTCGTCCGCCCGGCGCGACTACACGCTCGGCTTCCGCCTCGCCCTCGCCCCAGCCCCCGCGCCGTAACTCTCTTCCACGGACCGGCGACCTTCCTGTCGCCGAACCTGCCCCCCACCTCACGCCCCGATCGGGTGCCACGTCGTCTTGTATTCCAAGGTGTCGCGCACCGCGTAAAGACTCTGCGCCGCCTCGGCGAACCAATCCGTGGGTTCCTCCGCTTTCAACAGCTGCAGCCGCTTCATGCTGTCGGCCGCACCGATCGCGAGCGCCTTGCGTTCGTCGGCATTCGCCACGCCGACCAACGCGCGCAGATGCCGGTGCGTCGCAAACGTCGGGATCATTTCCTGCCGAAACCCAGTGAGCAAATTCACCACGCCGCCCGGCAGATCGCTCGTCGCGAGCATTTCTCCGAGGAGAATCGCCGGATACGGCTGCGACGTCGACGCCAGCGCGACCACGGTATTGCCACTGGTGATGGCCGGCGCGAAGAGCGAAACCAGCGCCAACAGCGGCGACGCCTCCGGCGCCAACACTCCCACGATGCCCATCGGCTCGGTGACCGTGAAATTGAAATACGGCGCGGCCACCGGATTCACGTTGCCCAGCACCTGCTCATACTTGTCGGTCCAGCCGGCATAATAGATCAACCGATCCACGGTCGCCGCCACCTCCCTCGCCGCGGCGGCTTTCGAAGCACCACCGAGCAACAGCGCCTCAGCCATTTCGCCGGCGCGCGCCTCGATCATTTCACCGAGGCGGTAAATGATCTGACCGCGATTGTAAGCCGTGCGCTTCGCCCAGCCGGGGCCCGCCTTGGCGGCGGCCTCGACCGCGTTGCGCAGATCCTTGCGCGTGCACTGCGGAATATTCGCGAAGAAATTTCCGTCGGCATCCTTGAGTGGAAAAACGCGCGCGCTCTCCGAGCGAATAAACGCGCCGCCCACGTAAACTTTCGGGGTCTTGGTAATGGGAAGTCGGGTCATGTGTGCGCCTCAAATCAGTTTGCAGTAATCCAGCAGCCCCTGCCGGCCGCCCTCGCGGCCGAAGCCGCTTTCCTTGTAGCCGCCGAAGGGCGAAGTCGGGTCGAATTTATTATACGTGTTCGCCCAGACGACACCCGCCTTGAGCTCCGTCGACATCTTCAGGATGCGCGACCCCTTGTCGGTCCACACGCCGGCGCTGAGCCCATAGGCCGTATTGTTCGCCTTTTCGATCGCCTCATCCACCGTACGAAACGTCAGGATGCTCAGCACGGGGCCGAAAATTTCCTCCCGCGCAATGCGGTGGCTCATACTCACCCCCGAGAAAATCGTCGGCCGGAAATAGAAACCCTTCGTCGGCAGCCGGCCCGACGGTTGAAACAACACCGCCCCTTCCTTCACCCCACTCGCCACCAGCGAGGTGATTTTCGCCAGCTGCTCCTTCGAGTTGATCGCGCCAATGTCCGTATTCTTGTCGAGCGGGTCGCCCACGCGCAGGACCTTGATGCGGTTTTTGAGCTTTGTGAGCACTTGCTCCGCCACCGGCTCGTGCACCAGCAACCGCGAGCCCGCGCAGCACACATGGCCTTGATTAAAGAAGATCCCGTTGACGATGCCCTCGACCGCCTGATTCAACGGCGCATCGTCGAACACGATGTTCGCCGCTTTGCCGCCCAGCTCCAACGTCATCTTTTTGTCGGTGCCCGCGAGCGAGCGCATGATAATCTTGCCGACTTCCGTCGACCCCGTGAACGCGATCTTCGCCGGGATCGGATGATTCATGACCGCCGCCCCGACGTCGCCCGCACCCGTCACAAAATTCACCACGCCCGGCGGCAAGCCCGCGTCCTGCAAAATTTCCGCCAACTTCAGACACGTGATCGACGTCGTCTCGGCCGGCTTCAACACGACCGTATTCCCCATCGCCAGCGCCGGCGCGAGTTTCCACGCCAGCATAAGCAACGGGAAATTCCACGGGATCACCTGCCCGACCACGCCGAGTGGTGCGACCCGCCGACCCGGCGCCACGTAGTCGAGTTTGTCTGCCCAACCCGCGTGATAAAAAAAATGCGCCGCCGCCATCGGCACATCGAAGTCGCGCGACTCTTTGATCGGCTTGCCGCCATCCAACGTCTCCGCGACCGCAAACTCGCGCGCCCGGTCCTGCAACAATCGCGCGATGCGGAAGAGATACTTCGCCCGCTCCCTGCCCGGCATCTTGCCCCAAACGTTGTCGTAGGCCGCCTTGGCCGCCTGATAGGCGACGTCGACATCGGCGGCACTCGCCTGCGCGATCTCGGCGAGTTTCTGCTCATTGGCCGGATTAATGGAGTCGAAATACTTCCCCGACTTTGGCGCGACGAACTGCCCGTTGATGAACAGATCGTAGCGCGCCTTGAGCTTCGGATCGGCCGTCTCCGGCGCCGGATCAAACTCCCAGAGGTCGCCGAAGATCAACTCGGGCGCAGGGCGCGACGGACGGGTAGAGATTTTTTTGGCAGTCAAAGTGGGCATGGTCAGGATTTTTTGAACCACAGAGACACGGAGGCACAGAGGTCGGAAAAGCCCGAAATCCTCGGCCTCATTCTCTGTGCCTCTGTGTCTCTGTGGTGAATCATGAATTAGTAGCTCTCCGTCGCTTCGCTGAAATAATACGGCGCCTGGTAGGCCCCGCTCCGTTCTTTCGCGATCTGACGGATCAAGTCGTTCAGCAGCGCACTCGCGCCGAAACGATACCGCGCATTATTCAGCCACGCGTCGCCCAGGGTCTCCTTGATCGCGACGAGAAACGTCAACGCCTGCTTCGCCGTCCGGATGCCACCGGCCGGCTTCATCGCGATGCTCACGCCCGTATCGAGATAGTAGTCACGGATCGCCTCGATCATCACCTGATTGTTGCCGAGCGTCGCATTGAGCGAGGTCTTGCCCGTGCTCGTCTTGATAAAATCGCCCTCGCGAATCACGCGCATCGCGAGAAACGACGCCGCGCGGATGTTGTCGTAGGTTTCCAGTTCACTGACTTCCAAAATCACCTTGAGCGTCGCGTCCCCGCACGCTGCGACGACCGCCCGAATTTCATCCTGCATCACGCCAAACTCCCCCGACAAAAACGCCCCGCGATTGATCACCATGTCGATCTCGTCCGCCCCATCGCCCACCGCCGCCTTTACCTCGGCCAGACGCGTTTTCAGCGGCGCCTGCCCCGAGGGAAACGCCGTCGCCACCGACGCGATGCGCACCGCCGTGTCGCTGCCGAGCGCCTTGCGCGCGTGCTTCACCATCGCCGGATAAACACACACCGCCGCGACCTGCGGCACACCCAACTCCGGGTCGTGCGGGCACAACGCTTTCTGGCAAAGCGAGGCCACCTTCCCCGGCGTATCTTTGCCCTCCAGCGTCGTAAGATCGACCATCGATGCGGCGAGTTTTAAGCCCCAGAGCTTCGCAGCCTTCTTGATCGAACGCGTCCCATATTTCGCGACACGCTCCTCGATCCCGACGGCATCGACGGCGCCAACTTCATCAAACAACCGGCGCAAAGCCGCATGGGGTGATCGTGCCAACATGCGCGGACTATTCCCCTGCCCCTCCGCGAAAACAAACGAAAATTCGGCACCCACTCCCGTCTACGCTCACCTCCCCCGATCGTCGGTCCCCGGCAGGGTCACGCTTCCGACGGACCGGCGGCTTTCCAGCCGCCGTGCACGGGTGACCGGAACGCCGGCCATCCGCGCGAAGATTACTCGGCTAAGTTCATTGCCAGAAAAACCCGGATTCCCACGGGGAGTGTCACGTAATACGTGACACTTTTCAGGGCCGTTTTTTGAGAGGAAAGTAACCGAGTAAGACTCACCGACAATTCCGCGATGCCCTCCCGTGTCATTCAAGATCGCGTGGCCGGATCTTGCCGGGCTGCAAGCCTCCATGGGGTGATCAAAGACGAGCGGTTATCACACCAGCGCGACCTCGCAACATGAAGCCAACAGACCACCGCCGCGACTCTCTTGTCTTCGGCTTCATGCCCCGCGCTGAAACCAGCGGCGAAGCCACCACCGTCGTCGATCGCAACCGCTGGCTCCACCCCGGCTTCTCTCGTTTTTTCTCCAAGCTCGACTGAATCACGCCGTCCGCTTTCCTTCCCGAGGCCCGCTCCCCGCCCCGTTCACTTCCACCTCCCCTCCCCATGAAAGCCCACCTCCTCCGGTTTTTGCTCCGCTGCCTCCTCGCCCTCGCCCCGCTCACCAGCGTCGTGACGGCCGCAGAAAAATCTCCTGCGCCCGCCGCCCGAGACCAAGCCCGGCTGATCGCCGCCGTCACCGCGGCGGACGACGCTCGCTGCGCCGCGACCAAGGCCGGCGATCGGGCGCGCCTCGCCGCCAGCTATTCCGACGATCTGCACTACGCCCACTCCAGTGGCAAAATTGACACCAAGGCCTCCCAACTGGATGGCGTCATCAACGGTGCCAACGCCTACGAGAATTTTGAACACAAGGACCGCACCTTCGTCCCCGCCGGACCCGGCATCGTCTTGATGAAGGGCCGCGTCTTGGTCCACATGAAGCAGAAATCCACCGGCCAAAAAACGGTCAACGATATCAACTACCTCGCCGTGTGGCGTGAGGAAAACGGCCAATGGCGCTTCCTCGCTTGGCAAGCGTGCAAGAACCTTCCCCCGACGCCGCCGGCGAAATAACCACGCCCACCACGACCGCTCCCAGCCCACTCCCTGGCCTCACCCGCTCGCCCCCATGCAAACCTCCCTCCGTCCGCTCCTGCCCTTCCTGGCTGGGGCGTTCGCCTTGGCCCTCGCTCCCGCCCTGCCCGCGGCCGCCGCCGAGAAATCTCCCGCCCCCGCCTTCGCCAATGAAGGCGAACGTCTCCGCGCCGCGCTCACCGCCGCCGACGACGAGCGTCTCTCCGCGACCAAGGCCGGCGACCAGGCCCGCCTCGAAGCCATCCTGTCCAACGACCTCCACTACGCCCACTCCAACGGCAAGGTCGACACCAAGGCATCACTCATCGCGTCACTCGTTTCCCGCAAATCCGTTTACGAAAGCTTCGACTACCCAGAGCGGAAATTCACGCTCGTCGGCGCGGGTCTGGCGACCATGACCGGCCGCGTGCTCGTCAAGGTCGGCCCCGCCGGCAAACCCAACGATCTCGATCTCAGCATCCTCGCCCTCTGGCGCGAGGAACACGGCAAATGGCGCTTCCTCGCCTGGCAATCCTGCAAAATGCCCGCGCCCGCCGCACCCGCCGCCAGGTAGCCTCCAGCCCCCGTCTAGGGCATCTCCCCTCTTTACTGTCAGACGATCGTCGTTACGGTGCAGTCAGCAATGGCCCAACCTTTCGACAAGCTGTTCACAGGAATGCGCGGGGATGAGTTGTTGGCGCTTAAACAAGCCGGTCGGGCGCGGACCTTTGAGGCGGGCGCGACGATTTTTTCCGCCGGTGATCCGGGGGATGGTTTTTACCTCGTAGAATCGGGCCGCGTGCTGATCACCGCCGTCGTCGGCAACAATGAACCACGCACCCTCGCCGTCATCCGGCCCGACGAGCTGTTTGGCGAAATGGCCGTGATCGACGACGCTCCGCGGTCCGCGACCGCCCGCGCCGAAACCGACACGACGACCGTTTTTCTGGGACGCGAACAACTCACCGTGCTCCTCGAATTGCACCCACGGCTGGCACTAAGCCTCTTCCGCGAGATCAGCAATCGCCTGCGCGCGCTGAACCAGAAATACCTCGATGAAATCATCCCGGCGGAACGGCTCGCCGTCGTCGGACGTTTTGCCGGCACGATCGTGCACGATTTCAAAAATCCGCTCCAAGTGATCGGTCTCGCCGCCGAACTCGCCTGCAGCGAACACACCACTCCACCCCTCCGCATCAAGGCCCAAAGCCGCATCGCGCAACAGGTCGATCGCATGACCAACATGCTGAATGAGCTGATCGAATTCACCAAGCCCACCGGCCAGAGCCCGCCGCTCGCCCGCGTCAATTTTGCCCGATACATGGACCTGCTCGTGGAAGAAATTCGCACAGAAATTGCAGAGCGCGGGGTGCAAATCGAACTCGGCAACCCCGTCCCCAAAGTCGACGTGCGCGTCCAGGCCCAACGCCTTTCACGTCTGTTCTACAATCTCCTCAACAACGCTGTCGACGAGATGCCCACCGGCGGCAAAATCGCCCTGCGTTTCGCGGTTATTGACGGCACGCTGCAGATCGAAATCGAAGACACCGGTCGCGGCATCGCGCCCGAAATCGCCCAATCCCTGTTCCAACCCTTCGCCACCCACGGCAAGTCCCACGGCACCGGCCTCGGCCTGACGATCTGCAAACGCATCGTCGAGGACCACGGCGGAAAGATCTGGGCGCACAGCGAACCCGGCAAGGGCGCGACCTTCAGCTTCACGCTGCCGCTCGCCTTGTGAGCACGGGCCGCCGGGAGACGCGGCGCGCTTCGCCGGCCGCCCGCCCACACCCCCGCCTCACTTCGTCGGCAGCTTCCAGTGCTCGTTGTCGTAGCGCGCCGTGCGCATGATCTCGGACACTCGGGCCACCAGTTCCGGATTCTTCGCCGCGACATCGGTCTTCTCGCCGAGATCGTTCGTCAGGTCGTAGAGTGCCATCGGCGCGGTCTGCGATTTCAAGCGGATGCCTTTCCACCGGTCGCCCAGTAACACCGCCTGCGACACGCCTCCCTCGTAAAACTCCCAATAGAGATACTCGTGCTTCGCCTGCTCCCCGCCACTGAGCAGCGTCGGCACGAGTGAAATACTATCGGCCGCGTGGACCGTGGGGCGCGCCACACCGGCCAATTCGGTCCACGTCGCCATCAAATCCCCGAAGTATCCGACATGCCCAGACACGGCGCCGGCTTTGATTTTCCCCGGCCACCGCGCGAGGAACGGCACGCGGATGCCACCGTCCGTGAGCGCGCGTTTGATCCCGGTCAGCGGACCACTCGAGTTGAAGAACGTCGGATCGTAGTTCGGTCCGCCCTCGCGGTGCGGCCCGTTGTCGCTGGAGAACATCACCAGGGTGTTCTCATCGAGCTTTTGCTCGCGCAGAAATTTCATCACGTCGCCGACGCCCTCGTCCATCCGCGTGATCATGGACGCATGATTTTTCTGCGAGTCGTTCCAACTCCGGTCGGCGTAGGCTCCTTGGTCGGGCACTTCGTTACCCTCGCCGAGCTCGCGCGAGCGCTCGTTGTTCCCATGCGGCGTCGTGAGCGCGAAAAAGAGGAAGAACGGCTGCGCCCGGTTTTTCTGCACAAACGCGCGGGTCTCCTCGAAGAAAAGATCACTCGCATAGGCGACCCGTTTCGTCGCGTAGCCCGCCCCGGGCACCGCACCGATCGGCGTGATGTCGTTGGGCAACTTCACCACGGTGTCGTTACGCCACAGAAAATCCGGGTAGTGGTTGTGCGCGTGCGTCTGATTGATGAAGCCAAAGAAATAGCCGAAGCCCTGCTTCCATGGCGCGCCGACACTATCGGACTCACCAAGGCCCCACTTGCCGATGAGGCCCGTCGCATAACCACCGTCGCGCAGCACGCGGGCGACCGTCACTTCGTCGGCCCGCAACGTCTGTGCCGCGTAACCAATCTTGCTGGCGTTGCCCCGCACGGTCGTGTGGCCCGTGTGTTTTCCCGTCATCAACACACTGCGGGACGGCGCGCACACGGTGCTGCCCGCGTAGAACTGCGTGAAACGCATCCCTTCCGCCGCAAACCGGTCAAGGTTCGGCGTGCGAATCTGCTTTTGTCCGTAGGAGCCGAGTTCTCCGTAACCGAGATCGTCGGCGAGGATAAAAATAATATTGGGCTTCGTTACCTGAGCGGACGCGGTGGCGACCACGGAGGTCAGCAACGCGATACCGAGGACGAAGCGAACGAGCGCACCGGATGGGATCATGCGCATGAACGAACAGAATTCGCGGAAGAGTTCAAACCCGCACGAGCATGGATGGAAGTAGGGCGCGGCTTCAGCCCGCCTTTCACGGTTGCAGTGGTCGCCACGGGGACGGGCTGAAGCCTCGCCCTACCTCAGCGCGGCACATCTTGCAGAAACGCCTTCACGCCTTCGGTGTAGTCACGCTCGACTTGCGCGGTGAAGGGCGAGGTGCGCGGCTCGTAACCGCCATCGCGAAATGCCTGCGCAGTCGGCAGGTAGCCGAGCCAACCATTGCTGTAGCCGAAGAAAAAATTGTGCCGAAACGGCGAGTCAGCCCGCACCCGCAGGGCAATCTCGCAGAAGAGCTCGACCGGGCTGCCCCACAAAATGGTGTCATTGATGCGCAGGGCCCGCACCGGAATCCGCACCAGCTCAACGCCCGTGGCGCTCTGCGCACCGTAGGCCGCGAGTTCGTCGGACCAGCCGAGGTCCGCGCGGCGCGGCGTCTCAATCCATTTTTCTCCGAGCCAGAGTTTCCCGTCGACGCCCGCACCCAGCGCGCGATTCGCCTCCAGAATCTTGTCACCCAAGAGCACGCGAAATTCCCCAATGTGCGACTTCGCGAGATCCTGCACGGTATAGATCGGCGCGAGGTTGCCCGCCGCGCCGTTGATATAGAGCATGGGCGCCCCGATCTTCTCCTCCACGTAGCTGCTGACGACGCCGGGACCGTCCCCACTCACTTGCAACATTGAGCCGGCGAGCACGGTACCGTGCATCGCATAATTGGCGATCAGCCCCAGCGGCGAGCCGTCGGGACGCTCAAGTCGGATGAGACCAATCTGCCGGTCGACGGGCCCATCGGGATTGAGCCCGAGGGAGATCTTCCCGTCGGCGTCGCGCGCTCGGCGGTTGATGTTCGCGCGCGAGAATCCCGTGCCGATGGCGACGCGCGCGGGGGCGAGTTGGGCGCGGGCGTCACGAATGCCGGCGACGAGCGCGGCCTTCACGAATTCGCAATAGTCGCGGTTCCAAGGATGGTCGGAACGCCCCTTGAGCAAGACATCATACATCCCGGGCGGACCGACCTCCGGCGTCGAGTGGCTGTGCGTGACCGTCCACCAGAGCTGACGTGGCTCCAGACCGAGCGCTTTTTTCAATGTGGCCGTGACGTCGTCGTAGACCGTGGGCGAAAATAGACAGAGGTCCGACGCGACGAGGAAGATCTGCGTGCCTCCGTCGTCGAGCGCCGCGATGCGATGGTAAATCTTGTCGCGCACACCCGTCGATTGGCGCGGACCGTAGCCCATGAGCCACTGCGGCGTGGTGGGCGTGATGTCGACTTTGATGACGGCCGCACGGAATTCTCCGCGCGCGACCGCCAGCGAAATCACGAAGAGGCCGAGGAGAAAAACGGGAGAGTAGCGCATGGGCGATCGTGCGGAGTGTATGGCGGCGAAAATAAAAAAGGGCGGGTCCGGGACCCGCCCTCAACCCACGGCCTCAGCCGTTGATCGGCCAGCCGTCGCGATACGGACGCTTCAGGAACGCGTTCGCTTCCGGCGCATTCGTCACCGTGCCGGTCTTCCCGTCGTACTCGAGTTTCTTGCCCGACCGATAAGCGGCGAGACCGAGGGCCATCTGCTCCGTCATGAGCCCGTTGTAGTCAAAATTGCACGACGTCTTGAGGTTCCCTTTGCACGCGCGGAAAAACTCCTCCTGGAAGTTGCCGATCGGCGGCGTCACGTCGGCAGGTTTGCGCACTTTGTAATACGTCAAGTCGGAGGAGTCCGCCGCCGGAATCAACATGCGAGTCGCAAAGTCCGCGACGAGCACGCCCTTCGCACCTTTGAACATCACACCATGACCAATCTTGTTCAGATCGATCCAAGCCTTCGGGGCCGTCGGCAGCGCGCCGCCTTGATACCAGCTCACGCGGATCGCAGGACGCCAGTCGTTCGCCGGGTGGTTAAAATGCGCCGTCAGCTCCACCGGCGTGACATCGGGATTGAAGGCGTCGCCCTTCGCCTCGATCGACGTCGGCAACCCGGCGTCGATCGCATTCCACGCGAGGTCCATCGTGTGGGCGCCCATGTCGCCCACCTGGCCCGTGCCAAAGTCCCAAAACATATTCCACTGGAGACAATTTGCTCCCGCTTTGGCCGAGAAATACTCGGGGTTGTAGGGATGATACGGCGACGGCCCGATCCACTGGTCGTAGTGCAACGTGCTCGGCGGCGTGCCCACGGCCGGCCGGTAGCCCGGTTGGCGCAGCTGGCGGTTGCCCCATACAAACACTCCTTGGAGGTCACCGACGGCACCGTCCTTGATGAGTTCGCGCACGCGCGCGAAATTTGGACTCGCGTGTCGCTGCGTGCCCGCCTGCGTCGCGATCTTGTGTTTGTTCTTCAGATACAGCGCCCGCACCATCCGGGTCTCCTCGACGCTCATGGCGATCGGCTTCTCCATGTAAACATGCAGACCGCGGTTCATCGCCCAAATCGCAATGTGGGCATGGTGGTGGTCCGGCGTACAGCAGACGATGGCGTCGAGCCCCTTGTGATCGAGACACTTTCTCCAATCGATGTAGGTCTTCGCGCCGGGGAATTTCTGCAAAGCCTCGGGGAAGCGCAGTTCGTTCACATCGCAGAGCGCGACGACGTTTTCTTTGGCCAGCCCTTCGTAGTGCGCGAGTCCGCGGCCCCACACGCCGATGAGCGCGACGTTGAGTTTTTTGTTGGGCGTATTTTGTCCGAACAGCGTGCCGCTGCGGAGGATCGTAAGACCGGTTCCGGTGACGGCTGCGGCCTTGAGGAAGTGGCGACGGTTCATGGGTGACATAGTGGGGCTGACCGCCGGACTGCGCTCGCCGCCGATTGGCGGAAACTGCGCGTCCATTGGCCAAGCCTCAAAGTTGCGGACCGCCCGCCCCGCGTCGAGCCCAAGAATCGCCCCCCTCCGACGCCCGGTCTTGTGCCAGCCCCGCCAGTGCCCCAACCTCCCCCCTCATGCGCGTCCCAACCCTTGTCCACGACGTCCGCACGCTCCTCGCACTGTAGCTGCTTCCGCCATGTTGATTTCACCCCATCCCCGTCCCCCTGGTCAGCCGACTTGCCGGCGCTCCTCTGAGGCGAGCAACCCCCCAGTCTACGGCAGCCAGTCAATGCGTCACGCTGTGGTGCGCGCCGGGTTCCCTGCCTTCCTCTTCGCCGCCTCGCTCGCCGCCCCAGCGGTGCGGCAACACGGCCTCGTGCTCGAGCAAGGGGTGCGCGCCACGTTTTTCGACGGCTACAAACCCGCGAACTACACCCAGAAGTGGGACATCCCCCGTCTGCGAATACCGCCCACGGCGGTGCGCCCGTGAATCCCAAGGCCGCGAAATACGGCACGCCCGTCGATCTCGGCGACGCGCTCCGCCAGCGCAAAATCGCCGAGCCGTTCATTCTCGTCGTCGGTTGCTGGCGACAGGAGGGCGACGAAAAGGGTTTCGTTAATCTCATCGCTCCCGGCATCGAGCCCGCCACGTGGAAAAACCCCTGCGGCCCCGTCACCCTCGCCGACCTCGAACGCCTCGAGGCCGTCATCAAAGACCAGTCCCTCAGCCCTGCCGAGGCCCGGGCCGCCGCGCAAAAAATCAAAAACGCCCCGCCTTTCACGCAGTCGATCATCGTCGTAAATCCGAAGATCGATTCCAAAATCCCACGGCGTCTCCCATGCAGCCTGCGTTTCGACGATGTCTGCAAACACCGCGCCCCGACGCCGACCGTGCGCCCCAGGATAGGCCTTTGCGGTGGGGCAGGGAGTTTCCGCAAACCGTCGCCTCGAAGCCGCGCACGTTTGCCAGATAGCGCTCCGAAAACACCGTCCGCATGTTCGAACCCTCCTACCGAAATTCCTCACGCCAAGGTCGCAGAGGTCGCCAAGTTCCCCTTCTCCCCCCCGCCCGTTTCCTTTCCTCTGCGACCGCCGCGACCTTGGCGTGAGGCCCGCCGCATCCATTTGCTCCGCCACTGATCCCGCTATGTCCGAGTCCAGCCGCCTCCACGCCGTCCAGTCCCCGATCATCCCCGTGATCGCCGATCTCATCCGCCGTCATCCCGGCACGATCTCCCTCGGCCAAGGTGTCGTCGGCTACGGCCCGCCCCCCGCCGCCGCCGCGCAAATCGCGCGCTTCCTCGCCGAACCCGCCAACCACAAATACCAACCCGTCGCCGGCATTTCCGCGTTGCTCGACGCCATCACGCAAAAACTCGCCACGGAAAACGGCGTCCTCACCGGCCCCGACCATGGCAACCGCGTGATGGTGACCGCCGGTGGCAACAACGCCTTCATGAACGCCGTGCTCGCCCTCGGTGATCCCGGCGACGAATTCATTTTGCCGACGCCGTATTACTTCAATCACGAGATGGCGATCACCCTGGCCAATTGCGTGCCCGTGCTGGTCCCGACCGACGCGGCCTACCAACTCGACGTCGACGCCCTGCGCGCCGCCATCACCCCGCGCACCCGCGCGATCATCACCGTTTCGCCGAACAATCCCACCGGCGCCGTCTACCCCGCCGCCACCCTCCGCGCCATCAATGCCCTCTGCGCCGAGCGCGGCCTCTACCACGTCCACGACGAAGCCTACGAATACTTCACCTACGGCGACGCCACGCATTTCTCCCCGGCCTCGCTCCCCGGCAGTGCTCCGCACACGATCTCGCTCTACTCACTCTCGAAAGCCTACGGCTTCGCGAGCTGGCGCATCGGCTGGATGGTCTCTCCGGCGCACCTCGAAACCGCGCTGCGAAAAATCCAGGACACGCTCCTGATCTGTTCGCCCGTAATTTCCCAACACGCCGCCGTCGGCGCGCTCGATGCCTCCGCCGGAGGCGGAGCCGCCTACGTCCGCGAAAAACTTCGCGACCTCGCCGCTGTGCGCACCGTCGTGCAACGCGCCCTCGCCCCCCTCGCTACCGAGGACCTCGCCGAAATTCCGCCCGCCGACGGTGCCTTTTATTTTCTCCTGCGCGTCCACACCTCTCACGCGCCGCTCACCGTCGCCGAACGGCTCATCCGCGAACACGGTATCGCCGTGATTCCTGGCAGCGCCTTCGGCCTCACCCACGGCTGCGCGCTGCGCGTCGCCTACGGTTCCCTGACCGCGGCCACCGCCGCCGAGGGCCTCGGCCGCCTCGTGCAGGGGCTGCGGGACATGGCTGGCTCGACGATTCTCAACCGAACCGCGCGCGGCTTCACTTCCCCTCGATCCGATCTGCATCGGCCGCATCCTTGAGCGGCAGCACCTCGACGTCGTCGCGCAACCGATACCGACGTGCACCAGGGTAAATCACGCTGAGCCGGTGCAATTTCAGATCAGCCAGAGCCGTCACCATTGAATGCGTCAGCCGCGGCGCATCCTCGCGCTTGAACTCAACACCAATCCGCCGGCCGCCTTTCAGCATGAAGAGATCGAGCTCGGGTCCGCTGTGCACGGAATAGAAATAGGCCTCGTCCGGCTGCACGGCCTGGATGACCTCCTCCAAGGCGAAACCCTCCCACGAAGCGCCGAGCTTCGGATGCGTGTGCAGGTCCGCCGCCGCGCCGATCCCTTGGAGCGCGTGAAAAAGTCCACTGTCGCGAAAATAAATCTTCGGCGTCTTCACCAACCGCTTGCCCAGGTTGGCGTGCCAGGGCGGCAGCCGGCGCACCATGTAAGTCTGCTCCAGCGCGTCGAGGTGGCGGCGCGCAGTGTTGGGCGCAATGCCGAGCGACGCCGCGATCTCGTTACCGTTCCATATCTGTCCGTGATAGTGCGAAATCATCGTCCAGAATCGCCCGAGCGCCGCCGGTGCCATGCCGAAGCCGAGCCCCGCGAGATCGCGCTCCAGAAACGTGCGCACAAA
Source organism: Opitutus sp. GAS368 (assembly GCA_945871085.1). Taxonomy (GTDB): domain Bacteria; phylum Verrucomicrobiota; class Verrucomicrobiia; order Opitutales; family Opitutaceae; genus GAS368. The sequence goes on along the minus strand of CAMBVX010000020.1, from coordinate 14,150 downwards.
CTCCCGGCGCCATTGCAGGCTGTCTGCCTCTGATTTTGCGAGAAACGAGCGCGGAAATCCGCCGCGCTGCCACAGCCGGCTGAGTTCCGTTTCGCCCACTTCGCCGCCATCGAACCCGCGCATCTCGACGATCTCGATCCGGCCCGCCAGCGATTCGGACGACTGCCGGGACAACTCCGGTGACGCACTGCCGAGGATGAGAAACGTCGCTGGCTGGTCCGCGCGATCGGCCAGCACACGCAAAACGGGAAAAATCCCCGGCTGCCGCTGCGCCTCATCGATGACCACGAGCCCGCGCAGCCCCTGGAGCGCGGTCATCGGGTGCTCCAGAAGCGCAGCGGTCGACGGATCCTCCAGGTCGAGATAGTTGGGCGCGGCGGCGGGCAGGAATTCGCGCGCGAGCGTGGTCTTGCCGCACTGGCGCGGCCCGAGCAGCGCCACCACCGGGTTCCGTTTAAGCCCGGCCCGGACGCGTCGCAGATAGGAGATGCGTTCGATCACCTATGAAATCGTGCAACCCCGTTGCACAATTTCAAGGCCTGATTGGCCGGACAGTTACCCCGGCGTCTTCCCGCTACCGCACCCGCCCCACCCCAAACTGATCGCCCGTCCGCACGGGTTTACCGCTGGCAAAGTCGATTTCGACGATCTTCTCGCTCTCCACAATCGCGCCTGTCTCATCCTTGAACGTCGCCACAATTTTCCGCGTCGCCACGTCGATCACTTCACCGGTCGAGGGATAGGCATATTTACCGTCGATGCTGAACGTGATCCAACCCGGGTCGTCGCGCACTTCGATGCTCGCGACCTGTTTCGGCGGCATCACGGTCGCGTCGAAAATATGCATCCGCTGATTCGCCGCGTCGCACACCCAGACCTCTTTCTCGTCGGGGGTGAGACCGACGCCGTGACTCGGACAGCCATGACGCTTCGGCACACCGGGCTTGAAGCCTGCTACCTCGACGCGGTGCAGTTTCTGTCCGGTTACGAGATCGCCGACTTCAAAACCGAGCAGTCCGTTCACGTTCACAAACGCGAGGGTCTGGCGGCCGTTGACGGTGAAGGGCCGGATGCCCGAGCTAAACGGGCCGACTCTCCGCACGATGGTGTGGGTCGCCGTGTCGGCGACATGCAGGAGGGGCGAGCCGATGCCAGCCATGTAGACGTGCCGACCATCGAGACCGAAAACGGTATTGTGCGCCCGCGGGATCGGCTCGAGACGCTTGATGACATCGCCCGTCAGCGCATCGACGACGTGCCAGTGGTCTTTTTCCAGCGAGGGGAGATACATAACCTTACCGTCGGGCGAGAGCGACATGCGGTCGCAGCCGCCGTCATAGGCCTTTTCCCAAACAATCTTGTCGGTGAGCACGTCGAAACACGTGACGAACTGGAGCGTGCTCACGTAAAGTCGGCCCGTCACGGCACTCGCGACGACCCCCTTCACGTTGAGCGGCTTGCCATCGGCCGGATGGAGCCCGCGCGCGGGGATGCGTTTCACGAACGCATGCCCCCGGTCGATATCGAACACGAGCACGCCATGCCCGCCCCGTTCGAGATAGTTGCGGATGCCCGGGACGGCGACGTAGAGCAGGCGTCGCTCGGCGGCTTTCGGCGCGACCTCGGCCGCCTTCATGGGCGATGCGAACAGTCCAGCCAGAGCGCCCAGCGCGGCCACGACACTCCGGGGGAGAGGAGACAGAAGTTTCATCCGGCGAGCGTCGCGCCGAATCCCCGCTCCTCGCAAGCCGCTTTGTCACGCCCTACGTCAATCGGTGCGCCGCTGCGCCAACGCCACCCACCACACGGCCGCCATGAACACCGCCTGAAACGGCAGCCGCCACCACAGCACCATCGGTGAGAAGTCAAAGCCTGGCATTTTCCCCTGTATCGCCACGTGCAGATTCGCCGGAAAGATCGCGACCAAGAGCGTGAGCAACCCCCACCCCGCTCCTCGCCGCAGTCGCCCGCGCGCCTGCGCATCCGACCACGGCCACGTCCACGGCTGCGGCCAAATCAACCCGGCGCCACCGAGGATTTCCGCAGCCCCACTGATCCCGTTCAACGTCTCCGGCCAGGGTAACCACGGCGGCATCATGCCGAGGTAAATTTGCGGCGAACGAAAATGATTCGCGCCCGCCGCGATGAAAAATATCGCCAGCAACCACCGCAGCGTGACGCGCGCGAGGTTCACGGCGTTCGCGCTCAAGTGAGCTGCGTCTTCGCCGCCACTCCGCCGAAGAGTTCGCGCAACACGCTCCATGCCTTGCGCAGCCCTGCTTCGCGCACGCCGCCGCCGAACTGATACGCCCGCCCGAGCACCTCTTCATGCCCCCGATAGCGCGGCGGCAGCAGGAAAAGCGTGCCGGCAGCTTGCACCGTCACCGTCGAGAAAAATAGACCGCGCCCGATCGCAATCTGGGTCTTCGCCACCGGCACTGGGGCCGCTTTCGGCGGCAGGCAGAGCCACGGCCGATAGAAAAACTCCAGTCCGCCCTCCGTCCGTTGCACCAACCGGCCGTAGGTCCGCATCGGCACTCCGGGCAGATCCCCGCCGGAAAACATGAGGTTGTCATTCTCCTTCGGTGAAAACCGTGCGCTGCGCCGCGTGAAGAAATCCCAGCTAAACACCGTCCCGAAAACCGTCAGGCGAAACGCCCAGCCCGCGACCAAATAGGCGATCACGATCACCACCAACGAGAGCACCGCACCCAGCCATGGGTTGATCGTCGCACTCAGGGTCAGCAACCCGAGCAGCGCCGTGCGCATCCCCTTCAACGCCGCATCGATCGCGCCCCACGGACTGACGAGGATCAGCACATTGATCGCGTGCGACGCCATCCACACGACCGCAAACATCGCGAGACCGAACGGCACCGTCAGCACGTTCAGCACCGCCGAAAAATCCATGGCCCCGATCTGAATCATCGCGAGTCCGTCGATCGCCGTCCCCGCGCCGTCCACCGCGCCGACTTTCCCGCCGAGCAACATGCTGGAAACCGCACTCATGGTAAACGGCACCACCGCCCCGGCCGCGACGAGTCCCGTCGCCTTGTTCTCAATCGTCTCCAGCACATCGAGCGGTTTCTTGAGCCCCGGTGGCACCACCGCGCCCAGGGCATCTTTCGCCGCGCACGCCCCCACGAGCAGCAGCGCCGGCCCGAAAAAAGTCCACTGCGCATACCACGGTAGCTTCGCCCGCGCCGCGTCATCCGCCGCATTAAAATTCTGCCACGCCCCATACACGCCCGTGCCGAGCAGCGGCGAAATCGCGATCCCTGTCACCGTCGTCACCGCGGTCGCCAACGACGCCACCGGCGAGCGGTCCGACCCCGGCGCAGCCGGCGTGGCTGTCGCCCCAAACGCAAACGGGGCGACGACGAGGGTCAGACTCAGGGCGAGCAAAAGGCAGGGCATCAGGCGCTTCATGGCGCCACCCTACGCACCGGCGCCGACTTGAAAAGCCAAACATTTGCCCCGCACGTTTGCCCGGCCAAGATTCTCGGTGCCGGCGGCGAGAATCCCGCTGACCTGCCACTCGCAGCAGGAGTCTGACCGTTTGGTCACGTTAAATCCCTCGTTTTTCACCCCGTGGCCTGCTTCATACCTCTGCTCGCACCCCCCACCGTCATGAACTCACCCATCCCCGCACCCAATCCGGGCAGACGTTGCAGACTTTGGCGGAACTTGTGCGCCGGTCCCCGCGTCTTGTTTCGATCCGACCACTTTTGACCACCCGCGGATTCTGATTCGACCCCTCTCGCCCCCCTCTTTTCTCCAAACCATGTCCGAGCCGAGCGCCACTTTTCCTTTTTTCCGCAGCGAGCGCGTCCTCGTTCGCGCCCTGTGGGCGGTCGCGCTGATTCCCGTCGCCTACATCCTGACCCACGCCCTCCTCGTCTCGCGAAATGTCGCGTATTGGGACGAACTCGACACCGCCCTCCTCCTCCTAGTGCGCCTCGATAGCGACCTGTCGTGGTCCCAACTCCTCGCCAATCTCTTCGCCCTGGGCAACGAGCACCGCACGTTTACCAGCCGCCTCCTGTTCGCCACCAGCTACTGGACTACGGGCACCATCAATTTCGCGGTCATCGGTGCCATCGGTAATCTGTTCATTTGCGCGCTATGTGGGCTGCTCATTTACACCGCCGGCACCACGGTTCGCCGGGTGCGCCTGGGCGTGTTGCTCGCGTTTCTCATTTTCCAACTTGAGCACTACGAAAACTTCCAGTGGGCCGGCTCTTCCATCGATCATTTCCAAGTCGTCTTGCTCGCCGGCGTCAGCGTGATCGGACTCTCTCGCGGCACGCGCGGCGGCTTTCTGACGGGGATGCTTTTCGCCCTGCTCGCCACCTTCACGCTCGCCCACGGGCTCGTCGCCTGGGCGGTGGGCGCACTCATGCTGGGTGTCGAGCGCCGCTGGTCCCGCTTCAATTTCTGGCTCTTGGCCGGCGCGGCGACCGCCGCCGTGTTCTTCTTCGGTTTCAGTTTCAATCCAGGCCACAACATCAGTGTGCTGAGCGGCAGCGGGCTCAAACATGTCCTCCACTACTGGCTTTCCCTCCTCGGCGCACCGCTCGCCCTCGGCCAAGATGCTGCGGAGCCCTTTCTCGGCATCGCCCTCCTCGCCCTCCTCGGCCGCGCCCTCAGCCAAGGAGCCTTTTCCCGGGAACGTATCGCCGTGCCCCTCGCGCTTTGGGCGATTGGGGCCCTCGCGCTCGTCGCCATCGGTCGCGCGGACGTCACGCAGGGCCACATCTACTCGCGCTATTACATTCTGGGCGCACTCGCCTGGGCCCTCGTGCTCTTTCTCCAGTTCGAAGAGCGCCACGATGCCGCGCATCCGTATCGCCTCCTGGTTCGTGTTCTCCCCGTCCTCGGCCTTTTTAACATTCTGGCCAATTCCGAATTTGGCCACGACGCCCGGAGCTGGGTCATCTGCCGCGACAACGCCACCGAGTATTTCCAACGCTTCGGCCGCGACGGCATGGGTCGATTCACGCTCCATCCCAATCCCGAATACGCCTCGCGACTCCTGCGCGAAGTCGAACAGGCCGGTCTCTATCGGATGCCCCGGACGTGCAAACAACGCTGGTTCCCCGATGCGCAGGTCACCACCGAACTGTCCTACTACGTCGATCGCATCAATATCGATGATCAAGTCATGTCGATGGAGGGCTGGGTCGCCCGCCCCGGTAGCACGTCCACCCCCAGCCAGATCCACGTCATCCTCCAGTCCAAACAGTCCCATCACATTTTCACCACGATTCCCCAGGAACGCGCCGACGTCGGAACCGCCTTCCCCGGGGAGAAATGGCTTCACTCCGGCTTCCGCTTTCAACGTCGCCGCTGGCTGCTCCCCGCCGAAGATTTTCAAATCGGTCTCCTGCTCTACTCCGCCGGCCGCGCCGAATTTGTCATGACGGCCCACCGCCTCGACCTGCGGGGCAAGGGCGTGGGCATCCTCGCCAACGGCAGTAAGTGACCGCGGCCCGGCGCGCTCGCGCACCCGCGCTTGCGTCACCCGCCCGGCAAAGCCGAGCATCCCGCCATGTTGACCAAGGCCGAACTCCAGCGCCTCCGCTCCCTGCGCGAAAAAAAATTCCGCGAAGCCCTCGGCCTCTTCGTCGTGGAAGGCGAAAAAGTCATCGCCGAACTCCTCGCCGCAAATTTCCCTTTCACCGAAATCTACGCCACCGGTGGGGCGGACTTCCGTCCGCCTCCGTCCACCCGCCTCGTCACCCTCACCGCCGCTGAAATGGCCCGCGTCAGCCATTTCCCCACCCCGTCCACCGTCCTTGCCGTCGGCCAAGTCTCCCGCGCCCCACTCTCGCCGGGCGCCCTTGACCATGGCCTCACGCTCGCCCTCGACGGCGTGCAAGACGCCGGCAACGTCGGCACCCTCCTCCGCCTCGCCGACTGGTTCGCCTTCGACCGCGTCGTCCTCTCGCCTGACTGCGCCGATCTGTTTCACCAAAAAGTCATCAACGCCAGCATGGGTTCCTTCGCCCGCGTCAAGGCCCACACCGTCGACCTCGCTGAGGCGCTCGCGACCACGACCTCACCGATCCTCGGCTGCGACCTCGCCGGCGAAGACGTTCATGCGCTCCCGCCCCTCCGCGATGCCGTCGTCGTCATCGGCAACGAAGGCCGCGGCCTCTCCCCCGCCGTCGCCGCGTGCGTCACTCGCCGCGTGACGATCCCGCGTCTTGGCGGCGCCGAATCACTCAACGCCGCCATCGCCGCCGCCATCGTCTGCGACAACCTTCGCCGCACCCAGACCCCATCGTAGCGACGAACCCCACCGTAGCGGCGAGCGGCATCGTAGCGACGAGCGCCGGCAAGCCGATCACCGCTTACCGATCCTTCGAACTGTTCTTCTTCCCGCCGCCCTTATCGCTGCCACTGCTGCCGAGGCTATGAAAGATCGTGCCGGCCAGCACACCCACCGCGAGCACGCCGAAATAAATCAGCGCCGCCGAGCCGTGCACCGGCTTCTTGTCCGTCCAACCCGCGATCGGAAACCGAAAATCGATCTCGTGGGTATTGTTCATACCCACGTAGAGCATGACGAAGAGGATTCCGAGCAACAGGACGGTCTTAAAAACGGCTTTGAACATCGTGCGCGCAAACTAGGCCGCCGGTCCTGCGCTTGGCGAGCCCTCAAAGTCCCCCGCGGTTACAATCCGCAACCCGCCCCACCCGACCGTCGCTTCACTTCAAACCCGCCGCCCGGCGCGAAATCGTCCCACCCATAAAAATGGTTCTGCTGTTTCCGTTGAGGTGGCCCGGGTAGCCACCGGCCTCCGTGCCTGCGGAGCGCGGCGCCACGCCCACCTGACCGGCCGGCCAGCAGGCACGCCTGCCGCGACCAAACAACGTGCGTTCATTATTTAGCCATTTTTCGCTCCGGCTTTCCCCCTCAACGCCCTCCCACCGCAGAAAAATCCCCCTGCGACGGCTTTCCGTCGGCCACCTCTCCGCGCATCGCCCCGCCCAAATCCACCGGCCGCTCCATGAATCTGCGGCGCGCGCGGTTTTCCCCTTGCGGACGAAGACGGAACCCCGGCATCAACGACCCTTTTTCCCATGGAGCCGCAAAAACTTCCTCTCGACTCGATCAACCTCTACGGCGGCACCCAAGCCCGCGTCCAAACCACCGACGAAGCAGTGGAGAGTTACGCCGATGAGATGACCCAAGGCACCGTCTTCCCCCCGATCGACGTCTATTTTGATGGGGCCACTTACTGGCTGGCCGACGGTTTTCACCGCTACCTCGCGACGAAACGCAACCAACTCCCGACGATCCTGGCGACCGTCCAGCCCGGCGGTCGCTCCGACGCCCTCCGCCACGCCCTCGGCGCCAACGCCACCAACGGCGTCTGCCGCACCAATGCCGACAAACGTAACGCCGCCGAAATCGCCCTCGAAGAATGGCCCGACAAGGCCAACCCCGTCCTCGCCGAACTGTGCCGTGTTTCCGTCGATCTCGTTCGCCGTTGCCGCAACGAAATGGCCCAAGCCGGCAAGCTCGACCACCCCACCACCGTGACGGGCCGCGACGGCAAAGAGTATCCCGCGCAGCTCCAGCGCCAGCCCCGCGGCAAAACCGAAGGCCAGTCCAGCGACACCTCGGCGGGTGGTGGGGGCGGTTTTTCCAAGGGAAAATCCGACCCCGGCGCGGTCGGCGGGAGCACGATGGAACTCGAACGCGAGGCCCGCGCGATGATCCGCAAGGGCGAGATCAACCCCTTCGAACTGCCGACGCTCCTCACCGCCAATGCCCTCGATTACTCCGAGACCGTGATCAATCTGCTCGGCACCATGAAGCGCGACGATCCGCGCCGCAACGAAGGCCTCACCCGCATCAAACGCTGGGTCGACCAGGCCCTCGCCGGCGAAGTGGCAACGTTGGCCCCGATCGCGGCCGACTCGCTCGACGCCGCGCCCTCGCCGGTCACCTAGACCAACGTCCTTTGAACTCTGGACTATTCGGTCGCCGCGAGCGCCAGCGAGTGGACGGATCACCACGCGCTGGCGCTCGCGGCTACCCGGCAAATCAAAGTCTGACTCATTTGGGCGATTGATATCAGGTTATAGCGACCACGGCTCGGGGCCGTTACCCGGGCCGCAGAGGCATCGTTCAGCCTCGTCCGAAGTCCGCACCCCGCGAGCCGGCAAGCTGGCTTCAAGGGAAACGTTCATCGGCGGAGTCCGACCGGCGGCAAAAAAACGGCCGGAATCGACTTGAACATCCTCCAGTCCCCCATCGACTGACCCGCCCTACCCCGTTCATTTTTTGTCCGCCCCAACGGTCGCGCCATCGTCGGCGCTCGTAAACTCCCCCGACCGAATGCGGTACAAGCTCCTCCGCTTTGCAATTTACTCCCTCTGACCGACAACCTGTCCGTTACCTTTTAACCCCATGAACCTCCTCCGTCGCATCGGCGTTTTCCTTCTTGCGAGCACCCTCGCCCTCACCACCGCCGTCCGCTCCGCCGAAAACACCGGCGCGATTTCCGGGCGCGTGCAAAACGTCGCCAACGGGCAATTCCTCAACAACGCCCGCCTCACCGTCCGCGGAACCGACCGCGTCGTGTTCACCGACGAGTCCGGCACCTACCGCATCCCCGCCCTGCCCCCCGGCGCGACCGTGCTCCAAGTTTTCTTCACCGGGCTCGACCCGCAGGAGGTCACCGTGACCGTGGCGCCGGGCCAGATCGTCGAGCGCAACGTCGATCTCGCGAGCGGCGGACGCACCGCTCGGGCGGACGGCACCATCCAGCTCGATGCCTTCAAGGTCTCGACCGGCCGCGAGACCGATGGCGCCGCCATTGCGATCAACGAACAGCGCTTCGCGCCCAACTTGAAAAACGTGATCGCGGCCGACGCGTTCGGCGAAGTCACCGACGGCAACGTCGGCGAGTTCCTCAAGTTTCTCCCCGGCATCACCGCGGAATACGACGCCGAGTCCGGCAGCTCCGTCTCCTCGGTGGCCGTGCGCGGTTTTCCCACGAGCATGGCCGTCGTCTCGGGCGACGGCATGCAACTGGCCAACACCGGCAATCCCCAGGGCAGCTCACGCGTTTTCCAGTTCACGCAGGTCTCGATGAACAACCTCGCGCGCCTTGAGGTCACGAAGTCGCCCACCCCCTCGACGCCCGCCGACTCGATGTCCGGCTCGATCAACATGGTCAGCAAAAGCGCGTTTGAGCGGAAAACCGCGCAGCTCCGCTACTCGATCAGCCTCTCCGGCAACCAGCATCACCTCGCTCTCGCGGCCCAGCCGCACACGCCCGATAAAAAGGTCCAGATGGTCCGCCCGTCCGCGAACTTCGACTACACGTTGCCGGTGTCACGGAACTTCGGCCTCGTCGTCACGGGCCAGGTGCAGAACCGCTACATGTGGCAGCAGCTCGCGCTCAAGGCCTACAACGCCACCGCGGCCGGCACCGGCGCGACGTTTGCCCGGCCGTTTCTCCAACAGTTCCAGTTGCCCGCTTCGCCGCGACTCAACACCCGCAACTCCGCCGGCGTGCGCGCCGACTGGCGCGTCACCCCCAACGGCGTGCTCTCCGCCAATGTGGAGGCCAGCCGCTTTGTCTCCGACCGCTCCTCGACGTCCGCTGCATTCGACACCGGCACGAACCCCACGCCCACCCTGGTCGGCGGCATGGCGATGACCTACGGCGACGGGTTCACGAACGGCGCCACCGGCCGCGCCGGCGTCTCGCTCATGGGCCTGCACGCCTCCGTCCGTCACCAGCTCGACACCCGCGCCGGCAACACCCGCTATCGTTTCGACAACGGCGACTGGCGCGTCGAGAGCGGCCTCGGTTTTTCCAAGTCCGAAGGCGGTTATCAGGATACGATCCACGGCCGCTTCCGCACGCTCGGCACCGCGTTGCGCAATCCCGGCCGCCTCGTCCTTGCCGACGTCGATCAAGATCGCCCGCGCACCATCCGGCTCTTCGACAACGCCAACCAGGAAGTCGACCTGTACAACCTCGACAACTACCGTCTCAACACCGCCAACTCCACGCCCCGCTACATCCACGACGCCATGGTCACCGCCAAACTCGACGTGCGGAAGAGCCTCGGTTTCCTCCCGTTTCCCGCCGCGCTCCAGGTCGGCGGCTCGGAGCGCATCCAACAGCGCGACGTCCGCCGCGAGAGCATCAACTGGACCTACAACGGCCCCGACGGCAACGCCGCCACGATCGACTCGCCCACGCCCTACCGCATGACGACTTACGTCGGGCAGGAGGAAAGTTTTGGTTTCCGCAACATGCCGTGGATCTCGGTTTACAAGGCGTGGGAGGCCTTCAAGGCCAACCCCACGCTCTGGTCCAAGACACCCGCGCAGGTCGTCGCCGAGGAGTTGTTCCGCGTCAACAACTCCGAGCACCTGCAGGAAGGCGTCACCGCTTTCTACCTACAAGCCGAGGCCGGCCTGTTCCGCAACCGCCTGAAAATCCTCACCGGGGTGCGCTTCGAGAAAACCTCCGCCAAGGGCGAAGGCGTCCTCGCCGATCCCAACGCCGTGTGGGAACGCGACGCCGACGGCACCTACGCGCACACCGCCGCCGGCGCCCGCATCCGCAAACCCGCTGCCGGCACCGTTGGCTCCGGCGAGGAGTTGCGTCTCATCCGTGCGGAGCGCGGCGTCCGCGCCGCCCGCACCTACGAAGGTTACTACCCAAGCATTCACCTCACCTACCATATCCGCGAGAATCTTCAGGCGCGCGCGTCCTTCGCCCAGACCTACGGCCGGCCCGACTTCACCAACATCGTCCCCAACTCCACCATCGACGAGGCCGACCTGGAGGCCGCGATCAATCCGCAGCAACTCCCCGGCCGCATCACCATCCGCAACACCGGCCTTCGCCCGTGGTCCGCCGACAACTTCGATGTCTCCCTCGAGTACTACACCGATGCCGGGGGCCTCTTCAGCGTCGGCGGGTTCGCCAAGGAGATTCGCGACTTCTTCGGCAGCTCCACGCGCCTCGCCACGGCCGACAGTCTCGCCGCGGTCGGCCTCGGCCCCGAATACGCCGGCTGGGAACTCGTCACGCAGTTCAACCTGCCGGGCATCGCCCGCGTACGCGGCCTCGAGTTCAGCGCGCGCCACTCGCTGCGCCCGCTCGGCGAGTGGGGCCGGACCATCCAGGTTTTTGCCAACGCCACCAAGCTCGAGCTCGTCGGCAGCCAGCAAGCGAACTTCACCGCGTTCATCCCCGAGAGCGGCAGTTGGGGCGCGAGCTACCACCGCGGGCCCCTCTCCTTCCTCGCCAAGTGGAACTACCGCGGCCGCCAGCGCGGTGCCGTCGTGACGGGCGTGAACGGTTTCCAATACAGCCAGCCGCGCACCACCGTCGATCTCAACGCTGAGTGGCAGGTCCGGAAAAACATCGGCCTCTACCTCAGCGCGCAAAATATCTTCAACGTCCCCGAAGTCCTCCTCCGCTACGGCCCCGACACGCCCGGCTACGCCCGCCGCTACCAGGTCACGACGTATGGCGTGCAGCTCTCCGCCGGGCTCAAGGGCAGCTTCTGAGCAGGCGTCGAAACGGATCCAGAGCGCCAGCTGGGGGTTGTGCACCATCGCCACCGGGTCTCCGCCGGCTGAACAGCGGCGGGGTCCCGCCGCGAGGATTCGCCGGCTCGTTGACCCGGCGACGGCTCCCCGCAATGTCTCCGCCTGGAAGCGACCTTGGCCTACGCCGAAACCCATTTCCCGCAGCTCATGCGTCAGACCAACGTCATTTGAGTTGTTGACTGCTGGTAGCTGCGAGCGTGAGCGAGTGGTGTTTCGACTATCGTCCAAATATCACGAGACGTTGGTATCAGGTGCAGGACGGCGAAGAAATTCTCCTGCGCGACGGTGCGACCGCGGTCGCAAAACTCATTCCGCTCCTCGCCTTGCCCGCAACGTTGCGCCCGAAAGTCGGCGTGACGACCTCGGCTCCAGTTAAGTGGACCTCCGCGTCGCTTGCCGCGCTCGATGATGCCGGAATGAACGAGCTGGATTTGTTGTAAATCGGCTCCTCGATTCCTGCGCCCTCCTTTGGCTCGCGAGCGAACCCGCCCGCCTGAGCCCGGCCGCGACCGCCGCCATCAAGGCTCCGGAGGCCGCGCTGCCGGTCAGCCATGCGACGCTCGGGGAAATTACGCTCACGCACCACGCGGGAAAACGGGTGCTGCCCGATGCGCCGCGCCGGTGGTGGACCGAGCAGGTTGGGAAATGGGGACTGGTCGAACGGCCCATGACCGCCGACGTCCTGCTGCGCGGCTGCGAACTGCCGCCACAACACCAGGACCCTTTCGACCGCATCAATCCTCGCTCACGCGTTGCTGCACGACTTGGCGGTCGTTTCGTCCGACCGCGCTTTCCCGGTCTGCAGCGTGCAAGTGGTCTGGTAGCCGTTCAGACCGCCCTCACCGCCCCGCTCTCGCCCGCTCCGCCGCCTCCGCCGGCTCGATGTCCGCCCACGTCGGCGCGCTTGGCACAAGCAAACCCGCCGGGCTGCTTTGGCTCACGGCACGATCAGTTCCAGCGTCTGCTTTCCAAACCGCCGATAAATTCGAAAATCGTTCGCGTCGGTCGTCACGACCGGGCGGTCCCGGTGTAGTTCCGCCAGCCGCACGAGACAGGCGTCCGCGTAGTCCATGCGCTCCCCGTAGCGCGCGAGCAACGCCCGCACCGCCGGCGATTCGCCGGGCAACACCGGCACGACCCGCACCAACCCACGCTCCACCAAAGCAAAAATCTTGTCCCGCGCACCGGGCACCGTGCGCAGCAGGAAACAGGCTTCCGAAATCACCGCTTCGCACGTGAGCGCGGGAGTTTGGATCGCGGCAAATTGCTCTGCGGCCCACGCGTGCCACTGGTCGTCGCGGTCGAGTGCGCCGACGAGCGGACCGGTGTCGAGAATCGCCTCAATCACGGCCGTAACCAGCCAGCGTCTTCTTGCGCCGGCCGCTGCTCACCGCACCGAGCAAATCGCCCATCGCGGCGGCGAGGCTGACAGGTTCGCCCGCCGGCTGGCCCTGCGCGGCGCGAAACACGAAGCCGTTGCCCTTACGGTCCTGCACGCGGATTTCTTTGCCGGCCAAGGCGGCCCGACGATACGCGGGAAACTTGCGGGTAAACTCGCGGACGCTTGCTTGCATGGCGTAGAGCGTTCTCCGGCGCGGGATGGTGTCAAGCGGCAGACCGCCCCTCGCAGACCGCCCCTCGGCACCACACGCCTCACTCCCTCACCGCCCCGCCCCGCCCCCGCCCGCTCCGCCGCCTCCGTCCGTTCGATCTTCGCTCACGACGGCGCGCGCCAGAAATTCAGATTTCGGCGCCGGCTATCCCCCTGCGCCGTTCCCCGCCCGATTCAAGGGCGCGCCCAGTTCAGAAACGTTTGTCGTAGTCCGCGTGGGAACCGATCCATTCCCAGATAAACTCGTTGGCCGCAAATTTTCCGATGGCTCGATAGTGATCGCCGACGCGCGCCGACCAGTTTGATCGCCCGATGGACTTGAAATGCAGCGACGGGTGAAACGCATTCGCCTGCCAGAGCCGGTAGTTCTTGCGGGCGGTGGCGCTCACTTCGGCGGGCAGCGTGTAGTAGAGTCGCCAGAATTCCGGCGTGCCGCGACTCGGAATTCTCACGATCGGTCGAGGAGCTCATCGAGCGGCTTGCTCTGGCCGGCGCCAACGGCGCGATCAGCGTCCTCGTTCAAAACGAAAAATTTCCCGCCGGAGGCATCCGCCTTCATCTGGCGATCCCAATCATCATCGCTCCAACCGCAAAGGTCGGCGATGAGTTCAGCCCGCGCTTCGAGGGTGAGTTGCTCGATGGCCGACTTGATTTCCTGCACGGTGCTCATGGGCGGAAACTGTGCGGGCAAACCACGGTTGGCAAATCGGATTCTACCCGTGCCACTCAGGCGACCCCCGCCCCGCCTCAGGGTTTCCCCGCCCCCGCCCGCTCCGCCGCCTCCGCCTGCTCGATCTCCGCCCACGAGGGCGCGCGCCAGAAATTAGCGACGCTCGTAACTTGGTCCATCCGGCCGGGCGAGCTTAACGGTCACAGTCAGGCCGCCGCGATCGCCTGCGCCACCTCACGCGCACTCGCGCCTGTGTTCAGCATCGCGCG
>CAMBVX010000019.1 GCA_945871085.1 Opitutus sp. GAS368 | reverse complement strand
GCTGATGATGCGGATATTGTCACCCCGCTCCGTATGCACGACAACCAGCAATTTCCACTCATGCGATTGCCCCAGCACAATCGCGCGTTCCTCCATCTGTGAATGGGCCGGGTCGGGAATCGTCAGCGATCGCTGATCGCCGAAGACGGTGGAGGCTTCTTCAAAGCTCACGCCATGCTTGGCGAGGTTTGATTTCGCCTTGCTCTCGTTCCACTCGAAACTCAGGGCCATGGCCGAGTCTCGCCCGGTCGGAGCGTCAAAGCCAAGCTGGGATTACTCCGGCAACTCAATCCACCACAGTTTCCGTGTCACGACCGAGGTGGTAGGCGAAACGCCGCCAGCGCGGCGGCTTTCACGGGCGCGGGGGACGAGGGGGAAGGTGCTGAGGATGCGGGTGAACTCGGGCTCGGTCGGGGCTTGCAGAGCCATGCGTGGGAAAATCGTGTCTCTCAAAATCCTCACTCCCTCGCCACCACGGTGTCGTATAACCCGTAGTGCGTGAGGCCCTCATGACTCTCGATGCCCGTGTAGCTCAACGAGGCATCTTCGTAACGCCGGAAGGCGAACACCGCCTGATTCATCTGCTCGGTGTTGAACACCCGGAGTCGCACGAGTAGGTGAAAATCCTTCACCGTCAGACCCGTGACCGTTTCGAATAGGTCCGGTTCGATCTTGGTGATCACGTCCTGCAGCGTGTTCTCACGAAAATCCGTGAGATACATGAAGGCGGGAATACGGGTCGCGAACTTGATCAACTTTTCCTGCACGAGCTTTCGCTTGGATTTGAACTCCCGCTCCTCGTCGGTGAGCTGCTTCTGCTCCTTCGCCGACAGGTCCTTGTCCTTCGCCTTGTTTTTGAGCGCCTTCACTTGCTCGCTCTTGTTGATGATGGTTTCGATGATGTTGTCACCGAGCGCGCGCCAACCCTCGATGCGCCCCACCGCAGCCATCGCCTCGGGGTTATCGAGAATCCGGCGCAAGGTGTCGTTGTCCACGTTCACCAGCAGTGCGCTCTCCCATTTGCGCGCGAGCAACGTAGCCGAGGTGCCGGCGATCGCGATATCGAGGATGCCGCCCGCATCGATCTGCGTCATGTTCGCACCGTCGTAGGCCAGCACCGGCAGGAACGACACGAGGTCCCGGACCGCACTCTCTGGATTCGGTTCGTTCGGCGAGAGCCCGATCGCGTATTCGGAAAGTTGCCGCAAGGCACGCGTGGGCGCGAAGTCGAAAACGAAACAGACCGGCTTGAGCATTTCCTCCTCGTGCGGGTTATCGCCATTCGGGTTCTTGATGGACCACGGCGATTGCACGCGAAACGCCGCCTGAAAATACGTCTCTGGCGACTTCAGGTTGCGCAGCATCAAAATGGACGACCACTGCGGCACGGTGACGCCCGTGGTGAGTTTGCCGCACGAGAGCGTGATCGTCTTGGTGTCGAACCCGCCGCCGATGGCCTGGCGCACGGGCGGCAGCGCCTCCAAGCCGATGCCCGCGCTGGCACCCGCCGCGACGATCACCGTGTAATCGCGCCAGAATACGTTGTGTTTCTCGGCCAGCAGATTCGCCATGGCACGACACGCTGCGACGTCCGGTAAAAACCAGAACGCGTGCTGGAGATACGGCAACAGGCGCACATCGGAATACGGAAACGGCGGTCGCGTGCCGGTCTTGAGGGATTCCACCGACGTGGACGCATGGCCACCGCGGATGATCTCCAGCCACTTTTGCACGTCACTCTTGTGCTTGAACTGCGCCTGGGCGCCCTCACCCGAGGCCTCGAAAAACGCGTTCAGATCGAACTCATCGAACTCCCCCGCGCTCGCCACCGCCACCAGTTCATCCGGCATCTGGTAGGTGAGCAGCCGCATCTGCGGCAACGCGCCGTAGGGATTCCACGGGGCGGGCTGCTGGGTCGCGAATGCCTCCTTGGCCCGCTGCTCGTCGGTGTAGGTCCAATTAAAAATCTGCTCCTCGATAAACTCACCCGTCGCGAGCGCCTTAAACGGCGTGCCGGAGAGGTACAGGTAGGCCTTGGTGGTGATGGGCAGAAACTCAGCCTCCTGGGTCGAGAGCTCGCCGATGTCCTCGTTCACGCTTTCCAAGCCGGGGGCGTATTCGAGCTTGGTCTCCTTCTTGGCGACCGCCTCCTCCTCGCCCTCAAACAACTCTTTGGCCGTGTCGCGCCACGCGCCGAAATGGTATTCGTCGAACACCACCAAGTCCCAATTCACCGCATGCAGCCACTCGTTCTTGGCCTTAATATTCCCCGCATCGTCACGGCCCAATAAGTCTTGGAAGGAGCCGAAATAGACGACCGGCTTTTTGCGGTTGATCTGCGTCGGATCGTCGCCGGAGGACTTTGACAGGTATTGCCAGCCGTTGAAGTCCGCGTGCGATTCGAGGTCGGTCTGCCAGGCATCCTCCACGGCCGGCTTGAACGTCACCACGAGCACGCGCTTGGCCCCGAGTTTTTTGGCGAGTTGGTAACTGGTGAACGTTTTCCCGAAACGCATCTTCGCGTTCCATAGGAACCGCGGCGCCGCCGTTTTGTTCTCCGCCCAGATCGACCTGAAATAATCGTAGGTTTTTTCGACCGCCTCGACCTGCTCCCGCCGCATCACGAACGTCTCGTGGTGCGTGCCGGTCAATTTCTTGCCCGTGCGCAATTCGGTGAGGACGGTCTTCACGGCCTTCAGCGTGCAGCGCATCCACTCCAACGCGGTGTTTTCAAAACCCTTCTTTGCCAAAGCCGCGCGCACCGCGTGGTCGCTGAAAATCGTGCCATCGTCGCGCTCGGCGGATTCGTCGAGTTCGATGGTGTAGTTTTTGATCGCGGCCGTCTGGAGCTGCTCGGCGACGCGCTGCTTCACGTCCCGCGTAGTCTGGCCAATCTTGAGTAGCCCCGCGTGCGCCTTGTCCGCGATGGAGTAGGCGTAAATGCGCGGACGAGCCTCCGGCTTGGGCGCGAGGATTTCGTCGATAGTCTTACTCATCGGCGGCGGCATCGAGGTTCATCTCCCTGACCTGAGACCCGATGAAGGCCTGCTCTTCTTGGGTGATGCCATATTTTGTGAAAAGAGCCTCGTCCGTCCAAGTGCGATCCCAGCTCTGCATCGGCACCCAAACGTATGTGGAGTGCGTCGCGTGTTGAGTTATCTTTCGCACCGAGACGAGGAATCGGAAAAAGCGCGTCGTGTAATACGACTGAAGACTTTCGGCCGCCTTACGGGAGCTAACGCTGAAGAAGAGGAACGACTGAGTGCAGACTGACGGCAACGGAGCAATTAACGGCTTACCCAATATCTGATGAGGGATCGCATCTCCGCCATTGAACGCTTGTGGAACCAGAACCTTCCATGTGTCTATCCGATCGGCACTTTTAGTTACTGCGTTTCGTTCGATGTAACCCACATCGCGCTTCATCTTGCGAATGTAGTAGAGCGGCACATCGCCTGAACGCTCGTTCTCGTGGAAGCCGTCGAAGTTCGATGTCCAGCCAAACTCTTTGTCCCTAGCGAGGATCGTGTTGATGGGCGCTTCACTGCGGCCGAGAACCTTGTGCAGGATCGACACGGCACGCGCATCCCGAACGAAAACGTCGTATTCACCAAGGTTCCTCTGAATCGGCCCAAGGACTTCACCACCCCGAACCGTTGTCACCTTGCAGTCGCCGTCGTGAGATGCGTCCCAAAGAAAATAGCAGACACCCGCCTTGACCTCGACGCCGGGGAACACGTCGTTGGCCGCCGGATAGTCCACCAGTTCGCGCATGCGCCGGTCGCCGAGCATTGCTTGGCGAAACTCGCTGAGACCAAGACCGGAAGCCATCCAGCGTGATGGGATGATCATGGCGAGGAATCTTGGCTGAAGTCGCTTCGCCTGTTCGACGAAGTGCTGATAGATTGGCCCGTCCCGTGTCCCGCCGTCGCTCGCCAACTGATAGGGCGGATTACCGATGATAACGTCGAATTGCATGTTTTTCCCAAAGAGTTCGGTCAGTCGGGCCTTGATGTTGTCGGTGTGAATGAACGCGTAGGCGTGGGTCTCCAAGCCGTCCGCCCGGTCGAAAACTGATTTTCCAGCCCCGCAAAATTTGCACCGGTCGCCTTCCCATGAGTGAGGGATACGCTTGAACCAGATATTGCCGGTCTCGCTGGCGAAGTTTTTGGCGATGGAGTGCTTCCCGTCCGCGTGCCGCGAGCAATACACGCTACGCCGCGCGAGTAGGCTGGTTATCTTCGTGATCCCG
Source organism: Opitutus sp. GAS368 (assembly GCA_945871085.1). GTDB lineage: Bacteria > Verrucomicrobiota > Verrucomicrobiia > Opitutales > Opitutaceae > GAS368. The sequence goes on along the minus strand of CAMBVX010000019.1, from coordinate 34,928 downwards.
ATGCCGAACACCTGCTTCGTCAGAATGTGGTTCACTCGCTGGGTCAGACCCGGAATCTTTTTCGCCAACCCTTCGGTCAGGCGGCGGGTAATCTCACGCAGAAACACGCCAGACTTCGTGCAGGGATCGAGAAAGGTCACCGTCGGGTCAGCCCAGAGGTTCGCCCCACCGTGGTTGGCGGCCCACGCCTCGGTCAGCGTGTCGAGCATCCGGTTGGCAAACTCGGGCGGCGTGAACACCTCGTCGTTGGAGAGGTTTGCGATACACGTCAGCACGTCCGGATTGCGCCGGCGCAAGGTGAAGCTGGCTTGGTCGCTCATGACGTCGCCTCCGGCGCGGCGGCGGCCAACTCTTCCACCGTCATCGGCGGGTAGGTTTTGGCCGCCGTGAAAATCTCGTGCATGCCGAGATTGGCGAATAGCGATCCCTCTGCACTGAAGGCCGATGACTGGGTGAGGCTGTCGAAGCGGAAGTCGCGTCGATTGAATCGGCCTTTACCCAGAGAACCCCACTCGGCGAAGGTGATCGGCTCTCCTGTTTGGGTGCGCATCGACAGGGCGTCGCCGTGAACGAGATTTTGCGACAGCACGTAGAGCGCGGCGCGATACAGGTCGTCAGCCGGAGCCAGGGCCAGATACTCGGCGAAAATGTCCAGCAGGTTGCTGCGGCACTCGGCGATGTTGTCCGGCAGCAGTTCGATCCCATAAACGCACATCAGCGCGAGTAGCGCGTAGTGCCGGCGCTCGAAGTCGGACTTGCCGTATTTGAGTTCTACGGCGGCAAGTTTGCGCCGCAGAATCTGCACGAGAAAGTTACCGTCCCCGCACGCCGACTCTAGGAAACGCGAGTCGATGCGCTCCGTCTCACCCTTCACCAAGTCGAGCATCGCCTCGACCAGCCACGCGGGCGTGAAAACCTCTCCATGATCGGCGACGCGCTGCTTGGATTTTACCAAGCTCATACGCGAACGCGGCAGGGTAGAGCGGGTTCGACTATAGCGAACCGACGTTGCGCGGGGACAGGCGACACGTCAGGCGACGCCGAAGATTCAAAGTATGAAGCCACAGGGCATGAACATTCGCGCGATGTTCAGCCCTGTTACGGACGGCTTTCCTTTGAAAGCTCTGCGGTGCCTAAAACGAAGAGGGGACGTATCTACACACGTCCCATCACAGGCACCGCTAAGAGCCCTCAAAGGAACGCTTTCAACACGCCCCCAGTCGGGGGCGTGCATCGAGCGATGTCCTTTGGTTCGAAATTAGCGGTTTCGTGATGGACAGCAGCCGAAGCTACGCGAAATGAATTTAGAGTTGGGTTAGGTCAGATGGCGGAAGGAGAGTGATTTTTCGGTGGACGAGAAAGGGCGTAGGGGCGGGGGAGGGGGAGGGCAAGCGTGGCGCGGAAAATGTTCGCTGGAAATGTTGAGGATCGAGGCGAACGGCGGAGCGGATATCGAGCGAGCCGGTGCGGCCCAGCGGGGGTTGATTTGCTCGGCACGACGTCCGGGGCGGCGAGGAGCGCGGTGGCGTCTTCAAGGGCGAGTGCGCGAGGCGTGGCGGCCGATGCGGTTTGTTTTGCTTGGCGGGGCGGGACCGAACGGCCCCGGTGGGCGGGTCGGAGACCCGGCCCTACTTTTTCTTATAGACCGTCGCGGGGTCGAAGAGGGGCTGGCTCGTGAAGGCGAGTTTGAAGGACGCGGGGTCGGCGGGGTTTACGTCGTCGTCGAGTTTGCGGTAGAAGCAGGATTTGTAGCCGTTGTGGCAACTGGCGTTGGCGGCGCCGGTTTGCTCGACCTTAATGAGGAGGACGTCTTGGTCGCAGTCGGTGCGCACTTCGCGGAGGTGCTGCACGTTGCCGGACTCTTCGCCTTTCACCCAGAGTTTGTTGCGCGAGCGGCTCCAGTAGGTGGCTTTTTTTGTCGTGAGCGTGTGCGTGAGCGACTGCGCGTTCATGAACGCGAACATGAGGACTTCGCCGGTGTGCACGTCTTGTGTGATGCACGGGATCAGGCCGTCGGGGCCGAATTTCGGCTGCAGCGTCGAGCCGAGTTCGATGTCAGCGGTCGTGGTGCGGGCGGGGAAGACGTAGGTGGGCATGGTGAAATGACTGGAGGTAGGAGCCTGCTTGCAGGCGATGGGAAAATGAAAGGTCGGCGAATCGCCCGCAAGCGGGCTCCTACCTCGGACTCGTGCAGGCCCGCGGTGATCGACTCACGTCGCCGCGAGGCGGCGCAAATAATCGTAACTGTAGAGGCCGGTATTGTGGCCGTCGCTGAAATCGAAGCGGACGGCGTAGTTGCCGACGATGGCCCAGCCGACGACTCGCACGCCGGGGAATTTCTTCGGGCCGTCGCCGCCGTATTTGTTACCGAGGATGTCGGTCTCACCGATGTTGGCGGCGCTGGGCGAGCCGGCGCGGAGTTTTTCAAAGGTCACGTAGCTCTCCGCACCGTCGTCCCAGACGATGGCGACTTCATTGCCGATGAGCTGGAGGTTGGTGGGCGCGTGCATGGTGCGGGAAACAGGAAAGTTTCTTTACGCGGGGAAGGACAGTTAATTGTCGGGAGCGGGTGGTGGGGTGATTAATAGGGTGCCTCGTTTGCGCAATGCTCCGGGTTCGGAGTTCCGCCTTCAGGCGGGCACGTGCAGAGTCGGAACCGCCTAAAGGCGGAACTCCGAACCCAAAGTCATTTTCGCGATCTGGCACAGATTTAATCACACCCGTGGGTGGGGGTGTTCTGGGGGCGATGGTCAGACCGCGACGGCGGCGAGCTTCGGGGCGAGCTGACGATGGATGCCGGCGGCGGCACGGCGGGCGTCGCGCACGGCGTGGACCACGAGGCTGGGGCCGCGCACAGAATCACCGCCGGCGAAGACGCCGGGGAGGCTGGTCATCTGGTTGCGGTCGACGATGATCCCGCCCCATTCGTTGACCTTGATCGCGGAAAATTCGCTGTCTTCGGGGAAAGCGACGGGATCGAAGCCGTAGGCGACGAGGACGAGATCTACCGGAGCGTCAAATTCGGAGTCGGGCACGGCGCGTGGTTTACTACGGCCGGAGGCGTCGGGTGCGCCGAGCTCCATGCGCACACAACGCACGCCGGTGACGGTGCCGTGGTCGTCGCCGAGGATCGCCACCGGATTGGTGAGGAACTGGAACTCGGCGCCTTCCTCGAGGGCATTGTAGTATTCTTTGCGGCTGCCGGGCATGTTGGCGAAGTCGCGACGGTAGAGGCAGACGGCGGATTGGGCACCGGCGCGCAGGGCGGTCCGCAGGCAATCCATCGCGGTATCGCCGCCGCCGAGGACGGCGACACGTTTCCCCGCGACGTCGATCGGCGGGAGGTCCACGAGTGGGGAGTCGACGTTTTTCTCGATCAGGAACGGGAGCGCTTGGGCGACGCCGCAGAAATTTTCGCCGGGCACGCCGGCGGTTTTGGACTTTTGCGCGCCATGACCCAGAAAGACCGCATCGTGCGTGCGGCGGAGTTCCGCGAGCGAAACATCGCGACCAATGGCGACACCGAGTTTGAATTCGACGCCACGTTTCGCGAGGAGATCGATGCGACGGGCGACGATGGATTTTTCGAGTTTGAAAGCCGGGATGCCGTTGACGAGCAGCCCGCCGGGTAGCAGCAGCGACTCGAAGACGGTGACGGCGTAGCCGAGCTGCGCGAGCTCGTCGGCACAGGCCATGCCGGCCGGGCCCGAGCCGATGATGGCCGCGCGGAGGCCATTGGGTGCGGCGGGCGTGGCGTCCACGCCACCGTGGGCGAAGGCATACTCGTTGATGAAGCGCTCGACCGAGCCGATGGCGACGGGATCGCTCTTGCAGTTGAGGATGCAGGCGCCCTCGCAAAGCCGCTCTTGGGGGCAAACGCGCGAGCAAATCTCCGGCATATTACTGGTGGAACGGGAGAGGGCGGCGGCTTCGAGAAACTGACCCTGGGCGGCGAGCGCGAGCCACTCCGGAATGCGGTTGGAAAGCGGACAGGCCTGGGCGCAGAGGGCATTGGGGCACTGGATGCAGCGGCTGGCCTGTTCGCGGACCGTCGCCTCGTCGAACTCGGAATAGATTTCGTGGAAATCACCGACGCGCTCGGCGGCGGCGCGTTTGGGGGGCGCGGTGCGGGCGATGAGCGACCAAGCGTATTTTGACGAGGTGGGGTTTTTAGCCGAGGACATGGAGGGTGGGGGACACCCTCATCTTACGGCACGCGGCGGCGGCGGACTCACCGGTTCTTGCGAAACGCTCCGCAGGGTTTGCCCGATGGGACCGGGGCGCGGCTATCGAGGGGGCACGAGGGCGCCGTGCGTGGCCAGCTGCGTCGCGGAGACGACGGTGGCCGCGCCGATCTCCGGGTGGGCAGCGCAGAACGCGGTGAGCTCAGCTTCAGAGAAAACGAAAAAAGCCGTGGAGAGCGCGTCGGAGAGCGCCGCAGTGGGGGCGAGCGCCCACGTGCGGGTCCTGCGCGGTGAAGGGGCACCGGTGCGGGGATCGATGAGGTGGGCGCCTTGGACGGCGATGCCGGAACCACTGAGAGCGACATGGGTGAGCGCCAGCATCCGGTGCGTCACGTCTTCGCCGATACCGATGGGCCAGCCGGTGTGTCCGGCGGGAGGGGCGAGGGCGAGGGCGGTGCTGCCGCCACTTTGCAGGCACGCGGTGGTGATGGTCCACTCGTGGAGTTGCGCGGCCATGCGGTCGAGGGCGTAGCCTTTGCCGACGGCGCCGAGGTCGAGGTGCAATCGGGCGGTGTGCGACGTGAGCGTGTGGGCGGTCGGATCGAGGGTGAAGAGGGGTGCGTCCGCAGGTTGATCGGCGAAACGCTCCGAGGCGTAGGCGGCGTCGAAGGCGCGATCGGTCGCGAGGGAGGCGTCGGCGGCGATGAGCAGGACGTGGAGGGCATCTTCGCCGATGGAAATCGTTTCGCCGGGGGCGAGGCGGTTGGCGCGGGCGATGTCACTGGATTCGACATAGCGGCTGAGTTCGCTTTCGAGGCGGTCGAGTTCGCGGAAGGCGGCGGCGGCGGCCTGGCGCGCGTAGTCGCGGGTGTGGTCGGCGATGACGATGGCGAAGGTGGTGGCCATCGCCTCGTGGTGAAATTCGGGCCAGGTCATCGGCGGCCGCGGAGGATGCGGCGGAGGCGGAACATCGCGAGGGTGGGGCGCAGCCAGAGTTGGCGGAGGCCGTATTTGGCTTCGCCGCGGGTGCGCGGGTGGTGGCGCACGCGGAATTCGCCGAGACGAAAACCGGCGGCGACGACGATGGCGGGGAAGAACGATTGCAGGAGTTCGAAGGGGAAGAGGCAGGCGACGACTTCACGACGCATCGCGCGAAGTTGGCAGCCGCTGTCGTGGAGGTGATCGCCGAGGACGCGGCCGCGGACGAGATTGGCGAGGCGCGACATGCGCCGGCGGAGCCAGGAATCGTGGCGGTCGTGGCGCCAGCCGCACGCGACATCGAGGGTACCGGCTGCGACGGGGGCGAGCAGGAGGGGGAAATCGCGCGGGTCGTTTTGACCATCGCCGTCCATGGCGAGGATGATTTCGCCACGGGCGGAACGCAGGCCGTCGAGGAGGGCGGTGGCTTGGCCGAGATTACGCGGTTGGTGGAGTGCGCGGCATTGTGGCCAGCGGGCAATACAGGCGGCGATTTCGGCGGCAGTGGCGTCGGTGCTGCCGTCGTTAACCAAAATGATTTCGTAGTCGCGGCCGAGGGCAGCGAGGACTTCGACGGTTGTTGCGATGAGCGGGAAAATGTTGCCCGCCTCATTGTAGAACGGAACGACGAGCGAGTAGTGCGGGGACGGCGTCATGGGACGGTGGTGACAGGCGTGAACACGACGCAGAGGAAACCGGGGCGAAGGCCGAGATAGGATTCGTGGTAGTCGCCGCGGAGACGGGCGCGCACGGCGACGGCGTGCGTGGCCGAGGCGATGACGAGGGCACCGTCGCAATCGGCGGGCGGTGAGGACCAGTAGCCGACGGAGGCTGCAGGAACGGCGCGCAGATACCACGGGAGCGGCCAGTATTCTTCACTGATCACGCGGATCGTGCCGGTGGGGGCGCGGGCGAGCGCGGCGGCGGCGAGGGAGGGGAGCTTGCGGACATCGGGCGAACTGTGGACGTAGGCGTAGGGATTGCGGGCGTCGGCGGGACGGAGGAAGGCGGCGAGGTTGGTTTGAGTGAGTTGCAGCGCGAGCGCACAGGCGGCGACGGCCACGGCCAGCGGACGGAACGGGAGGGCGGCCAGCGCGCCGGCGGCGAGGAGGGCGAAACCAGGCACGAGGTGCACGGCGTGCCAGGGAGTTTTGTAGGGCGTGAGCGAGACGGCGACGACGACGAGCAATGTGTAGAGGGCGGCCCAGCGGAGAATTTTTTGGTGCTTGGCCAACGCGACGAGGAAGCCGGCGGCGGCGAGGAGGGAGAAGGCGAGTTGTTGCCAGAGCAGGCCGCCTGCGCGGTGCCAGCCGAAGAGGCTCAGATAATACCAGAAGGGTTTTTCGTGTCCGCTGGTGCCGGCGGCCGCGCGGCCGGAGGCGTGCGTGTAGGTGGCGATGGCGTCGCGCAGGCCGGCGAGGTGCGTGCCGAACGAGGAATAGAAGAGTGCGGCGACGACGAGCGCGGAGGAGAGGGCGAGGGCGAGGTCGCGGGCGAGACGGGTGGAGGCAGGGCGTGCGCGGACCACGATGGCGAGGGCGATGAGCGCGGACGCGGCGAAGAGTGGCGCGCTCGCTTTGGTCGCTTGCATGAAGCCCGCCCACACGCCGGCGGCGATGGCCCATGACGGGTGTCCGGTGCGCCACCAGCGTTGGGCACAGAGGAGGGCGGCGAGGGTGAACGTGACGAGCAGAGTTTCTTGGACGAAGTAACGGCTGTAGTAAACGGATGCGGGGGCCACGGCCATGAGCGCGGCGGCGGCGAGGGCGGGCCAGTGGCCGAGCGGCGAGGCGAGGGCGAAGAGTAGGAGCACGCCGAGCGTCCCGGTGAGGGCGGGCACGAGGCGGACGGTCGTTTCGTCGAGCGAGGCAGTGGTCGTTTGGCCACGGACCCAAGCGATCGGCAGCGCGGCGTAGTAGAGCGTGGGGCCGTGATGGTCGCGGGGGTCGAAGGCGTAGCGACCGTCTTCGAGCAGGTCACCGACTTTGATGGCCTGATTGGCTTCGTCAGCGTGCATCGGACGTCGCGCCAGATCGTGGGTCCGCAGCCAGAGCGCAGCCAACGCGACAAGCGCAAGGGGCAGCCAGCGACTAAAGGGGGCGAACATGGGTAGCATTTAGACGTGCGTCGTGTCCGGGCACAAGAAAGGGCGGACAAATCGTCCGCCCTTGCCGAATCTGATGAACTTTGGGACAGCTTACTTTGCGACTGAGCCGTGAACTTCGACTTCGCAGTAGTGGTTCAGTTCGTCGGAGGTGTTGCCGTTGCTGTAGAGGCGGACGTAGCGACCGACGGCGCCCTTGGCTTCGAAGAGGCGGCCTTCGAAGTTCTCGATGTAGGCGAGATCCTTGCCCTTGCCGAGTTTCGAGGAGTTGTCGTCGTCGTTGTTATAAACGGTCGTGACGCCGGTCTTGAAATCTTTGTCGTTCGAAACCTGCACGACGACGTCGTGGTAGACGCGCGCTTGGGAGTGGAAGTGCCAAACAGCGATGGCGGCGACTTTGGCGGCTGCGCCGAGGTCGAGCTGCACCCATTGGGGGGTTGGCCCGAGCTCCACGTAGGTGCCGTCCGTGCCGGACTTGTCGCCATCGGTGAGGAACGTGAGCTCGCCGATGACGGGGAGGGCGTCACTGCTGGTGACGGTCTTGCCTTTGGAGAGATTGACGGTGCCGGCGGGGACCATGAGGTCAGGACGCTTGCCGGTGCGGGGTTTCTCCAGGTTGGGGAGCTGGATCGGGCGCGGGGTGCCGGCGAAGAGCGGCTTGGGCAGCTCAAGTTTGAGCGGAACTTGATCCGCGGCTTGGGCCGCGCTCGTGAGCGCGATGAGGGCGAGAAGGAGGGACAGACGGGAACGTTTCATGGGAAGGATCGGTGAGGGTGGTTTCGAAATCAGGCGATGAAATCACCGGGTGCAAACGTGAGAGTCTTTTGCGCGGCGACGGCTTCGTTGATCTTGAGAATGGTGACGGCGGTGGCAAACGCGGATTCTCCGGGACAGTTGAGGGGGGTGCCCTTGCGGATCGCGTCGAAGAAATTTTCGAGGTGGGGCTGGTGGATCGCCTTGTCGAGGGTGACGGGGATGTCCCACGCGGAGAGCGCGGCGGTTTCGCGGACGTCGACGGTGGCCTTGGATGGGCCGCCGAGTTTTTTGACGCCCACTTTTTCCCACGGCTTGACCGGAGGCGGAGCGCCTTCACCGGACAGCGGAGCGGCGACGACGCCCTTGGTGGTCCACTCGTCCCACTCGGGGGCGCGGGCTTCGCGGTAGAGCTTGGTCGCCTTCGGATTTTCGGAAATCTTCAACGCGCCTTCATCGCCCATAAAATACTCATGATAGCCGCCGCCGGCGCTCGTGGTGGTGAGCACGTTGTAGGTGGCGCGGACGATGCCTTCGGTGGTGGGATATTCGAAGATGGCGATCGCGTTATCATACCACTCGTGGGTCTTGTAATAATCGACGCCGCCGCTGGCCATACAGGTGCGGGGATTGACGCCGAGCATCCAATTATAGACGTCGATTTGGTGGGCACCGAGATCGGACATGGGGCCGCCGGCGTATTTTTTGAACCAACGCCAATTGCGAAACTCGTGCATGTTGGCGTAGCCGTATTCGGCGAGTTTGGCGTCCGAGAGGCCTTTGCCAGCGGGGAAGCCGAGGTCGGCGGAGACGGCACGGTGCCACTCACCAGTAATGTTCGTGATCCGGCCGAGGAGGCGGTTGCCGGTGACGATTTTATCCTTCGCGTGTTGGTAGCGAGGATTGCTGCGGCGTTGGTGGCCCAATTGTAGAAGCTTTTTGGATTCGCGGGCGGCGACCACCATGGACCGGGCACCTTCCACGGTGTTGGACATGAGTTTCTCGCAGTAAACGTGTTTGCCCGCCTTGTGGGCGGCGACGGTGTGCTCGGCGTGCTTGAAATCCGGCGTCGCGATGATCACGGCGTCGATATCCTTCACGGTGGCGAGGAGTTCGCGGTAATCCTCGAAGGGCTTCGGGTCGTGGCCGAATTTCTTCAGGATGTTTTCGGCGTAGTTGCGATTGACGGGCCAGATATCGCAGACGGCCTTAAAACGGACGCCGGGGATTTTCAGCGCGGCATTGATGAGGATGCGGCCCTGTTCACCGCAGCCGATAACAGCCACGTTGACTTGATCGGAACCCGTGCCGTCGGCACCGCGGGCGACGTAGGGAGCGGCGGCGATAAAGGCTCCGAGCTTGGCGCTCGTGCTCAGGAAATCGCGGCGAGTGAAGAGAGAGGAGGGAAGGTCGGACATGGCGGGTGGGTGGGCGTTGGGGCCGGGCCCGGTTAGTCGCGAACGAGGGCGAGACGGTTATGCTGCACGAGCAGGAGGCCGCCGATCACCAAGGCGACGTGCATACCGAGCCACGCGACGCCTTCGCCTTCCTGCACCAGCATGAGACCGAACGAAAGGGCGACGTAGAGGAGCCCGTGGGCGAGGAGCGTGAGGCGCGTTTTGATGCCGAGGAGGAGGGTGACGCCGACGACGATGAGGAGGTAGCCGATACTCATGGCGAAGAGCTTGGTGGCCCAGAGCGGGAGGAACGATGCGCCGGTGATGCCGGCGGCCATGCGCCCCATGTTTTCGTAGTAGGCGGTGAACGAGTAGGAGCCACCTTTTTCAAATTTTTCGAGGCCCGCGAACAAGGCGCGGAGGCCGAGCCAGAGGCGGATAAGGAGGAATGCGTAGGTGTATTCGCAACGCGTGGGGGAGGAGGAGGATTCGCTCATGATTTTTTTTGGTTGAGAGGGAGAGAAGAAAAAGAAGGGGAGAAGCTGGGGAGGGGATGGGGTGGCGGAGAAATCCGGATATTTTGGTGGTCGGGTTTGGCGATGGACCCAGCCGAGTGGGAGGAGTGGGCGAAGGGCGAGGGAGGTAAGTCGTATTGATCTATCGCGGGTGACGTCGAGCCTGAGTTTCGGAAAGACGAAGACAATTCGGCGCGCGTTTCAGGTGCGAGCGTTTTTTTAAGGGAGTAGATTTCGTGCGATCGCACATTAGCGGTAAGCCGCCCAACAATATATTTCCACGCGGCCATAACTGTCGGAATTTTGCGCCGCGTTTCGAGCGGTTGGCGGGCGGCTGGGAATTCTCGAGCCGCGGCGGGTTCGACGCGGACCTGGCGCAGTCGAGGCGAGGGAATTTTCCGACCTCTTTTTGGGGCATTTAAGGTGGGTGTTTTCGCGTGCGAATAAGATGTGAGCAAAAAACCGTGTTTTCAGAGGTAAATTCCTTGACGGTGGGGTGAAATGGGAGGAAATGTTTCGAAATGGGATCAGTCGTATCCCTCTTACCATGTCGCAGGCCCAACAACCTAGTTATACGAGTCACTTCACGCACTCGTTGGACGACCGGAATCGTATCACGATTCCGTCGGCTTGGAGGTTCGCGCACGATGTCGACGACGTGTTGTTGGCGGTGCCGCAAAATGGAAAAAACGGAAAATATATCGCCGTGTTACCGCCAGCCGAGGCGGCGAAACTGCGGGCGAAGATCGAGCTCGTCGCCCTGAGCGACGATGACGGGCAGGAGTTCATCGCGAATTTTTTCTCGCAGACTCAGCAGCTGTGGTTCGACAAGGCAGGGCGTATTTCGATCAACGCGGAGTTGCTCCTCCACGCCGGGATCAAGGGTGGCGAAAAAGGGGGTGAGGCTGTCCTCGTCGGCGGGCTCACGAAGTTCAATATCTACACCCCGGCCTGCTGGACCGAAGTCCAAGCGAGTGCGGTTAAGGACAAGGGCGAGACGATGCGCCGACTCGGAATTTAAACCATGCGCCGCTCGACCAAAATCAAAGTTGCCGTCGCACGTCTGCCGGTGCGCAAGACGGTCGTCGTCCCTTCCCTGCTCTCCCCCCCGTCCCGGCGGGGGTTTCCGGCGTGGATCGACGCCGCGGAGCGCAGTGGGGCGTTTCCGGCCGCGACGGTGACCTCCCGGGTGCGCGATGGGCTCGTGCTTCGTGCCGTGGGCCTGAAGGAAAAAGCCAAAGTGAAAACCCCGTCCCATGGCTCCGGTGCCCGGTGAGAATTATCCTGCGACCATGAGCTTTGGTCATCAACCGGTGTTGTTGCGCGAGGTGCTGCAGTTTATGGCACCGCGCCCGGCGGGACGCTACTTGGACTGCACCTTTGGGGGCGGCGGTCACACGCGGGCGATCCTCGCAGCCGCGCCGGACACCCATGTGATCGCGCTTGATCGTGATCCGGCCGCAGCTCCGCGAGCGGCGGTCTTGAGGGCTGAATTCGCCGGACGATTTGAGCTGGTGGATCGCGACTTCGGCCTGCTCGCGGCCTGGCCGACGGCCGGATTTGACGGTATCCTCTTCGACTTTGGCGTTTCGTCGTTTCAACTGGACGAGACGGAGCGCGGGTTCTCCTTCCGGCACGACGCGCCGGCGGATATGCGCATGGACCCGCGCAGTGGCCTGCCCGCGAGCCTCTGGTTGGAGACCGTCCCGGAAGCGATGCTCGTCCGAGCGGTGCGAGACTGTGGTGAAGAACCGAATTGGCGGAGCGTGGTGCGCGGGTTGATGGCCGCGCGCGGCACCGGTGCGCTGGCGCGAACCTCGCCGCTGGCGGCAGTGATAGCCGAAGCGATTCCGCCCCGGGATCGCCACGCTTCGAAGATCCATCCGGCGACCCGCACGTTTCAGGGCATTCGGATCGCCGTGAACGACGAGCTCGGAGCCATCGAGCGTGCGTTGCCCGCAGCCTTTGCGAAGCTCGCCCCGGGTGGCGTGCTCGGGGTGATCAGCTTTCACTCATTGGAAGACCGGCCGGTGAAACAATTTTTCCGCCGCATGTGCGGTCAGCCTGAGACCGCCAACGACGGCCTCCCGCAGGATCTGCGCGTGAAGCTGGCCGAGCCGCTCACCCGCAAGCCCACGACGCCGGGCGAGGCCGAGATCGCCAGCAATCCGCGCAGCCGTTCGGCCAAACTTCGCGCGCTGCGCAAGCTCTGAGCCGCCGCACCCTTTCCTCTGCTCCAACCCTCCAGCCCGCTCCTCCCCATGCGCAAAAACGACAACCAGGCGTTTGCTACTCAACTGCTCGTTTGCCTCCTCGTCACCTTCGGCTTCGGTGGTGCGATCGGACTCGGTGCCGTGTGGGTGCGTCACCAGATTTCCGTGACCGCCAAAACCAACCGGGCGCTCCAGTCCAGTATCGCCGAAGTGAAGCGCCGGCTGGATGCCACGGCGACGATCGTCGAGTCCGAACAAAGCTATGAAGCGCTGACGCGCCGCAATGCCGACTGGCACTTGGGGCTCGCGCCGGCGACCGACACGCAAGTCGTGCGGGTGACCGAAGATCCCGTGAGGCGGCTCGCGCGCCGCCGTGACCGCAATCTTTTCAACGACGGCTTTGTGCCCGTCACCTTCCGGGTCGCGCGGAGCAACTAAACCATGTCGAAGGGTTTCGCCTCCAACTATCGGATCGTGCTGCTCGCGGGCTCGCTCCTGCTGTGCTTTGGCTTCGTCGGCGCGCGGTTGGTCTGGCTCCACGTCATCAATCGCGACGAACTCCTCGGGAGCATCGTCAAGACGCGCCGGCAGCTGATCGTCGACCCCGCGCGTCGCGGTGACATCTTTGACGCCCGCGGGGCCCGGCTCGCGACCAGCCGTTCGGTGCTCCAACTCGGTGTGGACCCGCATTCGCTGCGCAAGGAGGATGAGAAAAAATGGCCGCAACTCGCCGCTCTGATTGGGAAATCAGAATCCGATTTGCGCCGGATCTTTACCACCAAGTTCCGGACGACGGCGTCCGCGCAGCCGGGCCCTGCGCCTGCGTCGGACACCGCGCCGACCCCAGCCGTGACAGGCTTGGTGTTTACTCTCAATTTAGCACCAGCGGGCACCGCCGGGCCAGCCGGGGCGGCGGTCGCCGAGCCTGCGGCCGTGGCGACTGACCTCGACGTCGATCCCGCCGAGGCAGTGCCTGCCCCCGCGTTTGCCATTAATGTGACGGCCAGTGCGGCGGACGAGACGGAGGATGAGTCCGACCCGGATGCGCCCGGCCGCCGGAAGATTCAGTGGGCGAAAATCGCGGATGAAATTTCGGAGTCCACTTACGACGAGGTGAAGAAGCTGGGGATCAAGGGCGTTTACGCCACCGGCAGTTTCCGCCGCGCCTACCCGCACAACCAACTCGGCTCCCATCTGGTAGGTTTTGTCGACCGCACGCAGCGGCCGATGGCCGGCGTGGAACGTTTCGCTGATTTTTATCTGCGCGGTCAAGACGGCTGGCGCGAAGGCGAGCGCGATGGCCGGGCGAAAGAGCTCCCGCAGTTCAGCAACCGCGCCGTCGAGCGCGTCGATGGCTACGGCGTCCGGCTTTCCCTCGACACTAATGTGCAAAACATCGTCGAGCGTGAACTCACCTACATCGCCGACAAATATCGGCCGCTCAAAGCGACGATTATTGTGAGTCGCGCGGACGACGGCTTCATTCTCGGGCTCGGCAATTACCCGACGTTCAATCCCAACGAATACAACAAGGTTCCGCCCGATCAGCTCGCGCGCTTGAAGAACATTGCGGTGGCCGACGTCTATGAACCGGGTTCCGTCTTTAAGATCGTCGCGGCGGCCGCGGCGCTCGATCAGGGGCTCGTGACGCCGGACAGCCGCTTCGACTGCTCGATCACGAAGATCGAATATCGCAACAAGCTGCGTGGCCTGCCCGGTGAGGACCACCACTTCGACCACCCGTTGTCGGTCGCGGAAATTGTCTCACGGTCGAGCAATCGCGGAGCTGCCCAACTCGGCATGAAGCTCGGTGAACAACGTTTCTACGACTACGTGCGCGCGTTCGGTTTTGGTCAACGGACGGGATTTCCCGGTGGCCACGAGGAGCCGGGGATTCTGAGCCCACCGAAGCGGTGGAATGATCTCACGATCACGCGCATGCCGATGGGCCACAGCATCGCGGTCACGGTCTTGCAGATGCACCAAGCCATGGGCGTCATCGCGAGCGGTGGCGTGCTGCTCGAGCCCCAAATTTTGCGTGAGGTCCGCGATTCGGCGGGTGTGCCGCTCTACGGTTTCGAGCGAAAGGAAATCCGCCGCGTCATCTCTGAGCGCACCGCGCGCACGATGGCCGAGTTGCTCACGCATTGTGCCATGGTGGGCGGGACTGCGCCCGAAGCGGCGATCCCCGGCTATGAAGTCGCGGGTAAAACCGGCACGACCCAGAAATATCTGCCCGAGCTGATGCCCAGTGGAAAAACCAAGCTCATGCCCTCGCGCAAACACCACGTCGCGTCCTTCGTCGGATTCTTTCCGGCGAGCCGGCCGCAGGTCGTCATCTCGGTGATCGTCGACGATGCCGACGCCGCGTGCCCCGGTGGGGTCGCGTATGGCGGCAAGGTCGCCGCGCCTTCCTTCCGCCGCATCGGTGAACAACTCATCCCACTGCTCGACCGTAGTGCCGGCAGCCGCACGTCGCCAACCCCCACCGTCAACCTCGTCGCCCTCCAAGGCCTCCGCCCGTGATCGGCTATCTCACTCACAATTATTCGCTCATTCACGCGTTTCAGCCGCGCCCGGCCCGCCGGACTCGAGGCGAAACGCTCGCCCTCAATCGCGTCTTCAAGACGGCGCCGAAACTTTCCGACTGCCTGCGCGAAGATGAGCTCGTCGCCGTCAAGGGTGAGCTGGAGCGTCCGATTTCGGGCCTCGCCATCGACAGCCGTCGGGTGGCGCCAGGTAACGTATTCTTTGCCCTCCCTGGTCTGCGGGCCGACGGCGTTTCCTACGTGGATGAAGCCATCAGCCGTGGTGCCGTGGCGATTGTCGCGCAAAACATGCCCCCGTTTCCGCCCGCGAAGGCGACGTTCATCCGCGTCGCCGACGCGCGCAAGGCCCTGGCGTTGGTGGCCCAGCGTTACTACAAGTTTCCTGATCGGGCGATGACGGTGATCGGCGTGACCGGCACCAGCGGCAAGACGACGGTCGCCCACATCCTGAAATATTTTCTCAACGGCGATCAGCGGGTCGGGCTGCTCGGCACAATCAGCTACGAACTGGGCAATCGGACCGTGCCCTCGTATCAGACGACGCCTGAGTCGCTCGACGTTTATGGTCTGATGGCGCAGATGCGCGACGCCGGATGCAAACACGCGGTGATGGAGGTGAGCTCGCATGGCCTCGACCAGCAGCGCGTGCGGGGAGTGCACTTTGGGGCCGCCGTCTTCACCAATCTTTCGCACGACCATCTCGATTATCACCAGACGTTGGCCGCTTACTTTGACGTGAAGACCCGGCTATTCGACGGCAGCACCGGGGCGCCACCCAAGGTCGCCGTGGTGAATCTCGACGATGCGCATGGCGAAAAACTCGTGGCGAAGATTGCCGCGGAAGTCCCCGGTGCCCGCGTGGTGACGTTCGGCGAAAATCCCCGAGCCATCGTCCGCGCCGAAAACGTGCAGCTCACGACCGCTCGCGCCACGTTCAAACTCGTCTGGCCGCAAGGGGAGATGCTAATCGATTCACCGCTGGTCGGTCGCTTCAACGTGAGCAATCTCCTCGCGGCCATCGCCACCGCGTGGGGCCTCGGCCGCGACCCGATCGTGTTTCTCGCCAAACTTCGTGCGCTCAAAGATGTGCCGGGCCGCATGGAGCGAATCGACGAAGGCCAACGCTTCAACGTGCTCGTCGATTACGCACACACCGCCGATGCGTTGCGGAATGCTCTCGGTATGCTGCGCGCCATTACGCCGGGCAAGGTGCATGTCGTCTTCGGGTGTGGCGGTAACCGTGACCGCACGCAACGCCCGCTCATGGTCCGCGCAGTGCAGGCCGCGGCCGATCACGGCTACGCGACGGCCGACAATCCTCGCACCGAAGCGATCGCACAAATCTTCGCTGACATGAAAACTGGGGTCACGGCCCCGGACCAAATTTCCTGGGTCGCTGATCGTCGACGTGCGATCAGCGACGCGCTCGATGCGTGCCAGCCCGGGGATTCCCTGCTCATCGCAGGCAAGGGCCATGAGATTATTCAGGAATACGCCGACACGGTGTTTCCTTTCGATGATCGGCAAGTCGCACGGGAACTCCTCCGCAGCAAGACGAGGACGACGTAGATGCCCGTATTCGCACCCGATACACTCGCGCAATGGACCGGTGGCCGCTGGACGGCCCCACCGCTGAGCCCGCTCACGGGCTTTGCCATCGACACGCGGGCCGTGCGTCCCGGCCAGATCTTCGTCGCGCTCAAGACAGAGCAGCGCGACGGCCATGATTTTTTGGCCGCCGCGGCCGCCGCCGGCGCGAGCGCGGCGCTGGTCGCAGCGCCGAACCCAGCGGTCGCGTTGCCCCAACTCGTGGTCGCGGATCCATTGACGGCGTTTCAGGCGATCGCCCGTGCGCATCGGCGCAATTTTCCTGGCCCCGTCGTCGGGATCTCTGGCAGCGCGGGAAAAACGTCCACCAAAAATCTCCTCGCGCTTCTGCTCGGCGGCGAAACGGGCGGAGTGCACGCGACGGAGGGGAACTTGAACAATCACTTGGGCGTCCCGCTGACGCTCACCCGGCTCGATCCGGCGCAGCACTCGTTTGCTGTCATCGAGGCCGGCATCAGCGCGCCCGGGGAGATGCGCGCGCTCGCCGACATGATCGAGCCCGACGTAGCGCTCATCACGCTCGTGGCTCCCGCGCACACGCAGCAGCTCGGCGGCATTGCGGGCGTGGCGCAGGAGAAAGCCGTGCTGCCCGGTGCAACGCGATCTGCGGGCGTGGCGATTTTCCCGCAGCAGGTGGCGGATTTGGCCGCGTTCCGCGACTTGCGGGTGCGCACGATGGTGGTCGCGCCCGCCGCCGTGATCCGGCCCACTGAACCGCCGAAGGACACGGTGTATTTCGCGGTGACGCAGCGCGGAGACTCGACGGCGATCACGCTCGCCTACGGCCCGCCGCCGCCGCTCGTGTTTACAATGCGGCGCGTCACGGACGGCATGGCGCAAAACGCCGCGCTCGCGATTTGCGCGGCGCTGTGGCTCGGCGTCTCGCGCGAAGCGATCCAGGCTCGGCTGGTCGGGTGGTTGCCCGCGAAACTCCGCGGCGAAATTCGCCGCGAGGACCACCGCCTCCTCTACCTTGATTGCTACAATGCCAATCCGGCCTCGATGGCCGACGCGCTCACGATGTTCACCGCGATCGCGCCGGCAGAAGAGCCGCGGCTCTACGTGATCGGGTGTATGGAAGAGCTCGGGGCGGACGCCCCCGCCCACCACCGCCAGCTCGGCCGTTCGCTGCCGTTGCGCGAATGCGACCGGCTGTTCGTCATCGGCACTCAAGCTCACGAGGTCTGTGTCGGCGTGTTGGCTCAGGATGATTTCACGCGGCAAATTCGTATGGTTTCAGCGCTGGAGCCCGTGGCCGCGTTTCTCGCCGAGTGGCGCGGATCGGTCTTCATCAAAGGCAGTCGTCGGTATCAGCTCGAGCAAGTCCTCGTGCACCAAGCTGTCCTCGCCCTGCCATGTTAAGCTATCTCGCCGATTACGCGGATTTCTTCGGGCCGTTGCGCGTATTTCGCTCGCAAACCTTTCGCACGGTGGGCGCGGCGGTGACGGCTGCGCTGATCGGCTTTCTCATTGGGCCGTGGTTGATCGCGAAATTGCGGAAACTGAAATTTGGGCAGCATTACGATGACGACCGGACGGGCGACCTCGCCCAGCGTTTTGACAAGAAGAACACCCCGACAATGGGTGGTCTGCTCATTTTTGCCGCGGTATTTTTCAGTTCGTTCCTGTGGGCGGCACCGAAGATCTGGGTGGTCATCGCGCTCTTTGTCTACACGGCGCTGACCGCCGTGGGCTTCCGCGACGACTGGCTCAAGGTGGTACGTAAGAATCGCCACGGCATTTCGTCTAAGGAGAAAATTTTCTGGCAAACGCTGGTGACGATTCTCGCGCTCGTGGCGCTCCTCTGGCACCCGGCGAGCACAGAAAAAATTCGCGAGCTCTGGGTTCCGTTCGTGAAATATCCCGTGCTCACGTTCTCGGGGGTGTTCGGTCTGCCGGCGTTGTTTGTTTTTATTTACCTCTGGCTCGTCGGCTTCAGCAACGCGATCAACCTCACCGACGGGCTCGATGGTTTGGCGATCGGCTGCACGATTTCCGTCACGCTCGTCTATGGGATTTTGGCCTACATCGCCGGCAATATTATTCTGTCGGAGTATCTTTTGGTCCCCTACGTGGCCGGGGCGGGTGAGCTCACCGTCGTGTGCGGCGCGATGGTCGGCGCCGGTCTGGCGTTCCTCTGGTACAACTCTTATCCGGCCGAAGTTTTTATGGGTGACACCGGCTCGCTCGCCCTGGGCGGGTTGATTGGCATTATGGCGTTTATGGTGCAGCAGCCCCTGACGCTGGTGATTGTCGGAGGCGTTTTCGTGTGGGAAGCGGTTTCCGTGATCATTCAAGTTGCCGTATTCAAATACACCAAACGACGCAGTCCGACCGGGGAGGGGAGGCGCTTCTTCCGGATGGCGCCGATTCACCACCATTTTCAAAAGCAGGGCTGGCCCGAGACGAAAGTCGTGCTGCGTTTTTGGGTGCTCTCACTGATCTGCGCGCTCGCGGGCCTCGCCACCCTGAAACTTCGTTAAGCTATGAAACTGCTCCCCACCCCCTCTCGTTTCCACCCGCCGGCCGAAGGGCCGGCGAACCGCCTGCCATCGGAGAAGACCCGATTCATCGCTGGCCCGAAAGCGTATGCGCCCGTCGTCACGAGTAACCGCGCGTTTATTCGCGCCTGGTCCGCGCGGCGCGCGCGGTCAGCCGCCACGCCAAAGTTCTCCGCTGCACCTTGAGTCACTGACCGCGCCATCCACGCACCTAGATTGAAGTAGCTTTCACTCCTCCCGGCCTTTAGTTATCACCCTACATTCCTCCTATGAAAATCCTGAAAATTTTCGGCATCGTCGTGGGCATCCACGTGTTTGCCCTCGTCCTCATTTTTGCCAACCCCGGTTGCAGTTCATCTTCGAAGCCGGCACCGGCGCCGGTTGATACGGTGGCGAAGACCGAGCCCGCGCCGATGATCACGGTGCCCTCTGCCTCACCTTCCCTGATCGGGTCCGCGCCGCCGCCGATGGCCTTCAACCCTGACGCCGCGGCGACGCCGGCGGCGAGCGGTGGAGTGCGCTTCACGCCGACGCGCCCGAATACGCCCGCCGCTTCGACGTTGGTGGCCGAGCCGGTTAAAGATGTGACGCCGATGACGACCTATACGGTCAAATCCGGCGACAGTCTTTGGAGCATCGCGAACAAGCACAAACTCAGCTATCAAGACCTCGCGGCCACCAATAACCTCAAGAGCAACGCAGCGCTGCAGCCCGGGCAAAAACTTATTATCCCGGGCAAATCGCTCGGGCGCACCGCCGCCCTGGCGGCTGCTCCCGTGGCGGAACCGGCCACCGGAAAATCCCCCGCCGCGGCGACGCCGAAGTCCTCCGGTGGTGGCCTGAAGCACACGGTCAAGTCTGGTGAGTCGCTCAGCATGATTGCGCAAAAATATGGTGTTCGACAGCGCGATCTGGCCATCGCCAACAACATTACCGATCCGCTGAAACTCGCGGCGGGAAAAGAAATCATCATCCCCGGTTGGGATGCGACGACGGGCAAAGGGGCCGCCAAGTCGCCGGGTTCTGCTCCGGCGTCGAAGGCACCGATGGAGAGTCGGCCGGTGTTCATCGCGCCGCAGCTGGATCAGCCGGCGCCGGTGATCAGCGCCCAGCCACCGACGCCGGCTTCGGGCGAGGTGCCAGTTATCCGGGTGGATGAAACGCCCGCGCCCAAGAAACCGTAACTGTTGCGTCCGTCGGAAACTCCATGGCCCAAGATCGGTCCGCTGCCAGGCCTCGTGCTCGGTTCCTCCTGAACCCCGCGACGATCATCGTCGTCTGCGCGCTCGGCCTGACCAGTTTGGGCTTGTCGATTTTGTTCAGCGCAAGCGCATCGTTTAAAACGAAGCAAGGCGTGGAGGTGCCGTATCAGTATCTCCAAAAACAGCTCGTGGGTGTCGCCGCCGCGGCCGTGATCTGTTTCATCGCGAGCCGGATCAACCTCGACTATCTGCGCCGCTACGCGTGGTGGATCGGCGGGGTGCTGCTGGTGTTGTTGGTCTTGGTGCTCATTCCGCATGTCGGTCTCGAGGTGAAAGGCAGCAAGCGCTGGCTCGGCTATGGAGCGGCGCGGCTCCAAGTCTCCGAGTTCGCCAAGTTCGGCCTGATTTTCTGCCTCGCGCACTACCTTGCGTTGAACCAAACGCGCATCGGCGAATTCAAACGTGGCTTTGTCCTGCCCTTGGCGATGATTGGCGGCTTTGCGGGTCTAGTCGTCGTGGAGCCGGATTTTGGCACGGCCGCGCTGATGATGGCGGTGGGGTTGTTGCTCCTCTTCCTCGCCGGGGCGAAATGGCGTTACACGGTGCCGACATTTGCGTTGGTGGTCGCGGCGTTTGCTGTGCTGGTGGTCAACAACCCGAACCGGCTCCGCCGCATGACGGAATTTTTGAGCGAGGAAAAATCTTACCAACTGCGGCAGGCGCTCGCCGCCTTTGCGGCGGGTGGCATGGAAGGCACTGGGCTCGGGCAGGGTCGCCAGCAACTCAGTTACCTCCCGGAAGCGCACACAGATTTTATTTTCTCCATTGTCGGCGAAGAGCTCGGGCTCTGGTTCACGCTGGGCGTGGTGGTCGTGTTCACGATCATGTTCATCGCGGGGATCGTCCACCTGCGGCGGGCGCCAAACCTGTTTCATTTTCTGCTCGTGACCGGCTGCCTGCTGATGATCTGCCTGCAGGCGATCATCAATCTGGGCGTGGTCACCGGGATATTTCCGACCAAGGGCATGTCGCTGCCGTTTATCAGTGCCGGGTTGTCCAATCTCCTGCTCATGGGGTTGCTGTTGGGTATTCTGCTGAACACGCAACGCACCTGGGGGCGGGTGGCTTTACCCGATGATGCGCGCGGGATGCGGGAGGTGATGGCATGAGTAAATTTCTGATTTCCTGCGGTGGCACGGGCGGTCATCTCTCGCCGGGCATTGCGCTTGCCGAAGGCTTGGCGGCGCGCGGGCACGAAGCCGTGCTGCTCGTCAGTCAGAAAAAAGTGGATGCACGTTTGCTGGAAAAATACCCGCACCTGCGCTTCGCGCGTCTGCCGGGTAGCGGATTCTCGCTCAACCCGCTGCAGTTTTTGAAATGTATCGGCTCGCAAGCGCGCGCGTTTCTCCAGTGCGTGCGGCTCGTGCGAGCGTTGCGTCCCGTGGGCCTGGTCGGCTTCGGTGGGTTCACGTCGGCCCCGCTCGTCGTGGCCGGTCGGTTACTCGGCGTGCCCGTGGCCTTGCACGAATCCAACCGGGTGCCGGGCCTGGCGATTCGCACGCTCGGTTGTTTGGCGCGGCGCATTTATCTTCCGTCCGGCATTAGTATCCCGCGTATCCGAGCGGCCGCCACGCGCCATGTCGGCTTGCCGGTGCGGCGTGAGTTTGTCCGCCAGTTGCCCGCTGCCGCGCGGGCCGCGACCGGTCTGGATCTCACGCAAAAGGTCCTCGTCGTGCTCGGCGGCAGTCAGGGTTCCGGTGTGCTCAATGACTGGATGCGCACCCAACTCGAATTGTTGGCCAGTGCGGGAGTGCAAGTTTACGGTGTCACCGGCTTGGGTAAGGGCCAGGAGGGCGTGACGATGCTGACGTCGAAGCTCGGAGTGCCCGTGCGGACGGAATCGGTGGTTTTCAGTGATCGCGTGGCGCAACTGCTCTCGGCCGCTGACCTCGTCGTTTCCCGGGCCGGGGCAGGGACGCTTGCTGAGCTGATTCGCTGCGAAACGCCGGCGATCCTCGTGCCGTTCCCGGAGGCGGCCGACGATCACCAACGGGCCAACGCCGCCTTCTTCGCTAGTCAGGGCGGAGGCGTGGTCGTCGACCAGACGCGCCTCGCCAACCTGACGGCCGAGGTGCTCCAGCTGATTTTCAACGACGGCCGGTTGCGGGAGTGTCGGTTCAACCTCCAGCGCATGGGGCGCACCGATCCGCTCGAGCTCATGCTGAATGATTTGGAGCAAATCACCGCGACCTCGGCCGCGGCCGCGCGCAACCCCCAACACGCCGCCGCATGACCGTCGAGCAAAGACTCCCGAGGGTCGATGAGCCGAAGTCGGCGGAGTCATGGGCTGAGTTTTTCGCGGCCGTGAAGCCCGGCCTCTCAGCGAGGACCAAGTTTACCCGCGAGGAACCGCTCGCGACCAAGACGACGATGCGCGTGGGCGGTGCGGCGCGGGTTTACGCCGAGCCGACGTCGGTCGCCGATCTGCAGGTGCTCCTGCGCGCAGCGCGGACCTGGGGTGTGGCGGTGCACATGCTCGGACGAGGCTCAAACCTCATCGTGCCGGACGACGGCGTGGAGGGATTGGTCGTCGCTCTCGCCCACGAGGCGTGGGCGGGTTTTGCACCGCGCGGAGATGGCTGTGTAACCGTCGGAGCCGGGTTGCGGTTGAAAAATTTGTGCGGGCTCGCGGCCAAAGCGGGGCTTGTAGGCTTTGAGTTTCTCGAAGGTATTCCCGGTAACGTCGGGGGCGCGCTCCGCATGAATGCCGGGGCGATGGGCGGGTGGATGTTCGATGTCGTCGAGGACGTGTCGCTCATGACGATCGAGGGCGACGTGCGCACGCTCGCGAAGGCGACGATGCACGTCGGCTATCGGCATTGCGCAGAGCTCCACGACGCGATCGCGTTGGCGGCCGTGTTGCGACCGGCGACGACGTCCGACGCGGAGGCCGTGAAGCGTCAGATGGATGCTTACTCCCGCAAACGCCACGAGTCGCAACCGCGCGAACCGAGCGCGGGCTGTATTTTTAAGAATCCCCCTGAAAATTCTGCCGGGCGACTGATCGATGCGTGCGGGTTGAAGGGTGCGCGCGTGGGCGATGCCGAGGTCTCGCTGACGCACGCGAATTTTATTGTGAACCGGGGGAGCGCCACCGCCGCCGATGTGCTGGAACTGGTGCGCCAGGTGCGCGCCCGCGTGCAGGCGATCAAGGGCGTGGACCTTGAACCCGAGGTGCTGCTTTACGGCAAAAATTGGAAAGACGTTTTATGAGCCTACCGCTACCGATCATCGCTGTGTTGGCCGGAGGCAGTTCCGCCGAACGGGACGTTTCGCTGGGTTCGGGGAAGGCGTCCGCCCTCGCGCTGGCGCGTTCGTTTCCGACCCAATTGTTCGAGCTGAGCGCCGATGCGCTGCCGTGGGGGCTCGATCCGAGGCGGCACGTGGTGTTTTCGACGTTGCACGGAACCTTTGGCGAAGATGGCGGGATGCAAGGGCTCCTCGATGCGGCGGGTGTGACCTACGCCGGTTGTGACGCGGCCAGCAGTGCGCTGACCATGAATAAGGCCCGCACGAAGGAAGCCGCCTCCGGGCGGGGCGTGCGCGTGGCGGATGCCTTTTGTTTTATGGCGGCGGAAAAGCCGACGGCAGAAACGGTCGTCGCGAAACTCGGCGAACACGTCGTCGTAAAACCGAACAATGAAGGCAGCAGCGTCGGGTTGAGTGTTATCGCGGGATCGGCGGCGCTCGGCGAAAAACTTGCGTCGATCACGCGCGGTTCGTGGCTCATTGAGCGCCGGATCATCGGTCGGGAACTGTCGGTGGGTGTGCTCGGGGGCAAGGCGATGGGGGTCGTGGAAATTCGGCCCAAGTCGGGCGTCTACGACTACACGAGCAAATATACGAAGGGTCTGACGGAGTATTTTGCGCCGGCACCGCTCGACCCGGTGACCACCGCGCAGGTGCAGACGGCGGCCGAGGCGGCGTTCGCGGCGTGCGGCTGTCGCGACTATGCGCGGGTTGATTTTATCTTACCGGAGCAAGGCGACGCGTTTTTACTGGAAATCAATACTCTGCCCGGCATGAAAGAGACGAGTTTGTTGCCAATGAGTGCGCGCTGCGCGGGGCTGGATTTCACGGGATTGGTTCAGGAGCTGGTGCGACCTGCGCTGCAGCGTTTTCAATCGGCGACGTCCGCGCAAAAATTGTGAGTAAAGATGTGATCATCGCCCCGACGGCCCGCAGCTGGAGAGATATTCCCCAGCCGGTGAAACCGCGCGCCATGTCGCGCGAGGGCAAGTGGCGGCTGACGACCTCGGTCTTGCGCGCCACGGGAGCTGCCGCCGTGATCGGTGTTGTCGCGTGGGGCCTGTGGGAAGTCGCGTGCGCGTTGCAGGAAAATCCGCAGAAAATGCCCGAGGCCGCGCGCGCCGTGCCGATCAAACAGCTTGAACTTCGCACCGACGGCGTGTTGGGCAACGAGTGGCTCGCCCGCACGCTGGCGCTGCCGAAGAACGCCTCGTTGATGGAGCTCGATTTGCAGGCGCTGCGCCTGAAACTCATGGTCGGCGGTCAGGTGAATGCGGTGAGTCTGACGAAAAATTTCCCCGACACGCTCAAGGTGCAGGTGGGCGAACGTTCACCCGTGGCGCGCGTGATGGCCAACTGGCGGGGTGAACAGCGAGCGCTCGTCGTCGCGCGCGATGGTGTGGTGTTCGCGGGCGAGGGGTATGCGGCCGCGCTGCTTGCGACGCTGCCGTGGCTCGACGGCGTGAAGCTCACGCGCACGGAGGATAGATACCAGCCGATCGAAGACATGGGACTCGTGGCCGAACTGCTGGCCCGCGCGCGGCTGGACGCAGATCATCTCTACCATACGTGGCAGGTCGTTTCGCTCGCGCGGCTGCGGTCCGATGAGGTGATCGAGGTCCGCACCAAGCCGGGCACGCTGGTGGTGTTTAGTGCGAACGGAGATTTTTTCCAACAGTTGGCCAAACTTGACTACCAGTGGGAGGCGTTGGCGACGGCGCCCAACCCCCCGCGCAAAATTGATCTCTCGCTGGGGCGCGAGGTCTCCGTCGCTTTTCAGCCGCTGCCAACGTTAAACCTTGTTCCGCATTCCCAGCCCAAATCGAAACTGTGAGCTCACGACCCACCTTCCTCGGTGCCGTTGAAATCGGCACCTCCAAAATCAGTGTCCTTGTCGGCGAATACACCGGGCGCGAGCTCGCGATCATCGGCTGCGGCGAGTGTTCCTCGCGCGGGGTCATCAAGGGCGGCGTGGTCGACTATAAGGCGGCCAGCGAATGCACCCACAGTGCCCTCGAACAGGCGGAGCGGGATGCGGGTGAGCGCATCGACCACGTGTTTCTCGCCCAGACCGGTGGACATCTGGAGGGCTTCTACAACGAGGCGACGGTGACCGTGAAGGCGCTGGACAATATGATCGACGCGGGGGACATCCGCACCGTGTGCGATCTCGCAAAGTCGAAGCAGCTCCCCGCCGATCGCGCGGTCGTGCATCACATCCGCCGTCCGTTCCGCGTCGATGGTAGTCTGGTTTCGACGATGCCGGAAAATATCGGCGGCCAGCGACTCGAAGTCGGCTACTGGACCGTGCATGGGCAAGAGCAGCGGCTCGCGGATAACATTCACGTGATCCGGGGCTTTAATTTGGAGGTGCGCGAGCTCGTCCTTTCGAGTCTCGCGGCGGGCCACATGGTCACCACGCCCGAGGAGCGGCGGCACGGGGTGCTTGTCCTCGACATCGGTGCCGGGACGACCGACTACGTGCTCTACCGCGATGGGGCACCGCACACGACCGGGGTCGTGCCGGTCGGGGGCACGCACCTCACGAACGATCTCAGCATCGGCTTGCGTCTGACCGACGGGCAGGCGGAGAAGCTCAAGCTCCGCTTCGGCCGCGCGAGTGTGACGACGAAGGACAAAACCACGAAGGTCATGCTCGACGGAAATTTTGCCATCGGCGACCGCCAGTTTCCGCAGCAGGCCATCGAGCAGATCACGGCGGCCCGCACGTGGGAACTCCTCGAGGTCGTGAAGAAAAAACTGGGTAACGCGTTCACCGCCGAGACCTGCGCCGCCGGCGTCGTGCTGACCGGTGGCACTGCGAAACTCGCCGGCCTCGCCGATGTGGCTGCGAAGGTGTTCGGCGTCTCGGCGCACCTCGGTGAAGCGCCCACGTGGGTGAGCGAAAATCTCCGCGACCCGTGTTATCATACCAGTCTGGGTCTGCTCTATTACGGAGTCAGCTCCCAAGCAGATAAGTCCGCGCCGATCCGCCGCGCCGGCGGATTCCTCTCCGGCGTGAAACGCCTCTTCGCCAATTCCTGAGTTGCCGCCATGAATCTCAACGAACTTCCCCTCGAGCACGGGCTCCTTACGGATCGCAATATCGCGATCAAACTCGTCGGCGTTGGCGGCGCGGGCTCCAACGCGGTGGACCGCCTGAAAATGGAAAACTTGGAGCGCCTGCAAATGGCGGTGATCAACACCGACTATCAGGCGCTCGCGAGCTCGCCCGTGCAGGACAAAGTGCTCATCGGCATGGGCGTCACGCGCGGCCTGGGGGCCGGCGGTGACCCTGAGCTGGGCCGCGTCGCGGCCGAGGCCGACCGGGAGAAAATTGCGACGGTCGTGAAAAATTGTGACCTCGTGTTTATCGTGACCGGCATGGGCGGTGGCACGGGCAGCGGGGCGTCGCCCGTCGTGGCGGAGATCGCGGCCGAGACGGGTGCGCTCGTCATCGCGTTTGTCACGATGCCGTTTTCGTTTGAGGGCGGTCGCCGGCTCAAACAGGCCGAAGAGGGGCTCGCGGCGCTGCGCAAGGTTTGTGATGCGGTCATTCCACTCCCCAACGACGTGCTGTTGCAGGAAGCGGCGGAAAACGAAACCGTGCTCGATTCGTTTGCGCGGGCGGACGAGTGGATCGGCCGCGGGGTGAAATCAATTTGGGCGATGCTCTTCAAGACGGGCTTGATCAATCTCGATTTCTCCACGCTCCGGCAGGCGTTCAACCAACGCGGGGGCAAGACGCTCTTCAGCCTCGGCGAGGGTACGGGTGAAGACGCCGTGGCGGACACGATTTCCAGTCTGAAACTTTGTCCGCTGCTGCACGCGCCGGAGTTTTCCCGCAAGGCCGACCGGCTGCTGGTAAATATCCTCGGCGGGGCTGATCTGACGCTGCCCAAGGTGAACGAGTTGATGAGCGCGATCACCGACCAGTTTGGTCGCGACTCGCACATCATCATGGGTGCGGTGATCGACGAAACGATGGCGGGTCGCGTCGAAGTGTGCGTCTTGGGCACGAGTGATATGGGTGGTCGCGGTGTGGCGTCGCGGCGACCGGCGCCGCCGGCGCGAAGTAAGACGCCGCCCCCGTTCGGGCCGCGCGCTGATGGGCCCACGGCGCATACTCCCGCGAACCTGGCCCCCGTGGCCGAGTCCGCAGAGCACCTTCCGCCGACGGCAGGGCGGGCCGCGGACAGCGCCGAGGCGCGGAATCTCCATGCGGCGAAGGTCGCGCAGGAGGAGTTTGGTTTTGGCGAAGTGGAGCGTCGCGGGCACTTCGAGAAGACGGATCGAAACCTCTTCGACGGCCAAGATCTCGATGTGCCGACCTATTTGCGCAAGGGGATCAAGATTTCGCTGTGAAGATGAGGGTTTTTCCGGCCGGTCGAGGACCATGGGCTCATCGCCTAAAATTTGTGATCTTTTTTTGGACCGTTATTCGCCACGTTCGTTAGGGTCAGGCTCCGATGGCGTCCCGTGGGACGAGGCGGTGAGCCGAAAGCTCGAATGAACCCCAAACCCCAAAGCTTCTCTATTTTCTGACCCCGCGTGATCGTGCCAGACGCGGCTGATCGGGCGATTCGTCGAGAGTGAAGACCTGACGTCTTTTGGCTCGACCTGAAGATCGGGGGAAGGTTCGCCGCCTAGAAACTCGCGCTCACGGCGGCGCTGGAGGCGCGCGCGACCGCAACCAATCGCTGGCTCGGCCCGGCGGGGCATCTCAGCAACCTGCATGAAGTCAGCCGCAAGGTGGCGGCGCGCCCCGGACGTCGTGCTCAGTAATACCAACGTCGCGTGATATTTGGACGATAGTCGAAACACCACTCGCTCACGCTCGCAGCTACCAGCAGTCAAAACTCAAATGACGTTGGTATAATACCAACGTCCTTTGAACTCTGGACTTTTCGGTAGCCGCGAGCGCCAGCGAGTGGACGGATCACCACTCGCTGGCGCTCGCGGCTACCCGGCAAATCAAAGTCTGAATCATTTGGGCGATAGGTATAAGATCATGGCGTCTACCCCAAACCCCAAAGCCTTCCCTGACCCCGTTTTCTGTCCCCGCAACTTTTCCTCAATGGTCAGCTGGTCGAGCGGAAGGACGGCATCCGGGAGCGGAAACTGCCTGCGGCGTGGGCTTCGGCAAAAGGCGAAGTCCATCGCGAGGCGGCGGGTTGTCGCACAGTCAGAAATTCGTGATTTCGCCAACTAACCCCAAACCCCAAAGCGGATCTCGTTTTCTTGCCGTGACCCCGTTTTTTTGCCGCGCCCCTTCGCCGTTGGCGATTCGCACAAAAAGAGCATCGTTCAGACTCGGTCTGCGTCTTTCATTTCCCCGGCCCCAAGTCTTCCCCACCCATGACCATGTTCACACGGCGTTCCTTCCTCCAGACCTCCGCCCTCGCCACCGGCGCAGCCCTGCTCGCCCGCAGCACCCCTTCCTATGCCAGAACGATCGGCGCGAACGATCGCCTGCGCATCGCTGTCGTCGGCCTGAATGGCCGGGGCAAGAGTCACATTAGCGGCTGGTCCGAGCAAAAGAACGTCGAGATCGCCTACCTCATCGATCCTGACCAGCAGGTGCTGGAGAGGTCGCTGGCGGATCTGAAAAAGAAGACCGGCGAAAAATTCGCCGCCAAGGGCCTTTCTGACGTGCGGCGCGCGCTCGAAGACCCGACCCTCGATGCGATTTCTATCGCGACGCCCAACCATTGGCACTCCCTCATGACGATCTGGGGCGCGCAGGCGGGTAAACACGTCTACGTCGAGAAACCGATGAGCCACGACGTCGCTGAGGGCCGCGCGGCCGTCGAAGCGCAGAAGCGCTACGGCATCGTGATCCAGCACGGTACGCAGCGCCGCAGCGACGAGAAGATCGCCGGCCTGCACGAGGCGATTCAAGCGGGCAAGTTCGGCAAGTTGAAGATTTCCTACGGCTATTGCTGCAAGCCGCGCGACACGATCGGCATGAAGGCACCGTCCGCGTCGCCAAGCCATCTCGACTGGAATCTCTGGCGCGGCCCCGCGGTGACCAATTACCACCCGAATCTCGTCCACTACAACTGGCACTGGTTCTGGAAGACCGGCAATGGCGACATGAACAACCAGGGCACGCACCAGCTCGACGTCGCGCGCTGGGCGCTTGACCCGAAGCTCACCAGCCCGACGCGCGTGATGGCGCTCGGCGGCCGTTTCAAGTGGAACGACCAGGGCGAGACGCCGAACACGATGTTCGCCCTCGCGGAATATCCCAACGGGCAATACGCGTTCTTCAACGTCCGCAATGTGAACCACCAGGGCTACCTCCATCAGGTGGAGAACGAGTATTACTTTGAGGACGGCGGGAAGATCATCCGCAACCTGTATTTCGCGAAGGGCAGCACGACCGGCGAAAAACTGACGATCAAGCCCGGTAAGGTGACGCCCGGCGGCAACTGGGGTGCGTTTATCGCGGCCTGCCGCGCCGGCAAACCCGAAATGGCCAACGGCAATGTGGAGGAAGCCCACTACGGCTCGGTGCTTGGTCACCTCATGAACAACTCCTACCGGCTCGGCACGAAGGTGCCGTTCAACGCCAAGGCCGGCCGTTTCGGCGACAACAAGGACGCGTATGAGCATTTCATGAAGCTGCACGCGATCATGCGCGACGGCGTCGGCGTGCCGGAAGACGGCACCGATTATGTGGTCGGCCCGTGGCTCACCTTCGACCCGAAGACCGAGCGCCACACCGGCGCGTTCGCGAAGGAAGCCAACGCGCTCCTCGCCGACCCGCGCAGCCCTGGCTTCGAGCTGCCGAAGCTGATCGGCTCGTAAGCGCGCGGGCGCGCGGGCACCGGAGGCCGGACCTGAAAAAGGGTGCACGTTGGGAATCGGGACAAGTGCGGTCGAACGCGCGGTCGGGCCGGTGCGGTCGGACGCTCGGTCGAACCGATGCGGTCACACCGGTGCGGTCGCACCGGGTCCGGCTTTGGGGTTTAGGGTAGGTAACATCGTTGCCGGCGATGTAGCGCACAATCGCCTCCATGTCTTCAATCGCGCGGCGCGAAAGAATTACTTTCCTGCCTATTTTGGGATCACCGTTTCGATTTCCTCGATGGGGCTGCCTCCTCTTGGTTCGAGCTGGGCGAAGCCATCGCGGATACCCGCGATGGATGCGATCTCGCGGGCGACCTCGTGAAGCGAGACGTCGGGAGGAACCGGTTTGAGCATCGTCTGAACGGCATCGTGCATGCTCATGACGTGAACGTGGATTCGGCGCGAATCGCGCGTGAGCACGCTCCTCCGGGGCGTCTGCAGAATGTTCTGAAGGAGCGGTTTTATGCCGCGTTGTGCTGATCGCGGATCGCAGGGTGAACCCGCTCCGACAGTCGAGCGCCAAGGCAGCACGGAATTTGGCGACGAGACCTACAGGTTCTTGTCCGTGACTGCGCCCTCCGAAGCGCTGCTGACGAGTTTCGCGTATTTGGCGAGGACGCCGCGGGTTTCTTTCGGGGGGAGTGGCGCGTAGGCGGCCATGCGGGCGGCGTAGTCGGCGTCCGGGATGAGGAGGCTGATCGTGTTTTTCACGGCGTCGATTTCGATGAGGTCGCCGTTTTTCACAATGGCGAGGGGGCCACCTTTCGCCGCCTCTGGCGTGATGTGGCCAACATCGAAACCGTGCGAGCCACCGGAGAAGCGTCCATCGGTGATGAGCGCCACATCCTTGATGAGCCCGCGGCCGGCGATGGCGCTCGTCGGGGAAAGCATTTCTCTCATGCCGGGTCCGCCGACGGGGCCTTCGTTGCGGATCACGACGACGTCGCCTTTGACGACATCACCACGGAGGACGCCTTGGAGCGCGTCTTCTTCGCTCTCGTAGACTTTGGCGGGGCCTTTGAAGTAGAGGCCTTCCTTGCCGGTGATTTTGCCGACGGCACCGCCAGGAGCGAGGTTGCCGTGGAGGACGCGGAGGTGCGTGTCGGCCTTGATGGGTTTGTCCCAGGGGCGGATGACGTCCTGCTGGTCGGGGTAGGACGGGTAGGGCTGCACGTCCTTGAGGGACTCGGCGACGGTCTCGCCGGAGACGGTGAGGCACTCGCCGTGGAGGAGTCCACGATCGAGGAGGATCTTCATCATCGGGCGGATGCCGCCGATACGGATGAGGTGGGCCATGCCATATTTGCCGAACGGTTTCACGTCGGCGAGGAGCGGGACGCGGTCGCCGATGGTCTTGAAGTCGGCGAGGGCGAGCGGGACTTCGGCGCAGTGGGCGATGGCGAGGAGGTGGAGGATGAGGTTGGTCGAGCCGCCGAGGGCGAGGCAGACGGTGATGGAATTCTCGAAGGCTTTTCGCGTGAGAATATCGCGGGGCTTGATTCCCTTTTTCAGCATGGCCATGACGGCGGCGCCGGCGCGTTCGCAGTCGTCGCGTTTCTCTTTGCCGATGGCGAGTTGGGCGCTGCTGTTGGGGAGGCTCATGCCGAGGGCCTCGATGGCAGTGGCCATCGTGTTGGCGGTATACATGCCGCCGCAGGAGCCGGGGCCGGGGATGGCGCTGGCCTCGACGTCGCGCAGGCCGGCGTCGGTGAGTTCGCCCTTGGCGTGTTTCCCGACGGCTTCGAAGACGGAGACGATGTCGAGGGGCTTCTGTTTATCGCAGTCGGCGGCGGCGAAACCGGGGAGAATGCTGCCGCCGTAGATGAAGACGGCGGGGCGGTTGAGACGGGCGATGGCCATCATGCAACCGGGCATGTTTTTGTCGCAGCCACCGATGGCGACGAGGCCATCGAAGCCCTCGGCGGCGACGGCGGTCTCGATGGAGTCGGCGATGACGTCGCGGGAGACGAGGGAGTAGCGCATGCCCTGCGTACCCATGCTGATGCCGTCGGTGACGGTGATGGTGTTGAAATACACGGCCTTGCCGCCGGCGGCGTTGATGCCCTTTTGCGCGTGCTCGCTGAGTTCGCCGAGGTGGACGTTGCAGGGCGTCATGTTGCTGGCGGAGGAGGCGACGGCGATCTGGGGCTTTTTGAAATCTTCGTCGGTGAAACCGACGGCGCGCAACATGGAGCGGGCGGGGGCGCGGTCATGGCCGTCGACGACGATGGACGAGTGCGGGCGGAGGGAGTGGGCGGTTTGGCACATAGGAAGGGGGAGGAAAGCTGAGCGTTGAGGGATGAGAGTTGAGCGAGGGAAAGGGGGGCTGAGTGCGGAGGGCTGAGAGGTGAGAGCTAGGCGGCGAGGGGGCAAGGACGTTTCGGGCAGAACGTTTCGGGGGATGGCGAGCACAGTGGGGCAGTGGGTGAGCGGAGGTGGGGTGGGGGCTGAAAATTAGGGGTGGGAGTTTTTCTGTGGGCGCTTGGGAGAGCGCCCGTCCGGCCGGAGTCGGGCGATTCGTTTTCGTGGTTGCGTGGGGGAATGCGCGGCGCATTCACTCGTGGAACTCTACCCGCATGGCGTTTAATCTGAAAAAAGTGCTGAAGGCTTTGCTGCTTTCGACCAACCAATCGCTGTCGATCAAGGATGTGCAGGCAGCCTTTACGCGCTTTCATAACCAAGCGACGGCTTTGCCGATGGCGGAAGTGGTGGTCGAGAACCCTGCGGTCGCGGCGGACCTAAGCGCGACGGCGGGGGATCGGGCGGAAGCGGGAGCTGAGGTGGTCGCAGAGATTTCGGGCGCGCCCTTGGCGGAGGTCTTGGAGGTGCCGGCTGAGGCTTCGGTCGAAAAGGATCCGGAGCTTTACTCGGAAGTGCCGTCCCTCGTGACGGCGACGCAGATTCGCGAGGCGATGGACCAGATCACGGCGGATTTGCGGGTGGCGGATGAGGGGCTGGTGTTGGTCGAGGGTAGCTCGGGCTATCGGCTGATGACGCATCCGCGATTCGGGCGTTGGCTGAGGATTTTGCGCCAAGAGCCGCCGCCGGTGAAACTGAGCCAGTCGGCCATCGAGACCCTCGCAGTCGTGGCCTATCGGCAACCGGTGACGCGTAGTGAAATCGAGAACATTCGCGGCGTGTCGGCGGAAGCGGGCATCAACAAACTCCTCGAACGCGAGCTGGTCTATATCACCGGGCGGGCGGATACGCCGGGCCGGCCGATTCAATACGGGACGACGGATCAGTTTCTCGAGTTTGTCGGCATCAAGGCGCTCGATGAAATGCCGGCGTCGGACGTGCTGTCGTCGCGGCAGATTGATGAGTGGTTGAAAAATTCTTCCTCGGCGCACAAGCCGACGGATACGGACATGGGTCTATCGGACGAGGAGTTGCCATTGGAGGGGCCGGGTTCGGGGGGGGAGGACGAGCTGATCGGGGCAGGACTGACGGAGGCGGTGGTCGCGCCGGAAATTGAACCGGCGGCAAATGACGAGGCTGCGGTGCCGACGGTCAGTGAAGAGGTCGCGCCGGAAGCCGCGAGTGAGCCGAAAAAACCGGCGCAAAGCTGACATGAGCCTCGAACCCATCCGCAAGAAGATCGACCAGATCGACCTTCAGTTGGTTGAGCTGATCAACGAACGCCTCGGCCTCGCGGCGGAAATCGGCAAAGTGAAGCGCAGCCAGGGCGGGCAGATCTACGTCGCGGAGCGGGAGGATGCCGTGATGCGCAAGGTCACGGGGCGCAACGAAGGTCCGATCAAGAACGAGGCGTTGCGGGCGATTTACCGGGAGATCATGTCGGCGGCGATTGCGTTGGAGAAGCCGCTGGTGATCGCGTATCTCGGGCCCGAGGCGAGCAACACGCATGCGGCGGCGATGAAAAAATTTGGGGCGAGTGTGGATTACCACGCGATGGCGACGGTGAGCGACATCTTCACGGCGGTCGAAAAGGGCGAGACGGATTACGCGGTGATCCCGATCGAGAATTCGACCGAGGGTTCGGTGCGGGAGGCGTTGGACAGTTTTGTCGAGAGCGATCTGAAGATCGTGGCCCAGCTGTATCTGGAAATTAACCACGCGCTGATTTCCAATTCGACGCTTGAGGCGATCACGCGGGTTTACTCGAAGGATCAGGCACTGGCGCAGTGTCGGCACTGGTTGCAGCGACACCTGCCGCACGCGCAGTTGATCGATGCGCCCAGCACGTCGCGGGCGGTGCAGATCGCCAAGGGCGAGCCGGGCACGGCGGCGGTGGCGAGCGAACTCGCGGCGGAGTTTCACGGTGTGCCGGTCGTGGAGCGCAATATTCAGGACAAGGCGGACAACACGACCCGGTTTTTTGTGATCGGGCGGAAACCGTCTGGGGCGGTCGGGGGGGGCAAGGATCTCACGAGCCTGCTCGTGTCGCTCGGTGATGAGGCGGCGTCTCATTCAGGGGCGCTCTTGAAGATGCTCAATCCGCTGGCGAGCCGGGGCATCAACCTTTCGAAAATTGAGTCGCGGCCGAGCAAGAAGCGCCCGTGGGATTACTATTTCTTCTTGGATGTGACCGGTCACTACGAGGACGCGGCGATGCAGGAAGCGTTGGCCGAGCTGAAGAAATTTTGCCCGTTGGTGAAGTGGTTAGGGAGTTATCCGGCGGTGAGTTGAGGTGGGCGCGGGCGGGCTGGGCACGCGTCCGATTATTTGCGCAGCGCGTAATAGAGTCCGGCGACCACGACGGCGACGGCGGCCAGCGCGACGAAAAAATAGATCAGGCA